>NZ_JANRHB010000008.1:0-204633 GCF_024733855.1 Gordonia sp. GONU
TAAGCCCTCCAGCGCCAATGGTACTGCACCTTAATCAGTGTGGGAGAGTAGGACACCGCCGAACACAACTTCCACTGTGGCCCTTCACGACACCAATCGTGAAGGGCCACAGTGCATTTCAGCGCCCGCGTCGGTTCAGGACGGATGCGGCGTCCAAGCCATGAGAATGCCCCGCGACCTCGTTGTCGCGGGGCATTTCTCGTTCATGCGTCCTCAGCTGAGATGGTGCACCTCGGCCAGGCCGTACACCGGAGTGTCGAGACCCTCGTACCGAGCCTTCAGCTGAAGGGCCAGGTATAGCGAGTAGTGGCGGGACTGGTGCAGATTGCCGCCGTGGAACCAGAGGCCCGGCTGCTGCGTCGGCTTCCACATGTTGCGCTGCTCGCCCTCCCACGGTCCGGGGTCCTTGGTGGTCTCCGATCCCAGTCCCCAGACCTTGCCGACGCGGTCGGCGACCTCTTGTCCCATGAGGTCGGCGGCCCAGCCGTTCATCGATCCGAATCCGGTGGCGTAAACCACGACATCGGCCTCGAGTGCGGTGCCGTCGGACAGGACCACCGAGGTCTCGGTGAGATGATCGAGCTGACCCTGGACCAGCTTGATGGTGCCGTTGGCGATGAGTTCGCTGGCCCCGACATCGATGTAGTAACCCGACCCGCGTCGTAGGTACTTCATGAAGAGACCCGAGTCGTCGTCCCCGAAGTCGAGCTGGAAGCCGGCCGCCTCGAGACGGTCGTAGAACTCCTTGTCCTGCTCGCGGATCTGGTTGTACACCGGCACCTGGAATTCGTGCATGATCCGGTAGGGCAGCGAGGCGAAGGTGAGGTCGGCTTTCTTGGTGGTCATCCCGGAGGCGACCGCCTCCTCGCTGTAGAGGCCGCCGAGAGCGATCGACCGTAGCGAATCCGACTTCACGATGTGCGTCGACGATCGTTGCACCATCGTGGTGTCGACACCGGTGTCGACGAGCGCCTTGCAGATGTCGTGGGCGGAGTTGTTCGACCCGATCACGACCACCTTCTTGCCCGCGTAGGCGTCGGGTCCCGGATGCCGGCTGGAGTGATGCTGTTCGCCGGCGAAGATGTCCTGACCCGGAACGGTCGGGATCGAGGGCTTACCGGACATACCGGTCGCGAGAACGAGCTGCGTCGGATGAAGAGTCAGGCGTTCGCCGTCGCGGTCGAGTTCGACCGTCCAGCGTTTCCGGTCCTCGTCGTAGGTGGCCGACAGGCAGGTCGTCTTGCTCCAGTACGGCACCTCCATGACCTTGGTGTAGAACTCCAGCCAGTCGCCGATCTTGTCCTTGGGTGCGAACACCGGCCAGTTCTCCGGGAAGGGGAGGTACGGGAGGTGGTCGTACCAGACCGGGTCGTGCAGGCAGAGGGACTTGTACCGCTTGCGCCACTGGTCACCGGGCCGGTCGTGACGGTCCACGACGACCGACGGCACCCCGAGTTGCCGGAGGCGTGCGCCCAGCGCGATCCCGCCCTGTCCGCCGCCGATGACGAGGACGTAGGGCTGTGCCGTGCGGCCCAGCTCGCGCTCTTCGTCGGCCTTCTTCTCGGCCCATGACCGGGTGTCGGGATCGGAACCATGTACGGCACCGAGCACGCGGGTGGGGCCTCGACTCTCCTCGTACCCCTTCAGCTCCTGCATGGTGGTGAGGAGCGTCCAGGCGCGATCGATGCCGTCGGCGTCCGGGCGGATACGTACGTGACCCTCGCAGCGTCCGACGGCGGTCTCGAAGGAGATGAAGGCCGACGCCACACCGTCGCCGTCATCGGCGGCCTCCTCGGTCGTCGTGAAGCCCGCGGGACGGGTGTCGGCCAGACGAGCCAGGAGCATGTCGGTGATCTGCTCATGGCCCTCGACGGTCTTGATGTTCCAGGTGAACGCCGTCAGATCGCGCCAGTAGCTGTCGGTGAGGAACGCAGCTGTCGCCCGACCGACGTCGAGCGAGGCCAGCGCGGCTTCGAACTCCTCCAGCCACGCGTCGATCCGCTGCTGCGGGGTCCGGCCGGTGCCGACCACCGGCTCGAGCGTCTGGGTCATGGTGTCTCCTCAACAGTTCGGGTGGTCCACCGAAAGTGACGCGGACCACAGTCTTGCTGAGGACAGCAGACGCCACGCCGATCCGCCTCGGCAAGGGTTGCAGCCCGTTGCGACCCGACCCTTTCTTGCATCGGTTCTGTGATGTGACGCACAATCTTCGTGATGATGACTTCCGACCACGTCTCCGATCTGGAGCCAGCGGTTCAGGCCGGCGACGATCCGCGGGAGTTCGCCCACGTCCTCAGCGCCGTCCACGACGCGGCGATGTCGGGAGGGCGGATGCCCGCACGTCCGCGGGCCGTGATCGATGACTCGTGGCAGCGGCTCCGTAAGGCGGGCCTCGACCCGGACGCGGACGCTGCCATCGAAAGACGACTGGACGTGGAAGAACTCGAGGAGCGACGCCGCCAGTCGGGGCTGGTCGAGGTCGTCGACGAACTCGCCCGCGGTCTCGACTCGCTCATCGCCGACGGCGACAACATTCTGGTGATCGCGGACGCGCGGGGTCACGTGCTGTGGCGCAGCGGGTCGTCGAGGGTGCTCAGCCGCGCCGATCAGTTGGGCTTCATCGAGGGCGCCGACTGGGCCGAGAGCTCGGTGGGCACCAATGCGATCGGCACCGCCCTGATGTCCGGCCGGTCCATCCAGGTGTTCTCCGCCGAGCACTTCGTGCGCAGCCATCACTCCTGGACGTGCTCCGGCGCGCCGATCAAGGACCCGCGCACCGGTGACGTGCTCGGCGTCGTCGACGTGAGTGGGCCGGCGGCGACGATCCATCCCACCACGCTGGCGCTCGTGCACGCCGTCGCGCGGCTTGCCGAGTCCCAGCTGCGGGAACGGCATCATCGACGTCTGGACTGCCTACGCGCGGTCGCTGCACCGATCCTGGCCCGCTCACCGGGTCCGGCACTGGCGGTGGACGTCGACGGCTGGGTGGCGGCTGTCGACGCGGTGTCCCCGCGAGCCCGGCTGCTGTTGCCGCGTGGCGTGGGACCCGGCCGGTCCTTCTTCGGTGCGCTCGGCGAGTGCGATGTGGAGGCGCTGCCGGGCGGCTGGCTGGTTCGGGTCGCCGACGCGGTGGATGCGTCGACGACGCGGGTCTCGATGCGCACGGTCACGACCGCTTTCGGCGGTGAGTGCGTCGCGGTCTCGGTCGAGGGCGCCAGCGGCGGATGGACCCACCGGTGTTCGCCGCGTCATGGGGACATCCTCACCTACCTCGCACGGCATCGCAGCGGGGTCACCGCGGCGCAGATGTCGATGCACCTCTTCGGCGTCGACGACCGGACGGTGACCGTGCGCGCCGAGATGTCGCGGCTGCGCAAGCGGTTCGGGGGTCTCCTGGTGGCGGGGCCGTATCGCTTCGCCGACGGGGTCGAGGTGCGGCTGGACGGCTGAGTGGCCGAGAACCACCCCGGAAACCGACCGCTGGCGTCGCGCCGCGCGCATGTCGTCGTCGGCTGCGTCCAGGAGGGCGGATCACCGGGGCGGATTCGTTGGTCTCGATCAGTCGAACTCGGCCAGGACCAGCCCTCGGTCGTAGGCGAAGACGATCGCTGCCGCGCGATCCCGCAGGTCGAGCTTGGTGAAGATGTGGTTCACGTGGCTCTTCACCGTCACCTGCGAAATGCCGAGTGCCGAACCGATTTCGCCATTCGTCAGACCGCGGGCGATCAGGCGCAGGACGTCGGTCTCGCGGTCGGTCAGGTCCGGCGCGGTCGAGGTCCGTTCGCGGCCGGCACGCCGGAAGCCGTTGAGTACGCGTTCGGTGACCGCGGGATCGAGGAAGGCGCCGTCGCGGACCACAGCCCGCACCGCCCAGATCAGCGCCTCGGCAGGCGAGTCCTTCAGGATGAAACCCGCGGCCCCCGCACGCAGTGCGCCGGACAGCAGATCGTCGTCGTCGAAGGTGGTCAGCACCAGCACCGGGGGCGGTTTCCGAAGTGTCCGCAGCATCGTCGTGGCCGTGATGCCGTCGATGTTGCGCATGCGGAGATCCATCACCACGATGTCCGGCCGGTGTTCGGCCACCGCCGCGAGAACCTCTGAGCCGTCTGCACATTCGCCGACGATGTCGAAACCGTCGCGGAGTCGGAGGATGCGCCGCAGTCCGGTGCGGATCAGTTCCTGGTCGTCGACGAGCAGGACGCGGATCGATTCGGCGACCGTGTCGGTGGGACCCGCGCCCGACCTGTTGCCGGTCGTCATACGCTCAGCCCGTCGGTCATGACCCGTGCCGGCAGTGTGGCGTGGACCATCCAGGTCCCATCGTCGTGCCGGGTCTCGAGTGTGCCGCCGAGCAAGGCGGCGCGTTGTGTCATGCCGTCGATGCCGGCGCCGCCCCGATCCCTCGCCCGTCCGCCGAGGTGTGGATTCTCGATGATGATCTCGACCGAATCGTCCACGGTGACGTTCACCGCGGCCCGGTTGGCGGTCGAGTGTTTGACGACGTTGGCGAGGCACTCCTGCGTGATCCGGTACAGGGCGGCCGAGACCGGATCGGGGAGCGAGGCGAGGTCGCCGGCCACCCGATAGGAGACGTGGACGCCCGCCTTCCGGTAGTCGTCGATCAGCGCGGTGAGATCGCGGCCACCGGGCGCTGCCGTGGGCGGTTGCGACTCGTCGGCGCCGAGTACGTGCACGATCGTCCGGATCTCGGACATGGCCTGCCGGCCCTGGCGTTCGGCGTCGGTGAGGGCGTCGATTGCCTCATCGACGTCGCGATCTTGTTCCAATGCGCGCCGCGCGCCGGTGACGTTGAGCATGGTGATCGACAACGAGTGTGCGATGACATCGTGGATTTCCCGGGCGATGCGGCGGCGCTCGTCGCTGGCGGCGCGGTCGGCACGCTCGCGCAGGACGCGGGCACGGTTGTCGGACAGGCGTTTCTGGATCAGGACCATGTAGCCGATCAGCCACCCGCACGCGACACCGAGCGCGTACAGCGCCGGGGACTCGAGGCCACCGAAGATCCCGAACCCCACGACCAACGCGATGCACAACGCCACCACGCGTATTCCGGTGCGCAGCGAGTACATCGCGGCACCGATGGCCGCCGACAGGATCAGCTGCAGGGGCGCGGCGTCGTTGGGCACCGGATCCATCAGGAAGCACAGCGTGCTCGCGAGCACGGTGAAGCACACGAAGGACGACGGAGGCACACTCAGATCGAGGACGAGAGTGACGCAGGCGAGCACGAGCCCGGCGATCACCCAGCCGGGCCGATCGAACGGGTATCGCTGCGCCACCGAGACCACCGTGACGACGACACTCGCCGACAGGATGACCGCGGGATACAGCGGCGGATAGTCCCCGCCGGCGCGTTCGACCCGACGCCGCAGTTCGGCTCCGAGGTCTGCTGTGAAGCTCGTCACCGTTCCAGAATAGGTCCGCAGCCCGCTCCCACCTCCGCCCACCGATGGATTCTGGCCTCCACCCATGGGTGGAGGTCAGTTCATCCCACGGCATGGCGTTTCGGGGTCTTCGTCTCCATAGCGTTGTGAGCAGCACGTTTCCACCACTGGCGAGAGGACGAGACGATGAAGCTGCTCCCCGGACGCAACGGCCCGCGATGGGTCGCGTCACCCGCTGTTCCGGAACTACACGGACTGTCCGCGGGACGCCCGGTGGTCGTCGGCGTCTCCGGAAGCGAGGCGTCGCGCCGGGCCATCAAGACCGCCGTGCGCGCGACCGGCGGGACGTCCGACGTGATTCTCGTCTGCGCGACACGACGCAGCCGACGAGACGAGGCCCCGACCGGACTCCACGATGCGCTCAAGGGCGAGTCCTATCTGCTGACCGGGCAGGCCACGGTCGCCGAGCAGCTGCGGACCGCACGCGAACTCGCGATCTGGCTCGGTGCGCGGTCGGTGGAGATCGTCACCGACTTCGGCGACCCGGTGACGGTGCTGCAGCACGCTGCCGATCGCCTCGGCGCCGGGGCGGTGGTGCTGGGCACGTCCGGTCGGCGGCCCGGGTGGACGGCGAAGAGTCTTGCCCGCCGACTCGATTCCGAGGTGGATCTCGTCGTCACCGACGGGAGGCTGCATCACCACCGCCGGTTCGCGACGCGTGAGGCATCGCTCCGCACCATCCGCTGGACACCGGGATGGACCGCTCCGCAACGCGGCCTTGCCTCCCGCTGAAGGCTTGGGAGGAGGTGCGCATGCGCATCACCGACGAGGCACGTCTCAGGGAGATCGTCGGGCATCCGATCCTGGTGGTGGAGACCGCAAGGTCCTGTACCTGTCTACTTCGACACGCTTCTCCGCACGCTGCTCGACCGCGTCGAGCACTGAGGCGGTGAGCTCGTCCGCGGGCTCCAGTGGCAGTGTGTGGTGGGTTCCGCTGTGCAACAGGATGATCCGCGCATCGGGTAAGTGCTCCCGAAGTCGCGCCGCGACACGGGGAGAGTGGTGTGCCCGGCTGTCGGGCGCGAAGATCGCGGTGACGATCTTGCCGCCCTGCAGCTTCGAGAATTCCTCTCGGGACGGGCATTTCGGAACGATCGTCGGGCCGGTGGGGTACTGCGCTCCGGCGCAGTACATCTCGATCCACGTGCGGTCGAGGGTGGCGTCGCGGGTCTCCCACGACAGGAACCGGCGTTGCCGCCGCGGAGTCGGTGCGATGAGCGTCGGCACTGCGTGGGCGAGATAGCGCAGTCGCAGGCCGGCGAAACATGAGGTCGGGTCGAGGAGGACGAGTCGCCGCACCCTCTCTCGGTGGACGCCGGTCGCGTAGGCCAGCGCGATCATCGCGTCGTACGAATGGCCCACGAGGTCAACGGATTCGACATCGAGGGCGTCGAACGTCGCGTCCAGCCAGGTCGACAGATCGTCGGTTGTGCGCGGTCGGCCGGGCCCGGGGCGAGAGCGACCGGCGTCGCCGATGATGTCGACGGTGAGTACCCGACGCGACTCTGCGAGGCGGCCGACCACATTCACATACGACCCGGATGTCGCGCCACCGCCCGGGAGCAGGACGATGGGCGTGCCCGGCGAGGTGCCGTAACTGTTGACCCGAGTCACCCCGTGGCCGCTCTCGACCTCGAGGGGCCGACCTCCTCCGCGTGCGATGAGGGCGTCGTAGGCGGTGAAGAACCTCGTGCCGTCAGGCGAATCGGCGAACTCCTGCAGTGACGGTCGTGCCACGGGGCGGCTCCGATCTGTCTAATGTCTCGATGATCGAGAGAGTAGATCATCGAGTTGATGTCGTAAAGTGGTCGGCGTGGAACATGACGACCTGGTCCATCGTCTGCGGGCGCTGACCGTCGAACTCGAGTTGCTCGGGTCGGAGTTCGCGTCGCGGAACGTCCTGCATGCCACTGACGTGCGTGCGCTCATCGCCCTCCTCGACCGTTCGCGGGCAGGGGAAATCGCAACCCCCGGCTGGCTTGCCGGGCACCTGGGACTCAACAGCGCATCGACGACCGCGTTGATCGATCGGCTGGAAGGTCGGGGCCTGGTCTCCCGGGCGCGCGACGACGCGGATCGTCGACGGGTCACGCTGTACGTCACCGACGCCGCCCAGGAGATGGGTTGGGGCTTCTTCGGTCCGCTCATCGACCGGGTCCGGACCGTGGTCGACGACTTCTCGGCGGCCGAGCTCAACACCGTCCGCGCCTTCCTCGACCACGTCACCGCGGCGGTGGGGGAGCTGCGCAACGCCTGACCGAGCGTGGTGCGTGACCGTTCGTCGCCTGCAGGTGACCGATCGGCGCAGGTTGTGAGATCCGATTCGGTGCCGGCCATCACACCGATACCCTCTAGGGGCGGCGGGGCACATGAGGTGTCCCGCCCTGCGCGCGAGAACGGCGAAAGGATGGCCATGGGCCGGTACACCGAAGCATTCACCCAGGCGGTCGACGATCGTGAAGGCTTTTGGCTCGAGGCCGCCCGGGCCGTCGACTGGACCGTGCGGCCCACTCGCGCCCTCGACGACTCGGCCGCACCGTTCTACCGATGGTTTCCCGACGGCGAGCTGAACACGTCGTACAACGCCCTCGACCGGCACGTGCAGGCCGGAAACGGCGACCGCCCCGCACTCATCTGGGATTCGGCGATGGTCGGCGAGGTCCGCCGTTACACCTATGCCGAACTGCTCGACGAGGTCTCGCGCTTCGCGGGTGTCCTCGCCGCCCGGGGCATCGCCGCCGGCGACCGCGTCGTCATCTACATGCCGATGATCCCGGAGGCCGCGATCGCGATGCTGGCCTGCGCACGGATCGGTGCCGTCCACTCGGTGGTCTTCGGTGGGTTCGCCGCGCCCGAACTCGCCACCCGCATCGACGACGCCGAGCCGGTCGCTGTCGTCACCGCCTCCGGTGGTCTGGAGCCGGGGCGCGCGGTCGAGTACCTGCCGATGGTGGCGAGGGCGATCGAACTGTCGGCCAGTGCTCCGCAGACCGTCATCGTCAAGGACCGTCCCGAGATCAACGGCTCCGCAGCCGATCACGACGGTTGGCTGGACTGGGATTCCGCGATGGGCGACGCCCGGGCCGTCGATCCGGTGCCCGTCGCCGCGACCGATCCGCTCTACATCCTCTACACCTCCGGCACCACCGGAAAGCCCAAGGGCGTGGTCCGCGACAACGGCGGCCACGCCGTCGCGCTGACCTGGTCGATGAAGAACATCTACGGCATCTCCGCCGGTGACGTGTGGTGGACGGCGTCCGACGTCGGCTGGGTCGTCGGCCACTCCTACATCGTGTACGCGCCGCTGCTGGTCGGTGCGACGACCGTGATGTACGAGGGCAAGCCGGTCGGTACGCCGGACGCCGGTGCCTTCTGGCGCGTCATCGCCGACCACGGCGTCAAGGCACTCTTCACCGCGCCGACCGCAATCCGCGCCGTCCGCAAAGCCGACCCGAATGCCGCGGAGCTGGCGAAGTACGACGTGTCGACGCTCCACACGTTGTTCGCGGCGGGCGAGCGGCTCGACCCGGACACCTTCACCTGGGCCTCGGAGGTTCTCGGGGTGCCGGTCGTCGACCATTGGTGGCAGACCGAGACCGGCTGGGCCATTGCGGCGAATCTTCGTGGCCTGGAACCGATGCCGATCAAGGCGGGGTCGCCGACGGTCCCCGTTCCCGGCTATCAGGTGGGCGTCGTCGACGCCGAGGGCAAGCAGGTGGGCGCGAACGAGGAGGGCAACATCGTCATCACCCTCCCGCTGCCGCCGGGGACGCTGACCGGTTTGTGGCGCGACGAGGAGCGCTACCGCAAGTCCTACCTCGCCGCCTTCGAGGGGTACTACCTGACCGGCGACAGCGGATATCTCGACTCCGACGGGTACGTGTTCGTCCTGGGACGCTCGGATGACGTGATCAACGTTGCCGGGCACCGGCTTTCGACCGGAAGTATCGAGGCGGTCGTGGCGTCGCATCCGGCGGTCGCCGAATGCGCGGTCATCGGGATCCACGACGATCTCAAAGGGCAGCGCCCGAGCGGTTACGTGGTGCTGAAGTCGGGTGTCGAGATCGAGGCGGACACGCTGCGGAGCGAGCTGGTCGCCAAGGTGCGCAACGAGATCGGCGCCGTCGCGACCTTCCGCGATGTGACGGTGGTGCCGGCGCTGCCCAAGACGCGGTCGGGCAAGATCCTGCGCAAGACGATGCGCCAGATCGCCGACCACGAGGAGTACACGGTCCCGTCGACCATCGAGGACCCGGACGTCCTGACCGCGCTCGCCGAGCAGCTCAAGGGCTGACGGGCGTCACGACGTGCGCGACCGCATCCTCCGCACCGCGATAACCCTCGTCCCGTTCGTCGGGCTGGTCGGCACGATCGTCATGACGGTGATCGACGTGCTGGCACCGGGAGGCGACCTCGGCCGGGATCTGCTCGAGAACTCGGTGCTGTGGATGATCGGCGTACAGGGCTGGATGACCGGTTGCGGTCACATGTTCTTCGGCGAGCCGATCGCGGAGTCGATCGGCTGGCCGTCGAAGACGCCGTGGCAGTGGGAGGTCGGTCTCGCCAGTCTGGCGACCGGTGTGCTGGGCGTCATCGCCTCCGGTTTCGGTGACGAGTTCACCCTGGCCACGATCATCGCGTTCTCCGTGTTCTACCTGGGTGCCGCCGTCGGACACGTGCGGGAGATGGTGACGCACCGGAACTTCAAGGCGGGCAACGCCGGACCGATCTTCTTCTTCGACGTGCTGGTGCCGGTCTATCTGATCGTGTTGTACACGGTCGTCACGTAGCGGAGACTTGGTCGCGTGCATGTGGACAAGCACGACGAACTCCCCGTCGATCCCGACGAACGGCCGCTGCATCTGCGCGTGCACGCCCTGGCGTGGGTGTTCGCGGGAGGGCTGATCGGTACGGGCGTGCGGTACTGGGCAGAGGAGACATTCCCCGCCGCCGAGGGGCACTGGCCGTGGGCGACGTTCGCGGTCAACATCATCGGCGCCTTCGTCCTCGGTGCGCTCCTGGAACTGCTTGCGCGGCTTGGCCATGACGAGGGCTGGCGACAGCGGGTGAGGTTGTTCGGTGGCACCGGCATCTGCGGGGCGCTGACCACCTACAGCACGTTCGCGCTGGAGATCTCGGAACTGACCCGCGCGTCGGCGGTGGTGACCGCCATCGCGTACGCGGCGCTCAGCGTCGTGCTCGGTCTCGGCGCGGCAGCCGGCGGGATCGCCGCCGCCTCGGGGTTCGCGGCACGACGGAGGCGCCGATGATCGCCCTCGCCGTGGTGGTGGCGGGAGGGCTCGGAGCGGTGGTGCGCTTCGTCGTCGACGGTGCGGTCAAATGGAAGTGGCCCAGCATCACCCCGTGGGGAACCTTCGTCGTCAACGTGACCGGTTCGGCGCTGCTCGGTGTGCTCGCCGGTCTGGTGATCTTCCAGGGGGCTCCGCATGAACTGCAGGCCGTCGTCGGCACCGGATTCTGCGGCGGTTACACCACTTTCAGCACCGCGAGCTTCGAGGTCGTCCGCCTGGCGGAGAACCGGCAGAGGCTGGTCGCGGCCGGGTACGCCGGAATCACGCTGACCGTATCGGTCGCCGCATGTGCCGTCGGTCTGGCACTAGTCGGGGCGGCCTGAGGTCGAACGCATTCGTCCCCGCCACCTTCGTCGAGGCGGCGGGGACGGAAAGCGCACGGTCAGAGACTCACTTGAGCTCGGCGCTGCTCTTGTTCAGCACGCGGCGGGCGATGATGAGGTTCTGGATCTGCTGGGTGCCCTCGAAGATGTCGAGGATCTTCGAGTCGCGGGCCCACTTCTCCACCAGCAGGCGCTCCGAGTACCCGAGCGTGCCGGTCAGCTCGACCACCTTGTTGGTGATGTCGGTGACGGTGCGTCCGGCCTTGGCCTTCGACATCGACGCCTCGGTCGAGTTCGGTTGCTTGTTGTCGGCCATCCAGGTGGCGCGCATCGTGTGCAGGTAGGCCGCCTCGAAGTCGGCCTCCATGCGCAGGAACTCGGCGGCCGCGGCGTGCTGGTCGGCGGCGGGACGGTCGTAGTCGACCTCGATGCCGGCCTCGTCCAGAATGCGGCGCAGTTCCTCGAGCGCGGCACGCGCGACACCGACCGCCATGCCCGCGACGAGGGGACGGGTGTTGTCGAAGGTCTGCATGACCCCGCCGAACCCCTTCTTGGTGTCCACCTCGGGGGAGCCGAGCAGGTTCTCCTTGGGGATCCGGCAGTTCTCGAACCGGATCACCGCGGTGTCGGAGACGCGGATGCCCAGCTTGTGTTCCAGCCGAACGACTTCCACCCCGGGGTGCTCGCGCGGGACCACGAAGCTCTTGATGGCGGCGCGGCCCAGGCTCTTGTCGACGGTCGCCCACACGACGATGTGGGTGGCGCGCGAGCCGGCGGTCACGAAGATCTTCTCGCCGTTGATGACGTACTCGTCGCCGTCGAGGGTGGCGGTGGTGCTCACGGCCGCCGAGTCGGAGCCGAAGCTGGGCTCGGTGATGGCCATCGCGGCCCATACCTTGCCGAACCGCTCCAGCTGTTCGTCGGTGGCCACCGCGGCGATCGCCGAGTTCCCCAGACCCTGGTAG
The DNA here is from genome assembly GCF_024733855.1 of Gordonia sp. GONU. NCBI lineage: Bacteria > Bacillati > Actinomycetota > Actinomycetes > Mycobacteriales > Gordoniaceae > Gordonia > Gordonia sp. GONU. The sequence goes on from NZ_JANRHB010000008.1 coordinate 12,066, forward strand.
GGGATGGACAGCATGAGACCGAGGTCGCCCCAGCATGTTTCGATCACGTTGAGCGCCGACTGCATGTTGCCGCCGTTGACCACCGCGCCCTCTTCGCGTGGCTTGGCCTTCTTCTGCTGGCTTCGACCGCCGTCGGCACCCGCGCCGGCCTGCCCGGTCTCGGAGAGACCGTCGTAGAGGCTGGCCAGAGTGTCGAGTTCGACCGGGTAATCGTGTTCGCGCAGATCGTATTTGCGCGAGATGGGCCGGAAGATCTCCGCCGCCGCCTGATGTGCCTGGTCGATGGTGACGTGCAGCTTCTTCGGGAGTTCGAGATTGATGCTCATGTCAGTTTCCTTGGATCACAGTCGGTCTAGAGGACGACGATGCCTTCGCCGATGCCGGCGCCGCGGAGGTCGCGGTACCAGCGCTCGACCGGGTGCTCCTTGGTGAAGCCGTGTCCGCCGAGCAGCTGGACGCCGTCGAGGCCGATCTGCAGGCCCTTGTCGATGGTGAGCTTGCGGGCGAGGGCGGCTTCGCGGGCGAAGCTCAGGCCCTGCTCGGCACGTGCGGCGCCGCGCAGCGTCACGAGGCGGATCGAGTCGACCTCGGTGGCGATGTTGGCGACCATGAACGCGACCGCCTGCCGGTTGGAGATCGGCTCGCCGAAGGCCTCACGCTCGTTGACGTAGGGGATCACGTAGTCGAGGACCGCGCGGGCGGTACCGGCGGCCAGTGCGGACCAGCCGAGGCGTGACAGGCGCACCACGTCGCGGTACGCGGCGAAGGCGGCGTCGCCGTCGCCGGCGAGCAGCGCCGTCTCGGGAACGGCGACGTCCTGCAGGAGCAGGCGTCCCATGCCGGCGGCGCGGACACCCATGCCGGGATCGGCTTCGACGATCAGGCCCTTGGAGTCGGACTCGACCAGGAACAGCGCGGGTTTGCCGTCGAGCTGGGCTCCGACGACGAACAGCTCCGACGACCCGGCGGCGGGCACGAAGGACTTCACGCCGTTGAGGCGGTATCCGCTGGGTACGCGGGTTGCCTTGGTGCTCAACGCGAATGCGTCGAACAGCGGCTTGGGCTCGGCGATGACGACGGCCGACTGCGGCACGTTCTCGCCGGCGAAGTCGGGCAGGTAGGTGCGCTGCTGGGAGTCGGTGCCGAAGTTGGTGAGGGTGGTTGCCACACCACTCGGCGCCAGAAGCGGGAGGGCCAGGCCCATGTCGCCGTAGGCCATCGCCTCGGCGACGAGTGCGTTGGTGACCACGCCACGCTCGGAGGCCGCACCGTCGAAGGTCTCGGGCACATTGATCATCGTGATGCCCAGCTCGGCCGAGCGCTTGACGATGTCCTCGGGCGCCGTGGCCGCGGCATCGGCGTCGTAGGCGGCGGGGCGCAGGATCTCGGTGGCGAACTCCTTCACCGTCTCCGCGATCATCTGCTGCTCGTCGTCGGGGGTGAGGTTGAAGTAGTTCTTGGGTGCGGTGGTCAGCCGCTTGGCGTCGCCCGAGCCGCCCTGGGCGGCCTTGAACGCGCGGTTGGCCGCGCCGAGGGTCTGGAAACCGGTCTTGGTGGCCTGGTAGGCGACCCGGTTGATGGGTTCGCGGATCTTGTACTTCTCCGCGAACTCCGAGCCGGTCACCGTCGTGAGCACACGCATCGCGGTGCCGATGAAGTTGCGGGGATGCGGGTTGCGGCCGACTGCGGAGGTGTCGCGCGGTTCGGTGTGAGTTGTCATGATCACCAGCCGTTCTTCCAGTCGCCCCGGTGAGGGGCTCTGCACAGGTATTTGCGGACCGATCTTACTCGGTGGTAAGTCCAGACCTTACTCTTCAGTAAGAAGTTTGTCACCTACTTGTCCGACGCCGTCGGGGGCGTCGCGCGCTAGGCTGGCCGGGTGACCCTGGAAGCCCGCTCCGACCTGCGCATATCGTCCACCGGCGCGCTGGGGGCGGCGGTCGTCGGACTGGCCGGCGCCGCCGCGGTCGGAGCCGCCTGCGTGTTCACCCCGGCCGGGATCGCCGCCGGTCCGGGGATCTGTCCGTTCGCGATGATGACGGGCCTGCCGTGTCCGGGTTGCGGTCTCACCCGTAGCTGGGTGGCGTTCATGCACGGCGACGTCGGAGCGGCGTTTCGCTTCAACGTCTTCGGGCCGATCCTGCTCGTCCTCACCATGGTGACCGTCGCCCTCGCAACCGCAACTCTGGTGCGGCGGCGGAAGTCTCCGCTCGCGAGCTGGCGCGACGTCGTGTCGGGCCGCGCGGGAGCAGTCCTGCTGGGCGTGTGGCTGACCTACGGGTTGGCGCGCATCGTCGACGCCGCCGCGGGTTGGGGGATCTTCCCGATCGTGGTCTGAAGAAGGCAGAGTGGATGCATGCAGATCACCCACTTCGGCCACTCCTGTCTGCTCGTCGAGATCGACGGGACCAAGGTGCTCTTCGACCCGGGCAACTTCTCGCACGGTTTCGAGGGCATCACCGGTCTCGACGCCATCCTCATCACCCATCAGCACCCCGATCACTGCGATGTCGCGAAGCTGCCCGACCTCGTCGCAGGCAACCCCGACGCCGTGCTCTACGCCGACCCGCAGACCACCGCGCAGCTCAATGGTGACGACGTCGCGGGGGCCTGGACCGCGGCGCGCAGTGGTGATCAGATCGAGATCGGTTCGCTCACCGCACGATTCACCGGCGGTCGGCACGCGGTCATCCACCCGGAGATCCCGGTCATCGACAACGTCGCCTATATTCTCGGCACCCCCGAGGACCCGGGACAGTTCATGCACCCGGGTGACTCTTTCTACATCCCCTTCGAGCGCGTCGACGTCCTCGCGCTGCCGTCGGCCGCGCCGTGGATGAAGCTCAGCGAATCCGTCGACTACCTCCGCGCGATGGCCCCGCGGGTCGCGGTGCCGATCCACCAGGCGATCCTCTCCGACGCCGGGACCGGCATCCACTACGGGCGACTGTCGGACATGAAGAACGACGCGACCGAGTTCAAGGTCCTCGACAAGGAGACCGGTACGGAGCTCTAGGGACTGCGCGCTACGGACCGAGCGCGGCCAGCACCTTGTCGTGGAGCAGACCGTTGCTGGCGACGGCACTGCCGCCGGCGGGACCCGGGGTCCCGTCGAGTGCGGTGAACCGCCCGCCGGCCTCCCGGACGAGGATGTCGAGGGGAGCGAGGTCCCAGAGGGAGACCTCCGGCTCGGCGGCGACGTCGACCGCGCCCTCGGCCACCAGGCAGTAGTTGAAGAAGTCGCCGTAGCCGCGGACCCGCCAGACCTGATCGGTGAGGTCGACGAAACGGTCGCGGATGCCGCGGTCGGCCCAGCCGGAGAGGCTCGAGAACGCCAGGCTCGACGCGGAGAGGTCGCCGACCCCCGACACCGAGAGCTGACGGGCGTCCTCGCCGTCGAAGCACGTGTGGGCGCCGAGTCCGCCGGCGGCCCACCAGCGTCGACGCAGGGCGGGTGCCGACACCACGCCGACGGTGGGCACGCCATCGACGAGCAGGGCGATCAGCGTGGCCCAGACCGGGACCCCGCGGACGAAGTTCTTGGTGCCGTCGATGGGGTCGATGACCCATTGGCGACCGGTGAGGGTCGCGTCACCGCCGAACTCCTCACCGAGGACCGTGTCGGCGGGCCGGCGGGCGGCCAGCCGTTCGCGGAGCAGCGTCTCGCAGGCGAGGTCGGCGTCGGTGACGGGTGTCAGGTCCGGTTTGTCGTCGACGCGGAGGTCGACCGCCCCGAACCGGTCCGTGGTCAGCGCATCGGCGGAATCGGCGAGCGACAGCGCGAGTTCGAGGTCATCGTCGTAGCTCTGTGCGGTTCTGGGGATTTTCGGACCGGAGTCGGCGGACATGCCCGGTAGGGTAGCCGTCATGCTGCTCACCGTGACGTTCACCCTGTTGCTGGCCGCGCTGGTGGTGGTGCTGGTCGTCCAGTGGCAGCGAGGCCGGAATCCGCGGGCGATGTCCCCAGGTAAGGCCTCGCAGTATGTGCAGGGCACGCTGACGGTCGTCGGCGTCTCCGACGACCAGGTCGACCCGCAGAGCGCGACGGACAAGAACGGCCAGCGCTTCTACACCATCACCGGGACCATCGTCGGACCGGAGACCAACCCGACCGAGGTCTACGGAACCCTCGTGCTCGGTCCCGACGATCCGTGGCCGCAGGTGGGCGACGACCTGCCGGTGATCTACAAGCCGCAGAAGGCCGTGACGTCCTGGCAGTTCGGTGTCCTGCCCGATCCGCAGCCGCCCGCGGGACCCGGCGGCATCTGAACTGCGGGGCCTGACACTGTCTGACCCGGCCCGCGGTCGGTACTCTGGATAACCGTGCATCCCGACGTGACCGCAGACCTCGAATCCCTCGACACCACCTTGACCACCGTGGAAAAGGTGCTCGACCTCGAGGAGCTCCGTCGTCGCATCGACGAGCTGGAGATGCAGGCCTCCGATCCCGACCTGTGGAACGACCAGGACCATGCGCAGAAGGTCACCAGCGAGCTCTCGCACGCCCAGTCCGAGCTGCGCAAGGTCTCCGAACTGCGTCAGCGCCTCGACGACCTGCCCGTGCACTACGAGCTCGCCGACGCCGAAGAGGGTGACGACAAGACCGCCGCCCTGGCCGACGCCGATGCCGAGCGGGCGAGCCTGCGCGCCGACATCGAGGCCATGGAGGTCAAGACGATGCTCGCGGGTGAGTACGACTCCCGCGAGGCACTGGTCAACATCCGCTCGGGCGCGGGTGGTGTGGACGCCGCCGACTGGGCACAGATGCTGATGCGCATGTACATCCGCTGGGCCGAGCAGAAGGGGTACGGCGTCGAGGTCTACGACACCTCCTACGCCGAAGAGGCGGGCCTCAAGTCCGCGACCTTCGCGGTCAAGGCGCCCTACATGTACGGCACCCTCTCGGTCGAGCAGGGCACCCACCGCCTCGTGCGGATCAGCCCGTTCGACAACCAGAGCCGCCGCCAGACCTCGTTCGCCGAGGTGGAGGTGCTGCCGGTGGTCGAGACCACCGACCACATCGACGTCGACGAGAACGACGTGAAGGTCGACGTCTACCGCTCGTCCGGCCCCGGCGGTCAGTCGGTCAACACCACCGACTCCGCCGTGCGTCTGACACACATCCCGACCGGCATCGTCGTGACCTGTCAGAACGAGAAGAGTCAGCTGCAGAACAAGGCGTCGGCGATGCGGGTGCTGCAGGCCAAGCTCCTCGAACGCAAGCGACTGGAGGAGCGCGCCGAACTCGACGCACTGAAGGGCGACGGCGGTTCGAGCTGGGGCAACCAGATGCGTTCCTACGTGCTGCACCCGTACCAGATGGTCAAGGACCTGCGGACCGGCGTGGAGGACAACAACCCGACGGCCGTGCTCGACGGAGAGCTCGACAAGTTCATCGAAGCCGGCATTCGCTGGCGTATGGCGTCCGCCGAAGCGTGACCGTGCAGCCGGGAGCCGCGCTGCTGGCCGCCGGGCCGTCCCCGACCGAGATCCTCATCGGCCGGGTCTATGTCTGGCTGGCCACCAACGGACTCGAGATCGTGATCTGGATCCTGGGTGCGGTCCTGCTGGCCCGCGTCATCCGGTGGTTCGCCGGCAAATATGCCACGCGGGTCGAGTCGCGCTTCTCCACCAGCGACCTCATCGTCCAGACGGAGGACGCCAAACACCGTCGGGCGCTGGTCGATGTGGTGGCGTGGACGCTGATCGTCGGCATTGCGATCGTCGTCGTCATCCACATCCTGGGCGTGTTCGGGATCCCGCTCAGCGGGCTCACCGGACCGACCGCGGTCATCGGTGCAGCCCTCGGTTTCGGCGCGCAGCGCATCGTGCAGGACATCCTGGCCGGCTTCTTCGTCGTCGCCGAGAAGCAGTACGGCTACGGCGACGTGGTGAACCTGACCGTCACCGGCAACGCCCCGGCCGAGGGAACCGTCGAGGACGTGACCCTGCGGGTGACCAAGCTCCGCACCACCGAGGGTGAGGTGATCACCGTCCCCAACGGTCAGATCATCAAGGCCACCAACCTCTCCAAGGACTGGGCACGTGCCGTGGTCGATGTGCCGGTGCCCTCGGAGGCCGACATCGGTCTCGTCAACGACACCCTCGACCGGGTCGGGAGCGAGTTCTACGAGCTGCCGAGGTGGCATGACCTCCTTTTGGACGCGCCGTCGTCGCTGGGTGTCATCAGCCTGGAACTCGATTCGATCACCGTCCGCATGGTGACGCGAACCCTCCCCGGCAAACAGTTCGAGGTGGGTCGGGCATTGCGCGTCCACATCATCCGGGCGCTGGCACGGGAGGGGATCAACGTGCCCCCACGTGACGTCCAGGCGTCGAGTGGGCCGCCGGCAACGTTGGCCGACCAGGTCGCGCGTGACCGGGGCGGGGACGAGTGATGGCCGAATCCCCACAGGGCTCGTCGCCGTCGGATCCGCAGGACGGACGTCGCTTCCGGTTCCGGTGGAATCAGCACATCGGTAGGACGTCGGTACGGATCAGCACCACGATCCTGTTCGCCGTGTTCATCGTCTGTTGTGTCCTCTACGGCTACACCTCGCAGCGCTACGGCGTGGTCGCGCCGGAACCTCCTCGGCCTGCACCGAAGACGTCGCAGGTCGTCGACACACCGGTCTATGAGGAACCGGTGCCGTCGACGTTCAGCGAAACCACGTCCGGCAGCCCGTCGGGGTCGTCGACCAGCGAGCCGGGCATCGACGGCGGGACCGAGGGCGGTACACGCTCCACGTCGACGCCGTCCACCACCCGCCCGACGATCCCGGGTCTGCCCGGGGTGGAGATACCGCAGTTCGGCGCCCCGACGCCGACCACGCCGGTCCCGACACGCTGAGGTCGACGCAACCGCTGCCGAAGGGGCAGGTCAGGAACATTCACGGTGTGGTGTGTCGCGCCTGAACGGACTCTCAGGCGTCGTCGTTACACTGGCTCATCGTGATCAAGCTGGAGAACGTCACGATGCAGTACAAGGCATCCTCTCGGCCGGCTCTGAAGGATTTGAGCTTCGAGGTCGACAAGGGGGAGTTCGCGTTCCTCATCGGACCGTCCGGATCGGGCAAGTCGACGTTCTTCCGACTGCTGCTCAAGGAGGATCGGCCGACGAGCGGCGACGTGTATCTCGGTGAGTTCCACGTCAACAAGCTCCGGGCCCGGGACGTGCCCAAGCTGCGACAGTCGATCGGCTGCGTGTTCCAGGACTTCCGTCTGCTGCAGAAGAAGACCGTCGCCGAGAACGTCGCCTTCGCGCTCGAGGTGATCGGTCGCCCGCGGTCGACGGTCCAGCGCGTGGTGCCCGAGGTGCTCGAGTACGTCGGCCTCGAGGGCAAACACGACCGCATGCCCAACGAGCTGTCCGGCGGCGAGATGCAGCGAGTGGCGATCGCCCGTGCCATCGTCAACCGCCCGCTCGTTCTGCTGGCCGACGAACCCACCGGAAACCTCGATCCCGAGACCAGCGAGGAGATCGTCGACGTCCTCGACCGCGTCAATCGTCGGGGCACCACGGTGGTCATGGCCACTCACGACCGGCACATCGTCGACGCGATGCGGCGCCGGGTCCTCGAATTCGACAACGGGCAGCTCGTGCGCAACGACCCGCAGGGTGTGTACGGAATCGGCTGACGGCTCGGCCCACTCCCGACACACAACAACGACCCCCAAGGACGTCTGAGCAAGCATGCGAGCGAATTTCATCATCAGCGAGGTTCTCCACGGACTCCGCCGCAACGCGACCATGACCATCGCGATGATCATCACGACGGCGATCACGCTGGGCATGTTCGGCGGCGGTCTGTTGGTGATCCAGATGGCCGACAAGAGCCAGAAGATCTTCCTCGACCGAGTGGAGATGGAGTTCTACCTCAATCCTGAGGTCACCGAACGCGATCCGCAGTGTGATGCGAACCCGTGTGCGCAGCTGCGCCAGGGACTCGAGAACGAGCCAGGGGTCACCTCGGTGACGTATCTGGACAAGGACGAGGCCTACAAGCGTGCCAAGGAGATCTTCGCCAACAACCCCGACCTCGCCGAGAACATCGTCGAGGGCACGCTGCCGGCGTCGTTGCGGGTCCGCGTCTCCGACCCGGCACAGTTCGACGCCGTGCTCACCAAGTACGCGGGCCGAAAAGACATGGGCGTGGATGCTTTCAAGGACGATCGCAAACTGGTGCAACGTATCTTCAGCGTGCTCGACGGCGTGCGGAACGCGACCTTCGCGATCGCGTCGGTGCTCGCCATCGCGGCGATCCTGTTGATCATCAACACCGTTCAGATCGCTGCCTTCACCAGACGGACCGAGGTGTCGATCATGCGCCTGGTGGGCGCGACGCGGTGGTACACGCAGTTGCCGTTCCTGCTGGAGGCGGTGGTGTCCGCCCTGGCCGGTTCGCTGCTGGCGATCGGCGGTCTGCTGCTCGCGAAGAAGTTCTTCTTCGACACGGCGCTGAAGGAGTTGTACGGCGTCAGCTTCTTCGCCCGCATCGAGCTGACCGACGTGCTGTTCGTGGCGCCCTGGCTGATCCTCGGCGGAATTGTGTTGGCGGGTGCGACGGCATATGTCACCCTTCGTGTGTACGTCCGTGAGTGAGCGGACCCGCTGCTGCCGGTGTGGCGCGGCCAGTACGACTACCGGTTCGACGAGGAGGTGAGTGCGCGATGCCCAAGGAAAAGGGACGCAACGTGATTGCGACGAACCGCAAGGCGCGGCACAACTACACCATCCTCGACGTCTACGAGGCCGGCATCGTCCTGGTCGGAACCGAGGTGAAGAGCCTGCGCGCCGGAAAGGCGTCGCTCGTCGACGCCTTCGCCACCATCGACGACGGCGAGGTCTGGCTGCACGCCCTGCACATCGCCGAGTACGGCCAGGGCTCGTGGACCAATCACGCGGTTCGGCGTAAGCGCAAACTGCTGATGCATCGTCGTGAGATCGACAACCTGATCGGCAAGATCCGCGACGGCAACCTCACGCTCGTGCCGCTCTCGATGTACTTCAGCGATGGTCGCGTGAAGGTCGAGCTGGCGCTGGCCCGCGGTAAGCAGGCCCACGACAAGCGTCACGACATCGCCAAGCGGACCGCGCAGCGTGAGGTCGAGCGTGAGGTCGGCCGTCGGGTGAAGGGGATGTGACCTCACCTTCGGTGAGATAGCCCTCAGGCGGCCCAGTAGAGACGAGTGCCCTCGTCCGCGGGTGCGGTCGCGGGGGCCTCGACGGCTGCCAACCGTGCGCGACGGTAGGTCCGCTCGTACTGTTCGACGTCGGCACGTCGCAGTGGGGGAGTCATCGGATCCGACCAAATGATCATGTCGTCGGAGTGCTGCTTGCTGAGCGCGATCTGCAGCCGGAAAGCTGCGATGGACAGGGCGAACAGCACTGCCACCGCCACGCCGAACGGCCATGACGGCGTACCGATGCCGCCGGCCAGGGACACCACGAAGAGTCCCAGGAAAAGGAATCCGAGAAGCATCACCAGGTACCCGGCGAATGCGTACGACTTAGAGCTGGATGCATTGTGCACGCCACCAACCTCCTTGTTTGACATTGATCGCTACATCCCATGTATCGATACACCGACTGTAGCGCTACGCTTTATGTAGCGCTCGATGGGCGCGTGATATTCCTGAAGCACCGGATTCGACGACGAAGGGTTCCGCGGGTGCCTGCTGACAGCGGCTCGAAGATCATCACGGCTGCGCTGGAGTTGCTGCGCGCGAAAGGTCCGGCCGGGGTGACGATCGAGGCGGTCGCAGCTCATTCCGGCGTCGCCCGCACCACCATCTATCGGCGTCACCGCAACCGGGACGAGATGCTGACCGCCGCGCTCGTCGCCGTGGGAACGCTGCCGGCCCCCGACGAGGATCTGTCCGGTGAGCAGCGACTCAGGTGGGTGGTCCGGCAGGCGGCGTCCATGGTGTCCGACGGCATCGGATTCGGCGGCATGGCGGCGCTGATCACCGATGCCGATCCCGCGTTCACCGAGATCTTCCGAACCGTGCTGTCCAAGCACCGCGCCGATCTCGCCGCGGTCATCGACGACGGCAAGGGCCGTGGTCTCGTGGCGTCGACCGTGGACCCGGACACCCTGCTCGACGGGATCGTCGGGACGCTCGTGGCCGAAAAGGCCAGGTCGGGGAGTGTGGGCGACGACTGGGAGAACCGTGTCGTCGAGATGTACGCCCCGCTCGTGCTCGCCCCGTCGTCCTGTTGATCGAGCTCCGTTTTCCCTGTTGATCGAGCTCCGTCGAAATCCCGGGAATAGACTCCGCTGTCCGACTTGTTAGACTGAAGTACTCGCTGACTTCGGTCGGCGGGTTCCTCCTCGGGGCTGATCGGTTTCGACTACGTGCGTCGAGGTAGGGGAAGCGTGTCGGTGCAGGCTGGAGACCACCGTATAAGCGTCGCAGCAACCAATTAAGCGCCGATTCCAATCAGCGCGACTACGCCCTCGCTGCCTAAGTAGCGACGGCTAGTCTGTCGGCCCGGATTGTGCTCCCGAATCCGGATGCCGGCATCATCTCAGGGAGCTCACCGTCCTCGCCGGTCGCGGGCGAGGACGGAACATCAAACAGCGACTGGGATCGTCATCTCGGCTTGTTCGCGTGACCGGGAGATCCAAGTAGAGACATAGCGGACTGCACACGGAGAAGCCCTACCAACACGACGGAGGACCCGGGTTCAATTCCCGGCAGCTCCACGGCGAAGCGCCCCACCTGTTCGCAGGTGGGGCGCTTTTGCGTACAGCGGTTGGACACGTCACTCGCAACGGCACCGTAGGGATTTGCTGGTCACTTCCGCAGCTCTTCCCACGAACCTCGAAAAGCGTGGGGTCAGTTCGGGAATCTGTGCTGACCTCTAACGTCGAGTTCGGCGAAAGGCTGGTGCTGGTTCTCCGAGTGCCTACCTCAGTAGTAGTGCGCTCGACCGCCCACCGCGCGCCCGGTGGCACCGAGGATCGCCAGGATCACGCCGATCACGGCGATGATGATGCCCAGGGTCCACAGGATCGGGATGCCGAAGATGAATCCGAGAACTAGAAGGATGATTCCGAGGATGATCACCGCGCACACTCCGGAGTTCGGTACTGCAGGATGCTCGACGCTGCTGCAAGCGATTCTCACGTTACTCCCGTCACATCCGGTGGTGCGCAAAATGATGCCCGACGTCGGATCCATGCCTGCAGGCACGTGGGCAACACCCGATTGATATGGCGGATTTCGACAGCCGGCCGGTCTCGGCCGGCGGCTCAAGCCGCCGTCGCGTCGGCGAGCGTGTTCTCTCGATGCCGGCGCCGCTTGCTGATGACGCCGTGGGTCGGGCTGAACAGGAAGACGAGCAGGAACAGGATGCCTTGCACCAGAACGACCATGCCGCCGGGCGAGGTGTCCTGGTAGTACGACACGTACAGGCCGATGACGCCGCACAGTGCAGAGGCGGCCGGAGCGATGATGAGCATCCGGCTGAATCGGTTGGTGAGCAGCTGCGCGGTGGCGCCGGGGATGATCAGCATCGCCACCACCAGCACGATGCCGACGACCTGCAGGGCGGTCACGGCGGTCAGGGCGAGTAGGGCGAGGAGTGCGGCGCCGAGGAGTCTCGGACTCAGACCGATGGCGAAGGCGTGCGTGGGATCGAAGGCGTAGAGAGTGAAGTCGCGGCGCTTGAGCAGAAGGATGACCGCGACGAGGGCACCGAGGATGGCGATCTGGATGAGGTCGGACGTCGAGACGCCGAGCAGATTGCCGAAGATGATGTGGTTCAGATCGGTCTGGCTCGGCGTCACCGAGATCAGGACCAGGCCGAGCGCGAACAGCGTCGTGAAGACGATGCCGATTGCGGCGTCCTCCTTCACCCGCCCGCCGTCGCGGACCGCGCCGATCATCGTCACCGCGAGGAATCCGAAGACGGCCGCGCCGATGGCGAACGGGATTCCGACGATGTAGGCGAGGACCACACCGGGCAGCACCGCGTGGGAGACCGCGTCACCCATCAGCGACCAGCCGATGAGCACCAGCCAGCAGGACAACAGGGCGCACACCACCGACGAGATCAGCGTCGCCCACAGCGCACGCGTCATGAACGCGTAGGCGAACGGGTCGAGGAGGTAGTCGACGATGCTCACGATGCCTCTCCTTGGCGGTCGCGTTCGAGCGGGTCGAGTCCGAAGGCGCGCACGAGATTGTCGGTGGTGATGACCTCGTCCGGAGCGCCCTGGGCGACGACCCTGCGCATCAGCAGGATCGCCTCGTCCGCGAGCGTCGGCAGGACCTGCAGGTCGTGAGTGGAGACCAGTATCGTCACGCCGGAGTCGGCGAGTTCACGCAGGAGTGCGGTGATCGTGGCCTCGGTGCGCTTGTCGACGCCGGCGAACGGCTCATCGAGCAGGAGGATCGACGCCTCCTGGGCGATGCCGCGGGCGACGAAGGCGCGCTTGCGTTGGCCGCCGGAGAGCTGGCCGATCTGGCGGTCGGCGTAGTCGGTGAGTTCGACGCGGGCGAGTGCTGCGTCGACGGCGTCGTGGTCGGCGCGTTTGGGGCGTCGGGTGAAGCCGAGATGGCCGTAGCGGCCGGTCATCACCACATCGCGTACCGACAGCGGGAACGACCAGTCGATGTCCTCGGACTGCGGTACGTACCCGACGAGGCCGGACTTGCGGGCAGCGGTCGGGCTCTTGCCCGCGAGGGTGACCGAGCCGGTGGTCGGGGTGACCGACCCGACGATGGTCTTGAACAGCGTCGACTTTCCTGATCCGTTCATGCCGATTAGGGCGCAGACGCGGCCGGTCGGCACCCGCACCGAGGCGTGATCGAGCGCGAGGATTCGCCCGTAGCGCACGGTGACGTCGTCGACCTCGATTGCCTGCGAGGTGATCATCGGTTGTCTCCCGTCAGTCCCGACACGATGGTCCGGGCGTCGTGGCGGATCAGGTCGAGGTAGGTGGGCACCGGGCCGTCGGCCTCCGAGAGGGAGTCGACGTACAGGGTGCCCCCGAAGCGGGCGTCGGTGGCGCCGACGACCTGCTGCATCGCTGCGTCGGAGACGGTCGACTCGCAGAAGACGGCCGGCACCCGGTTCTTGCGCACGAAGTCGATGGTCGCGGCGACCTGCTGCGGGGTGGCCTGCTGCTCGGCGTTGACCGGCCAGATGTAGCGCTCGGTGAGCCCGGCGTCACGTGCGAGGTAGGAGAAGGCGCCTTCGCAGGTGACCAGTGCGCGTTCGTTGGGCGGCAGGTCGTCGAGTGCCGAGACCAGTTCGCTCTGCACCTGCTGTAGCTGTTTCTTGTACGACGCGCCGTTCGCCGCGAAGATCTCGGCGCCCTCGGGGTCGAGGTCGGTGAAGGCGTCGACCAGGTTGTCGACGTAGATGCCGACGTTGACCGGACTCATCCATGCATGCGGATTCGGTTTGCCCGCATAGGCATCCGAGGCGATGTCGATCGGTGCGATGCCGTCGCTGGCCACGACGTGCTCGACGTCGAGTCCGTCGACGAACTGCCCGAACCAGGCCTCGAGGTTGAGTCCGTTGTCGACGACGAGGGAAGCCGTCGCCGTGCGTCGGACGTCGCCGGGCGTCGGTTCGTAGCCGTGGATCTCCGCGCCCGGTTTGGTGATCGACTCGACGCGGAGACGGTCGCCGGCCACGTTCGACGCGATGTCGGCGAGCACGGTGAACGTGGTGAGCACGACCTTTTCGTCGGGCAGCCGACTCGACAGCGTGCAGCCCGCGATGAGGATGCCGACCGCAGCGATGAACGCACCGAATGGCAGGAGCCGGCGGTCGGCATGCAGCTTGGGCATGCCGACACTATAGTTTCGGGCCCCCGAACTTTCTACCTGGGTGGCCCGCATATCCCGTCATCCCCGAGATCCGCCCCCGAAAGGCGCCCTGCTCAGCGCAGTGGGCGACATATCGTCGCCGGTGGGTCCACGGTGGGAGGCTACCAGGGGCGGATTTCGGGGGTGGATTTCAGCTGGCGTCAGATGACGCCGGCCTCACGCAACTCCTCGAGCTCCCCGGTCGACAACCCCAGCAGCTCGCCGTAGACGGTCTCGTTGTCGCATCCCGGGGCCGGGGGTCCGGCGTTGCGGATGCCGCCGGGGGTGTCACTGAACTGCGGCACGACGCCGGGTCCGAGGACCGTGCGCTGCGCCCGTTCGTCGTAGTGTTCGGCGATCATCCCGCGTGCCCGCAGGTGTGGGTCGGCGACCACCTCGGCGACCGTGTTGACCGGTCCCACAACGACTCCCGCGGCGCTCAGGACCTCGGTGAGTTTGTCGGGCGAATACTGCGACGACCATTCGCCGATCAGTTCGTCGAGCTCGTCCTGGTTGCGACCGCGGGCGGCGTGGTCGGCGAACCGCTCGTCGGTCGCGAGTTCGGGCCGGCCCATCGCCTGACAGAGGCGTGCGAACACCGAGTCCTGGTTGGCCGCGATGATCACATGTGTGCCCTCGCTGGTGGGGTAGAGGTTCGACGGCGCGATGCCGTCGAGGCGCGTTCCCGACGGTCCGCGCACCACGCCACCGGCGTCGTAGTCCGCGATCGCCGACTCCTGAACGGCCACACAGGATTCGATGAGCGACGTGTCGACGACCTGGCCCTTGCCGGTCACCGAACGGCGGTAGAGTGCCGCCAACGCGCCCTGCGCGGCGAACATCCCGGCGAGGGTGTCGCCGAGCGAAAGTGCCAGTCGCGGAGGCAATTGCCCGGGGTAACCGTTGAGATACCGTAGGCCGCTCGCCGCTTCGGCGACGGATGCGTAACCGGCACGCGTCGAATCCGGTCCGGTCTGGCCGTAGCCGGACACACGTACGACGATAATGCCCGGGTTGCGCTCGGACAGCACCTCGGGACCGATGCCCAGGCGCTCGAGGGTACCGGGCCGGAAGTTCTCGACGACGATGTCGGCGTGGTCGGCGAGGCGGAGGAAGATCTCGCGTCCACGATCGGAGCGCAGGTCGAGGGTGATCGCCTTCTTGTTGCGGCCGTGGACCGTCCAGTAGAAGCGATGGCCGTCGACCTCGGCCTGGCCCCAGGTGCGGATCGGGTCGGGCTTGCCCGGCGGCTCGATCTTGATGACGTCGGCGCCCATGTCGCCCAGGAGTCGGGCGGCATGCGGGCCCGCGATCAGGGTGCCCAGCTCGAGTACGGTGACGCCCTCGAGCGGTCCGGTCGGCGCTGCGGGCCGGTCCGGCGCGGCAACGGTGTTGTCGGTCATGGAAGACAGTGTGGCGGGTCACAACCGGCGACGCCATCACCAGGTGACCGATTTCCGGTTGGAACGAATCGCTACCGACGTTTCATCGTCGCCGATCTCCCGCTATGGTGTGTGTCGTCGAACACATACTCGGGGAGGCTTTGAATGGTTGAACACGCATCGGGGACCGGGCTCTTGCCCGACATCCGTCTCGCCGACATGGCGGCGGGGGTCGCGTCACTGCGCAAGGACATCGGGACCGTTCTGCGTGTGCTGCCGGAGATGCTGCCGAAGCCGCCGACGACCAAGATGTCGATCGGCAAACGCTTCCAGCAGTCCGTCGACAAGTACCCGGACCGCGACTTCCTGCGCTTCGAGGGCTCGTCGATCACCTACCGCGAGGCCAACGCCCGCGCCAACAGGCTCGCCGACTTCCTGACCCGGGAAGGTGTCGGCAAGGGCGACGTGGTGGCGGTGCTGTCGAAGAACCACCCCGACGTCGTGATCGCCATGCTCGGCATCGTCAAGATCGGCGCGATCTGCGGCATGATCAACTTCCACCAGCGCGGCGCGGTGCTCGAGCACAGCCTGGGTCTGATCGGCGCCAAGGTCGTTCTCTACCAGGAGGATCTGGTCGAGGCTCTCGACTCGATGCCGGAGAGTGCGCGTCCATCAAAGGAATTCACCTTCGAGAAGCTGTCGTCACTGACCGCGCCGTGCTCGCCGGTCAACCCGGCGGCGACGGAGACCGTCGAGCTCGGGTCGACCGCAATCTACATCTTCACCTCCGGAACCACCGGATATCCCAAGGCCAGCAAGATGACCCACTACCGCTGGCTGGTGGCCATGAACGGTATCGGCGGCCTCGGCATCCGACTCCGCGGTGACGACGTGATGTACACGGCGCTGCCCTTCTACCACAACAACGCGCTCACGATCTCGCTGTCGTCGGTGCTCGCGTCGGGCGCCTGCCTCGCGATCGGCAAGCAGTTCTCTGCGTCACGGTTCTTCGACGAACTCATCGAGAACGACGCCACCGCGTTCAGCTACATCGGTGAGCTGTGCCGGTATCTCCTTGCGCAGCCGCCGAAGCCGACCGACCGTGCACACCGCGTGCGGCTCGCCGTCGGCAACGGACTGCGTCCTGACATCTGGGACGACTTCACCGAGCGTTTCGGCATCGACCGCATCGTCGAGCTGTATGCCGCCAGCGAGGCAAACATCGGCTTCGTGAATGTCTTCGGGTTGTCGAAGACCGCCGGATTCTCGCCTCTGCCGTACATCGTCGTCGAATACGACGAAGAGACCGGCGAGCCGTTGCGCAGCGGCGACGGACGGGTCCGCAAGGTCGGCAAGGGCGGTACGGGACTGCTTCTCGCGCAGATCAACTCGCGTGTCCCGTTTGACGGTTACACCGATCCCAAGGCCACCGAGAAGAAGATCGTCCGCGACGCCCTGAAGAAGGGTGACCAGTGGTACAACAGCGGCGACGTGGTCCGCGACCAGGGTTTCCACCACATCGGGTTCGTCGACCGGATCGGTGACACCTTCCGCTGGAAGGGCGAGAACGTCGCCACCACCGAGGTCGAGGCCGTCCTCGACGCGCACGACTCCGTCGAAGAGGCCGTCGTGTTCGGCGTGCCGGTGCCCGGCGTAGACGGCAAGGCCGGGATGGCCGCCGTGAGTCTCCGCGACCGTCAGGAATTCGACGCCGCGGGGTTCGCCGCGCACGTCCGCGATGGACTGCCGAGCTACGCGGTGCCGCTGTTCGTGCGGATCGTCCCCCAACTCGAACACACGTCGACCTTCAAGAACATGCGCACCGAACTGCGCAAGCAGGCCTACGGCGAGACTGGCGACGATCCGATGTACGTGCTCTCCGGCGACACCTACGTCGAGTTCTATCCGGAGTTCGTCGAGGAACTGTCGGGGTCGCGGCGCCCGGCCTGATCGAGCGCCTCGTAAACCCACCATTGATCGCCAGATCCTCCACCCATGGGGGTGCTGGGTTTGGTGATCAATGGTGGGTTCGTGGGTTGTCAGGCCTGACGCAGCGCGGAGAGCCGTTCGCCGACGAAGTCGAGGGCGGTGCGCTGCCACAGACCGATGTGGTCGAGCATGGCGTGACCGCCGTCGGGGACGTTGATGAACTCGGCGTCGACGCCCTGAGCCGACAGCTCGTCGATACCCTTTCGGGTCCGCTTGGCGAATGTGCGTTCGTCGGCGTCGCCGTGGACCGCCACCACGCGGGCCCCGGGCTGGATGTGCCGCCAGTCGGCGAACTGCCACCACGGGGCGAGCGCCAGGACGCCGATCACCCGGCGATCGGTCGCCAGTTGTGCGGCGACCCGGCCGCCCATCGAATGTCCGATCGCCACCACGGGGGCGCCCGGGTGGCGACGGCACATCTCGTCGAGAGCGGCGCGCGCCGGCAGCATCGGACTGTTCTCCTCGCCGTTCCAGCCGTAGACGCGGTACCGCACCTGATGCACGCGCACCGCCCGTCCGTAGCGGAGCCGCAGCGACCACGTGAACGGATACATCCGCAGCGCCGACGCCTGCCACGGGGTGAACGGCTTGCGGCTGTCGTCGGTGCCGCCGGGCAGCACCAGGACGACGAGGCCCGTCGAGTCGCGTCCCGGCGAGAACAGTCTCGGGGAGAACATGGCGGGTGGGCCGGGGTTCAACATGGTCTGGCAGGCCTCCAACGGCGCGTCGGCGATCGTTCCACCCTAGCGATTCGATTCGGGGTGGAATACGGATCGCCTCTCGTCAGCCGTGCTGATCGGTGTCGTCGGAGAGTCGAATTCGGCGCAGGGTGGCAGAATCGCAATATGGCACATTCCCGAGCTGGAACATTGGCCCTGCCCGAAGACCTCATCGACGTGGACGCACTCGAGCGTGCCTATTACGACAACGTCCCCGATCCCTCGGACCCGTTGCAGCAGGTCGTGTTCGGGACGTCGGGTCATCGCGGTTCGAGTTTCGACACCGCATTCAACGAGGCGCACATTCTCGCGACAACCCAGGCGATCGTCGAATACCGGCGAGGCGCCGGAATCACGGGTCCGCTGTTCATCGGTTTCGATACCCACGCTTTGTCGATTCCGGCGTGGCGGACCGCGCTCGAGGTTCTCGCCGCCAACGAGGTGTCCGTGTACACCGCCGAAGACGACTCGTTCACCCCTACTCCAGCGGTCAGCCGCGCCATCCTGACGTTCAACAAGGAGAACCCCGGAGTGCTCTCCGACGGGATCGTGGTGACCCCGTCGCACAACCCGCCCCGCGACGGCGGATTCAAGTACAACCCGCCGACCGGCGGACCGGCCGACACCACGATCACGTCGGTCATCGCGGCACGCGCGAACGAACTGCTCGCGTCGCGCCTCGACGGGGTCAGGCGCATCCCGTTCGAGCGTGCCCGCGCGAGCGAGCACGTGACGGACTACTCGTTCCTGCTCGGCTACATCGAGGGCATCGGCGACGTCGTCGACATGAAGGCCATCCGTGACGCCGACATCCACATCGGCGCCGACCCGCTCGGCGGGGCGTCGGTCGGGTACTGGGCCCACCTCGGTCTGCGCTACAACCTGGAACACCTCACCGTCGTCAACCCCACCGTCGACCCGACGTTCTCGTTCATGACGCTCGACACCGACGGCAAGATCCGGATGGATTGCTCGTCGGCGAACGCGATGGCATCGCTCATCTCCGCGCGCGACTCTTTCGACATCGCCACCGGCAACGACGCCGACTCCGACCGCCACGGAATCGTCACCCCCGACGCCGGCCTGATGAATCCGAACCACTACCTCGCGGTGGCCATCGACTACCTGTTCACGCATCGCCCGCAGTGGTCGGCGCAGGCCGCGGTCGGCAAGACGCTGGTGTCCTCGTCGCTGATCGACCGGGTGGTCGCCGGAATAGGACGGCCGCTCCTGGAGGTGCCGGTCGGCTTCAAGTGGTTCGTCGACGGGCTGCTGTCCGGCCGCGTCGCCTTCGGCGGCGAGGAGAGCGCCGGGGCGTCGTTCCTCATGTTCGACGGCAGTCCGTGGTCGACCGACAAGGACGGCATCATCATGGCGCTGCTCGCCTCGGAGATCCTGGCCGTCACCGGCAAGACGCCGTCGCAGCGCTACGCCGAGCTCGCGGAGGAGTACGGGGAGACCGCCTACGCCCGCATCGACGCGCCCGCCTCGCGCGAGCAGAAGGCGGTGCTGTCGAAGCTGTCGCCGGAGCAGGTGAAGGCCACCGAACTCGCCGGTGAACCGATCTCCGCGATCATGACGTCCGCGCCCGGCAACGGGGCGGCGATCGGCGGCCTGAAGGTCACCACCGAGAACGCGTGGTTCGCGGCACGGCCGTCGGGAACCGAGGACGTCTACAAGATCTACGCCGAGTCCTTCAAGGGTCCCGAGCATCTCGCGCAGGTGCAGAAGGAGGCGCAGCAGGTCGTCGACGCCGCACTCGGGAGCTGATCAGCCGCCCGCGGGGACGCCGATCGCCAGGCCCACCAGGTAGGTGGCGCCGGCGGCGATGACCCCGAAGCAGAGCTGACGCACCGCGCCGCGCACGATCGGATGGCGGGTCACGTAGGCGGCGACGCCACCGGCGATGAGGAGTCCGACGGCACCCACCGACAGGCCGAGGATCAGCGACGAGAAGCCGAGCAGGTAGGGGATGAGCGGCACGATGCCGCCGATCGCGAACATGATGAACGACGAGATGGCGGCCACCCACGGGGACGGCTTGTCCGAGGGGGCGACGCCCAATTCGTGGGTGATGTGAACGTTGACGGCGCCTTCGGGGTCTGCGTGGATCTCGTTCGCCGCGGTGGTCGCGGTCGACTCGGTCATCCCCATGTCGGTGAGCATGTCGATGAGTTCGTCGAGCTCGCCGTGCGGGTTCTTCTCGATCTCGTTGCGCTCGACGGCGACCTCGGCGTCGAGCTGCTCGTTCTGCGTCGAGACCGAGGTGAATTCGCCGAGAGCCATCGAGAACGCGCCCGCGATCAGGCCCGCGACACCCGACAACACGATGGTGTGTGAGCTCGCACCGGCGCCACCGACACCGGCGACGAGGCTGATGTTGGTGACCAGTCCGTCCATCGCCCCGAAGGTTGCGGCTCGCACACGGCCACCGGAAACGTCCGCGTGCTCATGGCTGATCGGGTTCGCGTCCTCGTCGAGCTCTCTGTTCGTCACCCGCCGAGCGTAACGACGCACGTTCCGGGCCGCTCGCCGACCTGGGGGCATCCACTCAGCGACTTATCAGTGCGGCGCGGATATTGTCGTTACGTGAGCGAAAAGCGTAAGTCGGGAGCCTCCGTGCCCCGCGCCACCAAATCGAAGTATCAGCCGAGCGCGCCGTCGAGCACGATGACCTACGTCCTCGGCGGTATCGCGGTCCTGGTGATCGCGGGTCTGGTCATCGGCGGCATCTGGTGGAGTGGCCGCGACAAGGGCACTGCGGACCAGTCCGCGCTCGCGTCAAGCTCGACGATGATCGTCGGACCGGAGAACGCGCCGCTGATCGATCTGTTCGAGGATCCGCTGTGTCCGGTCTGCAAGCTCTTCGAGCAGCAGTCGGGGCCGGCGATCACCGCCGCGGTCACCGAGGGCAAGCTGCGCGTGCGGTATCACACGCTCAACTTCCTGAACTCCAGATCGGCGACGGGCGACTACAGCTCGCGGGCCGCGGGTGCCCTCACGTGTGTGGCGCAGGAGCAGAACACCGACCTGTTCCTCCGGTTCCACAGCGCGCTGTTCGACGCCCAGCCGGCCGAGGACGGCACCGGCAACATCACCAGTCCGGAACTCGCCCGCCTCGCGACGGCGCAGGGTGCGACCCCCGCCACCGCGACGTGCATCACGAACAACGAGAAGG
This sequence comes from Gordonia sp. GONU, assembly GCF_024733855.1. Classification (NCBI taxonomy): domain Bacteria; kingdom Bacillati; phylum Actinomycetota; class Actinomycetes; order Mycobacteriales; family Gordoniaceae; genus Gordonia; species Gordonia sp. GONU. Next base: position 33,161 of record NZ_JANRHB010000008.1, read on the forward strand.
TCGCGCAGGCGGAGGCGAACGCCACGAAGTCGACCGACGAACTGAAGAAGGCCGCCGGCCAGGTGGGCACCCCGAGCGTTCTGCACGAGGGCAAGCCCGTCGAGAACCTGCTCGACGGCACCGGCTGGCTGGACGGAATCCTGGCCGGCAAGTCCTGATCCGGGAGGGACCGGGCCCTTCATCGGGCCCGGTTCCTGCGGATTTGGTCGCCGTCGTGGCAGTGGTGTAACTTTCCTAGTGCCCTTGAACAGGGCGGAACAACAAAATACGGGGCTATGGCGCAGCTGGTAGCGCACCACACTGGCAGTGTGGGGGTCAGGGGTTCGAGTCCCCTTAGCTCCACCGAATATCGGGAAGTAACCGCAGGTCAGATACCACGACCACACCGGACACGAACCGAATACACATCGCAAATACACAGGGAGGCATGAAAGCCCAGCTAGACTGGGTTCATGCCTCCCCGTGACGTGCACCCGTCTGATTCTTTCGATCTGGATTTGATCGAGCAGCGCATCCGTGGCGACCGGTTCGATCTCTCTGCAGACGACGTCGAACGAATGATCGCCCGCATCCGCGAACTGGAGGGGCAGCACGTCCCGACCGTCATTGAAACGCCTGAGCAGCTCGCCGCCCTACCGTTCCTCTCTCTCGTGCGGGAGATGTTCGGGCCGTCGCCGGTCGCGCAGTGCGACTACGGCGGCGTGTGGGAGCGCCGTACCTCCGGCTGGCAGTGTCTCTCGGGATCGCTGATGCCGCCCAGGTATGAGACGCCCCGACTGCCCGCACGGGTGCTGTGGGCGCCGTCGACGGGACAGAGTGGTGATGCCTGAGTTCAAGGTCGGCGACCGGGTGCGAACCTGCGAGGGCGATATCGCGGGCCGTGTCGTTGGCTACTTCACGAGCATCAATCCCGACGACCGTGGGCGCCCCTGGCCCAAGGTGTGTGTCACTCACGCGCCGCAGTGGCCCTGGATGGTCGGCAGTGTGTGCTGGCGGAGCCCCGACGATCTGGAGCACCTCGACTGATGGCGTCCGTCGAGAAGCGTGTCGCGAAGAAGAGCGGCGAAGTCTCCTACTACGTGCGGTGGAGACAACCCGCCACCGCCGACCAACCCGCCCGCGCCCGATCCCTCACCTTCGTCGACGCCGAGTCCGCCGAATCCTTCCGCATCAACGTCGAACGCCTCGGCACCGACGCAGCCATGCGCATCCTCGGGCTCGTCGACGCGGGCATCGTGAAGCAAACCCTCACCCAGTGGTGCGAAGCCCACATCGAAACCCTGACCGGTGTCGAGGAAGCCACCCGCCAGCGCTACCGCTCCTACGTGCGCAACGACATCGCACCCACCATCGGCGCCATGCCGCTGGCGACCGTCACCGACACCACCATCGCCCGCTGGGTCAACGACCTCGCCGCGACCGGCGCCTCCGGCAAGACCGTCGCGAACAAACACGGCTTCCTCGCCGGCGCGCTCAACCACGCGGTCCGGGCCGGGAAGATCGCCGCCAACCCGTGCGACCACACCCGACTCCCCAGGACCGACAACGACGAGATGGTGTTCCTGACACGTGACGAATTCACGCTCCTGTGCGGGGCGATGACCGAACGCTGGCAACCACTCACCCGGTGGCTGGTGGCGACTGGCACCCGTTTCGGGGAGGCGACCGCACTCACCGTCGGCGACATCAACGCCGTCGAGGAAACCGCCCGCATCAACAAGGCGTGGAAGTACACCGGATCGAACGGTGCGCGCCGGCTCGCGCACACCAAGACCCGCAAAGGCACCCGCACCATCAACATCGCCTCGGCGATCCTCGCCGAACTCGACCTCGACCGGGATCCCGACCAGCTGCTGTTCCCCACCCGCGACGGCGGGCCGATCTCCAACCAGCTGTACAAGAACAAGGCGTGGCTGCCCGCGCTGCGCACGGTGACCGCCCCTGACGCCGACCCGCGACTGTCGAAGCGGCCCCGCATCCACGATCTGCGGCACACCTGCGCGTCGTGGATGATCGCCGCCGGCATCCCGCTCCCGGTGATCCAGCAGCACATGGGCCACGAGTCCATCACCACCACGGTGCACACCTACGGGCACCTGGACCGCACCTCGGGAAAGGCCGCTGCCGCCGCTATCGGCGCGATGCTCGACTGACCTGCCGGGTCTCGCGCATGCGCCGCAGCCGGTTCACGGTGGCCGGTGCGTAGGCCAACGCGTCCTCGGTGTCGCACAGCTGCGAGACCCGCTGCCAGAACCGGGTGAGACTGATACCGAACTCGTCGCGGACGCGCTGCTCGAGTGACCCGGCGTAATTCCATCGCGCTCCTGCGAGGTCGAGCATGAGCTTCTCGTCGTCGGTCACGCGACACCCCGCTCCCGCAGCTGGGTGTCGATCCAGGCGCGCTCCCCGTCGGTGAGGGACTGCACCAGCGCGACGAGCATCGGGACGTCCACCCACAGCTCTTCGGCGACCTCCTCAGTGCGTCGCGTCCACACGAGTGCGTCGACGAGTCGCTCGAGCGCGATCAGCCGGCGCGCCGCGATGCGCTCGACCCGCAGCTCCTCGCGCGCCCGCAGCACGTGGTCGGTAGGGAAGATGCGGCGCTCGTCGTGGACGAGCTCGTGGGTGAGGGTGCAGCGCCTCTCAGCCTGCAGATCGCTGGCGTTGAGCCTGACGGTCGAGCCGGAGATACAGCCACGATGGTCGTCAGGCAGGTGAACGTGCTCGATCACCAGATGCGGCCGCCGGCGCGCCTCTCTCCACGGGTGATACATGAACCGGACATTAGGGGCGCGTACCGACAGGATTTGCGTTGAGCCCGAATGACATTGGTGCAATTAAGCTACGCCGATGCGAGCTCGCGCTCGAGTTCCCTCGTCGAATAGGTGCGATATCTGGACTGTGAAGCACCGCCCGACCGGAGGTAGTCCTGATATCGGCGACGTTCCACAGCCCTCATGTGGACTACCTGTTCACCAATCGTCTGATCGTCAGGTCGAGTGAAAATTGGTCGAGTCTCATCCTCGGAGATTGGCTCGTCGTGCCACTCCATCCAGGTGACCTCGAAGACATGACGGTCCGGAAAGTACGTTGCTAGGGCGACACGACGATCCGGGTAGTTTCGCCGTAGAGTTCGCTCGACGTCGTCCACGAGGTCTGAGGCCACGCAGACGACGACACTGGACATGCCTTCGTCCTTCATCATCTTCTGGAACCTCGGATCGCGCGACATCCGGGCGTATAGACGGGTCGCAAGGGAGCGTTCAGAGGTCATCCCAACTCCTTGCTAAGGCTTCCCAGTGTGAATCCATCCAGTCCATCTGGACCTGGTACTCGTTGTCAACGATACCGTGGTCACCTTCGTGCAGCTCGACGATGAGTCTTCGATCCCGCTGTCTGTCTCTGGGTGACGACCTGCGCAGTCGGTGTACGTGGATCGATGAGTCGCAACAATCGACCGAGGCGACTTCGAAACGGACGTCGTCCACAACTGCCCAGAGCCCAACTTCAAACTGTCGAACTGTACCGCGGTAGCACCAGATAACTGAGCGGATCTCGAATTCGATTCCTCGGAACTCTCCCAATGGAATTGTTGCGTCGAAATCGTCGAGGAATCCCTTGTTAACCCGGTACGGTCCCCTCACTCCTCACCTCGCTCGGCGTCGCGGTCTTGCTCCTCGCGGCGCCGACGACCTTCGGACGTACCGCCACCGCGACGGTTCGCCAGTTCATAGTTGGACTGACGAGCGCCGGCGTCTGAAGCGGCCTGCACGTCGCGATTCCGGGCGTTCATGACGTACCGCATTGCAACCTCTACGAGATCGGCCGACGGCCTGAACTGACTGTCCGAGTCCTTGAGCTCGATGACCATGTCGAATCGCTCACCGTGCACAAACACGTCGGCACCCGTGTCCGCGACCCCGTCGTCGGTGTCGACCACGAACCCCTGATCCGTATAGCGGTCGAGTAGTTCTTGCAGCGCTTCTTCGAGGGTGCTCGCGCTCACGGGGATGTCTTCGGGCTCGGCGTGCACACTCCCGTCTATCTCGATCCTGATCGCGCGCGCCCGAATCTTCGGTTCGCGTGCTGATTCGTCAGGTCGGACTATGTCCAGCCGGCGACCGGCGGACCGATCAGTGTCGCGCTGGACAGTAGACACCTCGCCGGTCTTCTTGCGCGTCGTCGCTTTGCGCGGTGTTCGCGGTTCCTCATCAGTTTCCATGTCATTGTCGGCTCCGATTCGCGGGATGGCGATGCTCCGGATGAGCTCGTCCAGGGCGCGGCGCTGCCGGTGATCGAGGAGTGCGGCCTCTTCGGGGGGCGTGTACGGACCAAGCGGAGCTGTCGTGTTCCACGCCGCCTCCTGAAGCTGCTTCTCGGAGAACGGCACCACCTGTGCGAGTTTCGAGAGTGTGGCTGCCGAGGGGCGGCCGTGGCTGCCGGACCAGTAGGCCGCGATGGTCCCGTAGGGCAGCTTGATGCCCTTCTTGGACGCCTTCGCGGCCGCCTGGCGGGCGGTCACTGTGCCGCTGTTCAGCAGCTCACTCAACGTGCTCACGGTTCCAGACGCTCCCATGCTTGCCGCTTGTTCGAATAGTCGGAGTGTAACCGTGGCGGTTACAAATTCCCTCGATGTGATTTCGGTACCTGCACGATTCTCGCAGTTACAAGTCTTGTGCGGTGTAACTAAACGTGGTTACATGCTGCTTGGTGATTGACCAAGCAGCAAGGGAGAGTTACAGTGATCACGCACATTCGACCAGTCGACACAGGGAGGCTCTGGGTGCGGCTCATCAGCAAGCAGGCGTTCCGGGACTACATGAAGTTCCGGGGCGAGACCAACGAGTCGCTGGCCGAGAAGGCCGGCTGTTCTGTCTCGTCCATCGCCTTCCTCCGCTCCCGTGGTCGCGCAGCCCGCGACACCGTCAAGCCCGAGACCGCGCGCCGCATTGAGGAGGCGCTGAACGCCCCTCCTGGGTCGCTTTTCACGGCTCGGGTGCTTGTCGCTTCGAGCAGCGGAAAGCGAAGCGCGGCGTGAGCGAGACAGAGACCGAGCCAAAGATCGTTGAGGGTTGGGCGCCGATGCACGGCAACCAGCGGAAGTTCCACTTCTACCGCGAGACAGAGCCCGGGCAGACGATGATCCGCGCACTCTGCGGCAAGTGGGCAATCTTGCGAGCGCACCTGTCGTACCTCGGACCGCTCCAGCCATTCAGGCCCGGCGCGTTGCATATCGGGCCAGAGGACTGCACTGCGTGCTCGCGGCGAGTGCGCGCAGACGAACCGCGGGGCCAGTCATGACCGCGGCGGTGTGGCGTCCGACGGAGCGTGAGGCGTACCCGGTGCTCGGTGTCGAGTCCTACAGCAACCGATGCGCGGACGCTGTGGTCGAGCTGCCGGACGGTGCGAAGTCCCGTCTCCCGATCCCGCTGTGCGACATCGAGGTGCGGCCGGCACCGGATCGTTCCGTCGTTCGCGCTCTCACCGCGGACTTCGTAGACCACTCCGATGCCCGCAGCTGCGGGTGCGGAGCGCGCGACCAGGGGGTCCCCCGCCCCGTGGAGGTCGCGCAGGCCGGGGCGGGGGAAGCCGCCCCGGCCACCAAACCTCAGGAATGAAACGGCCACCTCGGTGCGCGAACACCGGGTGGCCCAGAACATCTGACAAAGGAGAAGTTCGTGTCTCACGATATCACCCCGCACGATGGCGCTAGGTCGCCGTTCGATGCGATCAGAAGAACCCGGGCTGACGGAACCGGGTACTGGTCCGCCCGCGACCTTCAACCGCTCATGGGTTACTCGCGCTGGGAGGACTTCGCGAAGATCATCCGACGCGCGGAGTCGTCTGCGTCGAACTCGGGTCACCCCGGGGGCTTTTCGGAGATCACCGAAGAAGGGACAGGTGGTCGGCCGCGAGCCAACTTCCACCTCTCCCGTTTCGCTTGCTACCTGGTCGCGATGAACGGTGACCCGAACATGCCGGAGGTCGCCGCGGCGCAGGCGTACTTCGCGATCAAGACCCGCGAAGCCGAGACCTCGGCCCCGGCGCTGCCGATGACCGAGGACGAGATCGTCCTCCACGCGCTGCAGATCCAGGGCCGGAAGATCCACCAGCTCGAGGCGAAGGTCGCGGCCGATGCGCCGAAGGTTGAGGCGTTCGACGAGCTGATGGAGTCCGACGGCACCTACTCGATGAACGCCACCGCGAAGGTGCTCGGCTGGGGTCGCAACGTGATGATGCGCGAGCTCCGCCGCCTGGGTGTGCTGCAGGGAAACAACCTGCCCTACCAGCGGTACGAGCACCACTTCAAGGTGGTGCCGCAGACCTACACGAACCGCAAGACCGGCCAGACCGTTCCGACCGCAACCACATTCGTCCGGCCCGCCGGCGTCGAGTTCCTGCGGAAGAAGCTGACCCAGTCGACCCTGTCGGCGCCTGTCCGTGAGGCGGTCGACGCATGAGCACCGACAGCGAGTTCTTCCTCGAAGGAATGTCCTTCACCGTCGGCGGTGAAGTTCTCCCCGCCCGAAAGGTGTACTGGGCGAGGTTCGCCCCATGTGGCTGCATGTGCGGTGTCTCGATGATGACCGAGGACACCATCACCGAGAAACAGGCATGGACCGAGTTTTCGGGCAACGCCCGCATGGTGAAGCGTGACAAAGAGCTCGGCTACACCATGCGGATGATGGCGAAGCCAATCCCCAAGGATTTCGGTGAGTGCACGCATTCTCCGAAGTGGGGAGTCGAGCCCGTGCCGACACCGCCCGGATATGCGTGGGCAGCGGAAACCTTCAGTCGGGGGGCCTCGTCGCTGCACCTTGTGCCCCTGACTCCCCTGGATGAGGACGAGGCGAAGGCGCAGAACTCGGAGTGGGCCGAACCGGGCGACCGGAAGGTCGCCAGTGTCTGCGATCGGCGCAGTCAATCGGTCTGGGGATGGTCGCGTCGCTGGCATCGGACCGAGGGAAAGCTGGAGTGCGCCACCTGTCTGAAGTTGGCGCGCGCACAGACACTTCCGGGGATGGGAGGTGCAGTGTGACCGATGTTCTCGACGACCTTCGACCCCTGTCGATACCCGAGGTGGTGGCGACACTCACCGCGTCCGACGGAACCCAGCTGGTGTCCGAGGAACAGGTGAAACGGTATCTGCGGCAACGACGCTGGCCCGGATGCAAGGTCGGCCACCGATGGGCCATGACCCGCGCACAAATCCAGGAAGCCCTCGACATCGAGTCCCGCCAGGCCCGCACACCGCAGAAACCGCCCGCGTCCGGAGTGTCGCCCCGCTCCCGCACCCGAAAGGCCACCGCATGACCACGCTCCTCGACACCCTGTTCATCCGCACCACCCCGACCCCGACGTCGTTCCTGGCGTCCGCGGTCCTGTGGATGCTGATCGCCGCGATCGCCGCCAGCTACCTCCCGCGCATCGCCCGCTGGTTGACCGACCGCGACCTCGAGCAGATCGACGACGACGAACTCGCCGACGACTTCACGTTCCTGGCGGTTGATCGGGGTGAGATCCGATGATCGAGAACACCCGGGACCGTGACCCGCTGATCCACCTGATGGGCAGCCTGTCTGAGGGCACCAGCGGATACATCGAGGGCATGGAGGCGACTGGCCAGCGACAGCTGGTCGCCTCCGAGATGCTGCCGATCAAGGCGCTGCCGCACTATCGCTCCGCCAGCGACATGGCCGGCATCGACGGCTGGGAGGCGCTCGAATCCGTTGGAATTCAACGCGGTGAAGACTACGACGACCTGTTCTGCCACGCCGAACTACCGGCCGGATGGTCCAAGCGTGCCTCTGATCACGCAATGTGGTCGCACATCTTCGATGAGCGAGGTGTCAAGCGCGCCAACGTCTTCTACAAGGCAGCGTTCTACGACCGCAGGGCCCACATCGCCCTCGTAGGCAGCCCTGGCGGTGACCTTGCCACCGACGCGATCTATGGCGACGAGGAACCGGCGCTGCCCGATACGTGGGGCGTGCTCACCGCAGAGGAGCGCGCAGAGTTCGCCGCCGAGCTGGCCGACTACATCCGTCGCGCCAACGAGCATCCCAGCATCTACGACGACCGCGTGCCCCGGGTCCGTGCGCTGACCGCACTTGTCGAGGCAGCACCGTGAGCCAATGCGCGTGCTGTGGCGATCCGTGCCGCGGCGAGGTGTGCATCCCGTGTCTCCGAATCATCAACCCACGAAGGGAAAGTCAGTGACAGTCACTCAGTTCGACCGTGACGACGAACGGGCGGACCGGCTGGAAGCGCTCCGCGAGGAGCGGGCCGCGAGACGCGCCGGGATTCCGACGCCGACCGTACCCGACCTGCCGCCGGTAGCTGCGAAGCCCGCACCCCGGCCCACGCCCGCAGCCGTGGTGGAGTCGGCGCCGAGGCCCGTGTCGGAACTGCCGTTCGCTCCCGTCGACGAACTCCCGAAAGCACAGACCGGAAAGGGTAGGACGCGGCGTCCGATCCCGCCGGCGCGGGCGGCGTTGATCGAGTACTGCCGCAAATGGCCGGGCCAGTGGGTGTGCTACACGCCGACACCCGAACAGGACAAGGTCCGCCCGGCGACCCTGGTGTCGATGCCGAAACGGTCGCATGGCGGATTCACGCCCGCGTTCGAGGTGCGGCTCCGGAACAAGAAGGCGTACGTCAGATTCAACGGTGACGCATGACCGGGGCGGAGCACTACCGCGAAGCCGAGGACATGCTCGCGTTCATCGAGCGTGACCGCGACCTCACGACGAACCAGCACTCGGAGATCGCGGCGCGCGCCCAGGTGCACGCGACTCTCGCGCTCGCCGCGGCTACCGCCCTCGCCGGTGTCATCGGCAACAACCTCGCGCCGTCCCACCCGGTCAACCAGCTCGCCCAGGACCCAGAGACCATCACCGCCGTCAACGACTGGCACGAGGCCGCGGCGAGGAGGGCGTCGTGAGCGGGGCGTTCCCGGCGAAGTGGCCCGGTAAGTGCCCGGACTGCGGGCACTGGTGGGGGCAGGGCGACCTCATCGCATACGACAAAACCGTCCTCATGCATCAGGACTGCGCACGCGGTGTCGTCGGACTTCGCGCCGAGGACATCGAAGCCCGTAAGGGCGAATCCGTCTGCCCCCACTGCAATCTCGCACACCAAGGAGAATGCCCATGACGACGTTCGCGTTCGTCGACACCGAAACAACCGGCCTCACCGTCGAAGACGAGATCTGGGAGTTCGCCGCGATCATCCGCCGCGCCGACGGCACCGAGTCGACGGTGCACCTCCACATCGACCACGGCTGGGGTCTGGTTGACGACCTGCCTGAGAAGTTCCGCGCCGATCACGACGCCCGTTTCGGCAGTGCCAGCGGCATGCACGTGTACACGCGGTCCGGCGCGGCGAGCATCATCCACGCCGCCCTGTACGGCGCGCACATCGTCGGCGTCAACCCGGCGTTCGACGCCGGCATGCTGGAGCGGCTGCTCAACAACTGGCACGGTCTCGCGCCGTCGTGGCACTACCACCTCATCGACCTCGAAGCTCTCACGATCGGATACCTCCTCGCCCGCAAGCAGGAGGCCGGGTCGCCAGGTCTGCCGGTCGACGTGCCCTGGCGGTCCAACGACCTCGCCGCGCAGGTGATGCCGATGGTCGACCCCGACGGCGAACCGATGTACCACCGGCACACCGCGCTCGGCGACGCCCAGTGGTCCCGCGACTGGTGGGACGCCCTCACGAATCGAGGTGCCAGATGACCGCCGTTCCCGCCGAGGACGGGATCTATGCCGGACTCAGCGACGAGCTGTACCACTCCGACCGCGATTCGCTCTCGTCGACGGGCGCTAAGACGATCCTCGAACCGGGTGGGCCGGCGAAGCTGCGGTACGCGCTCCGCAAGGAATCGAAGGCCTACGACTACGGGCATGTGGCGCACCTGCTCATCCTCGGCGAGGGTGCGTCACTCTCGGTCATTGACGCCAAGGACTGGAAGACGAAGGCCGCCCAGGAGGCGCGCAAAGCTGCGTACGACACCGGTAAGGTGCCGATCCTCAAGCACGTGTTCCGGCAGGCGCAGGATCTGGCCGGGGCCGTTCACTCGCATCCGCTGGCCGGATATCTCTTCTCTGAAGGTGTCGCGGAGCAATCGATCTGGGCGCACGACCCTACGACCGGTGCGCGCATACGGTGCCGCCCCGACTGGTTTCGTGGCACCACGTTCGTCGACCTCAAGACCACCGCCGACGCCGGCCACTTCGATAAGTCGATCGAGTCGTACAGCTACCACCAGTCCGCGGCCCACTACCTGCACACCGCGGAGTGCGCCGATATCGACGTCGACCTGTTCGTTTTCGTCGCCGTCGAAAAGGACCCGCCCTACCTGATCGACGTGTGTGAGCTGTCGGCCAAGGACCTTGGCACCGGACGTGACCTCACCCGCGCCGCGATCAACCTGTTCGCCCACTGCCAGAGAACCGACACGTGGCCAGGCCTCCCCGAAAGGCTGCGTGTCGCACAACTTCCCGAGTGGTCTCGACACAAAGCAGACCGCGCGATCAACCGAGCAACCACCCTCATCGAAGGAGCTACAGCATGACCACCGACCTCGCACACACCGACGACGCCGGGCTCGACGTTCTCCCCGCCACACCCGTCACGCGTTCCGCGGCGTCGGTCCGCCTCGCCCAGCAGGTCGAGGACATGAAACTCGCCGCCCAGTTCGCACGCGGAATGTGCTACACCACAGCAGTTCCCGACATCTACCGCGTCGGGGCGAAGGTCAACAAGGACCGCTCCGACGACGAGGTGATCGGGAACGCGGCCGCGGCGATCATCTACGGGAACGCGTTGGGTATCGACGCGCCGCAGGCGCTGCAGAACATCTTCTCGGTCGGCGGGAGACCGGCGATCTACGCCCGCACGGCGGCCGCGCTGTTGACGGGTCGCGGCTACAAGATCGCGATCAAGAGCCAGTCGGACGAAGCGGTGACGGTCGTCGGTGCCGCGCCGGACGGGCGGACCGCGGAGTCGACCTGGACGATCGAACGAGCCGAGAAAGCCGGGTACGTCCCCACGATCGACGAGAAGACCGGCGACTACCGGAAGAACCAGTGGGGCAAGCTGGTCGGGAACGAGAAGTACCTGACCGACCCCCAGGCCATGCTCAAGGCGAAGGCGCTGATGGAGGTGTGCCGGGACCTCGCCCCCGACGTGTTGATGGGGTTCTCGGCCGACGACCCGGACACAGCGGTCTCGGACGATGACGAGCGTCCGCGACGAGTTCGGAACGAAGCCTCGGCGGCGCCCGCCGTCGATGCGGTGGCCGCGTTGCGGGCCCGAATGGGCACGTCGTCTCCCTCGATCACCGCGCCGAAGCCCGCACCCGAGCCAGAAGCGCCGGCCGCCGAGGCAGAAGCGCCGGCCGCCGAGGCAGCCGCAGCGGTGGGGGAGTCGACCGAATCCGAGACCGCCGCCCCGTCGAAGGACGACTTGAAGCGGTTCACCGCACTGTTCGCGCGGGCCGGGATCACCGGCAACTCGGCCGCGGCGAAGGCGAAGCGGAAGACGGTCACCGAGAAGCTGATCGAACGGACCGTCGAGGACGACACCCCGCTGACCGCCGACGAATGCCTGCACGTGATCGGCCAGCTCGAGGCACTCGTCGCCCAGGGCGAGGCCGACGGCCGCGGGGATGCCGTGCTCGTCGACACTGTCTCCGCGCTCAGCGAAGCCGACGGCGATGCGTGACGCCGAGGACCAGCTGGTCGACCACACCGATCCGGAGCAGGTCCGTCGTGCCGCCGGGGTGATCGAGGGCATCGGCATGGACGCCGGGGTGACCCGTCCCGAGCTGCACATGGAGACCGCTACGTCGCTGCGTGAGCGGGCAGCACGCCTCGAGGCCTCGCAGGCCGCCACCGAGGACGTGGTCGAGCAGGCCGCGCGCGCACTGTTCGACGCGACCGCCGACAAGCCTGAAGCGTACGAACACGTCCGGCATCACTGGATTCGATACGCGCAGGTGCTGGCCGACGCGAAACTCCTGGCGGCCGAATCATGATCGTCTATGAGAAGCCCGCCGAGTATCGCGGCACCATCGAGGTGTACGACGTGCGAGGTCTTGGTTGGCCGTACGACTCCGAGACGCCTGAGTGGCGTTGGCGGTGTAAGTCCCGCAACAACACGATCCTCGCCAGCGGTGAAGGCTACAAGCGGCGGGCCGGGGCACTCAACGCCATCGACGCCCAGTACGCGTCGCGCATCATCTCGGAGCGTGAGCTGACGGCTGATGCACTCCGCATCCTCGTCGTGCCGTGGCGTCTGGTCATCCACGACCGCCACGGCAACATCGAACGCATCGGGGCGGTGTACTGATGAGCTGGAACCCTTTCCGCCGCAGAAGGAACGCAGACCGGACGCTCTGGCTCACCTGCCGCACATGCGACCACGACCTCAACGGCGATGGTGACAGCTTCGTCGAGGACACCGGGGATGCCTGGGTGTATGTGTGCGCATCCTGCGGTGCCCGGTCGGTATTCAGCCTTGCGTACCCGGTCCCAGCCCTCGTCTCCCATGAGGCTGGTGGTGTCCGGTGACCGCCGATCCTGCCACCGCCGCCGCACAACGAGTCAACGGCACGCACAACATGACGCGCCTGGACATGCGATTCGCCATCGCTGCCGCCCGGGAAGCCCTCGCACCACTGCGGGCACGCCACCGAGCTGGCTACGGATTCAAGTTGCCCCGGCGGAAGGGCGATCGGCCCGAGGCATTCTGTGAGACATGCCATGTGAAGTGGCCCTGTGACGACGCCAGAGACATCTATCCCGAGGACGAGCTATGACCATCACCGATCTGCCCGCACCGCCGCCGCTCTACCACTGGGAAGGTGGCATCGAGAACTTCGGCAACGGCAAGAGCACACGCCACATCACGCTCGTGTTTTCGCCCACCGGCATGGTCGTTGCTACCCGCCGGATCGCACTCGAACTGTACGGCGACGCAGGCGTTCTGGATGCGGCGCGGCTCCTCATATCTGAGGTGCAGTCATGACCATCCCCAACCTCGAACAGATCATCGCCGACCACCGGATCGAGATGGCACCGGGCGGCTACTGGAACTGCCATTGCGGCATCAACGTCGATGAGAAGGGCTCCCACGCCGCTCATGTTGTGGCCGCTATCCGTGACAGCGGACTGACCGTCATCGCACTACCCGAAGCAGACGACGCGGATGACGACGGCTCCGAGTGGTGGGTCCGGAAGGACTCGATCGTCGCCGAGGACGGCGGTGTGTCGCTCTTCGCGGGCAGCACAGAACCCATGGGGGCCGACAACGCCGCCGAACTTGGTGCCGCCATCCTCGCTGCCGCCCAGGTCGCCGAAAGGAACAACCCATGAGTGACGATGTGCGGGCCGACGCCCGCGAGCAGGTGCCCGCCTCGATCCCCGTCGGCGTGTACTGCGGTTACGGGTCGTGTGACCGGCCGCCGCAGCACACTGGCGACCATCGGTGTCGGTGCGGCGGCCTGGTCGACGGCCGTGGCGACGGATGTGCATGGCACACAGCCCCGACTCGCCTACAGCTCATCGTGCTCGCTGAACGCGACGCCGCTCTCGCCACCCTCCAGCAGGTGCGGGAACTGGCCGACGAGATGCTGGTTCAGGGGTTTCCGCTGACTACGAGGGGGCAGATAGGGGTCGCTCTCGCCCACATCCTCGACGGTGGTGCGCGATGACCGGCAACCCCGTCCCCATCATCAGCGCCACCGGCGACCTCCCCGCACAAGCCACCCGATTCACCGACGGTTACGGCAGATCGCAGACGCTCGTGCCCATCGAACGACTACAGGCCGCCGAGGGACGCATCGCGGAGTTGGAGGCGATCGTCCAGAACGTGCAGGCGTTTGTCGGTCACCCTGGCAACTGGGGCACCTTCGACGGCCGCCGCGCCTGGCTGCTCCACCTCCTCCGGGGCGGTGACCTGTGATCCGCCGCGCCTTCTGGATCGCCGCCACACCCATCCGCGTCGGCATCCGCCTCATCGGGCGACACGTCATGCCCTTCGACTACCCGTTCGCCGGCGGTGACGACGAATGAGACTCGCGGCCGCGACCGTCGTCGCCTTCGTCCTGGGGTTCGCCGTCACCTTCTGGCACAACCTCCGACCCGAACACAACACCATCACCGGCACAGGAGCCGACCAATGACCCTCAGACGATGCACCCGCCCGGGCTGCGAGAACAGGCCACGGAGCCGCGGCCTCTGCCACACCCACTACATGGACCACATCACCCGCCAAAAAGCCTACGGCCGTTGGGAATCCTCCCTCGTCGACGCCGAACCCACACGCCAGCACGTCGAACGCCTCCGCGCCGCAGGGGTGGGAACCCGCAAGATCTCCGAAACTGCCGGCGTCACCCGCTCCGTCCTGCAATCACTCATCCACGGAAAGACCCGCAACGGGCATCGCGAACCGCCGTCGAAAACAATCGCGAAACGCATCGCCGACAAAATCCTCGCCGTCCCGGTTCCCGCCCAGCCCCTACGCAACGGGGACGTTCCCGCGCTCGGCACCCGCCGACGCCTGCAGGCACTCATCGCCCACGGCTACAGCCAAGCCGAGATCAACAGGCGTTTCGGCCTGGCCGCCGACAACCTCACCGAACTGATCCGCGGAGAACGCAACTACGTCGACCCCCTCACCGAGCGCCGCGTCACCGCCCTCTTCCGCGAACTGCAACTCACCCCAGGCCCATGCACCCGAGCACGCAACCGCGGCAGAAAGAACGGCTGGCCGCTGCCCCTCGACTGGGACGAAGACCGGATCGACGACCCCAACTACCAGGCCGAACGATCCCACGTCCGCAGCATCGTCCGCGACCCCGAACGCATCGAATGGCGCAAACAGAAAGTCGCCGAACTCACCGCACTGGGCTACTCAGCCGAAGACATCGCCGCACGCCTACGCTGCACCGCCCGCACCGTCCAACGCGACCGCTCCGACCTCGGCCTCGTCGAACGGGAACAGGTGGCGAGCTGATGGCCGAGTACTACGTCGAACTCAGCAACCGTGTCGTCGGGCCGTTCGCCACCCAGGGCGAGGCGATCGAAGAGCAGCAACGCATCCGCGCCGAGACGTCGCGCCGGCACATGCGCAGCCGCATCATCACCGTCGACACCGACGAGACGCGCGCCGCCGACGATCCCTGGACGCAACCAGGCGGTGACTCGTGATCCTGCGACAGAGGCCACTGTGGCGCTATGGGCGACTACAGGCGATGGGAGTCGAATGGACTTACCGCGCACCGGAAGTCGGCGACCTGCTGATTCGGGATGCAACGCAGACTCACCCCGGAATCCCACGTCGCATCGTGAGCGTCCGCGAAGACGCGCGCGAAGGCCGCACGGTGTGGATCGTCGAACACACCGCGGTTGATGCGGAACCAACCACGGGAACCGACCGGCGATCTGTCGGATTCTGGAAAGACGTAGGTTGGCCGAGGATTGACGAGCACCACCCGATCTGCGGCACCTGCCGAGACCTGATGCCCTGCCAGCACGTCGTCATCGACACCATCGCCAAACACAGCAGCGACACGTTCGAGCGGTTCAACACCCCCGGCGTGTGCCCGGCGTGCAGGGAACCCGTCACGTCACGACAGCAGTCGATCTCGTTCTCACGCAACCTCCATGGCTTCGGCACCGTCACCTTCCATCTCCGGAAGAAGTGCCGGCACAGCGCATGCGACTATGACGTCGCCGTGCACGAAGAAGACGGCGACTACCAGTTGACCTGCCCGGGAACATTCCGATCCGGACTCGACGAAAACGGCATGCCCGTCACCTACTGCACCCAACCCGACTGTCGGGGCGCCGACCGCCGGCATCGCCGAGACGAGTTCTGGACTGCCGCATACCTGCCACGACCTGACGGATACCACCGCTCTCCAGAAGTGGGTGAGTCGTGATGCCGAAGGGCGTGTTCCCACACTGCGAACGCTGCGGCTCACGCGTCCAGCAGTGGACCATCCGCGTCTGCGCGAGATGCAAGCTCGCTCAACGTCAGAAGGAGGTGGATCAGTAGTGCGTATCCGTTCGACCAAGCCGGAGTTCTGGCGATCCCACCGGATCGCGTCGGTGTCGTGGGACGCCCGGCTGGTCCTGAAGGGACTCGAATCGTTCGTCGACGACAACGGTGTCGGCAAGGACGATATCGAGCTCATCATCGGGGATTTGTTCCAGCGCGACCTCATTCGCGAGCCCTCGCGAACCCTCGCGAGGGTGTCCGAAGCGATTTCCGAACTCCACCAGGCCGGTCTGGTGTGGCGGTACGACCACGAAGGCACCGCACTGCTCTATGTCGCGTTCTGGGAATCCATTCAGCGCGTGGACAAACCGCAACCCGGACGTTTCCCCAGGCCAGACGGCACGATGAACTACAAGGACTCCCAAATTCGTGAGTGCCTCGCGAGCCCTCGCGAGGATTCGCGAAATGTCGCGCCTGGAACAGGGGAACAGGGGAACAGGGGAACAGGGGAACAGGGCATCCCTCCCGCAGTTCCTGAGGTAACTCACCACGGCGGCCGCGAAATAGCGCGCCGCGGGACGCGAGCCTCGAGACGCATCGCAGATCTCAACGCGACGTCCCGTAGCGCCGAAGCCGACCGGTTCGCCGCCGAGTTCAACCGCTGGGCAGGCGGTGGCATCCCGGCGCAGACGCGCATCGAGGTCGCTCAGGAAGTCGACCAGCTCATCGCCGACGGCATCTCACCCCACCAGATCGCCGAAGGCGTCAAAGCGTGGCACGCCTCCGACCGCCTCTACGCCTCCCAGATCCCGGCATTCGTCACCAAGGCCGCCAGAGCCACCGAACCCCAGCCCAAACCGACCAAGGCCACGCTGCGCGCCGTCGACACCCTCGCCGCCACCGAGGCCCTCATCGCCGAATTCCAGGAGACCGCATGACCACCCCGTCCGAGACCGCGATCCGGGCCGCCGGCACCGCCCTCGCCCGAGCCGAAATCTTCGACGACCGCGTCACCGCCGACCGACCCCGCATCACCGCGTGGGCCGAGGCAATGGACCCACACGGCATCGACCAAGTCGACGCCATCGCCGCCGTCACCGCCCACTACAGCGCGCCCGGCGCCCAGACGATCCGCGTCGGAGACGTCATCGCCGCGGCACGAAAGATCCGCCGCGAACGCGCCGAACGCGAGAAAGGGGAGCAGGTCGCCATCGCCGCCCCGGACAGCCAGCTCGGCGGCCTCCCCATCGCCGGGGCCGACGGAACCCCCATCTGGTCGGCCTACGAGCAGCACGACGCAATCACAGTGCCGTGCCGCACATGCCAGGCCCAACCCGACGAGGCATGCGTCAACCTCGCCACGAAGATGACCCGCAAGATCCCGTGCACCACACGGATCACCGACGGCACGAGGACGGGCCGGCCATGACCACGATCCGGATCGACCTGCCCTGGCAGTCGCCGCCGTTGACGATGAACGACCGCCTCCACCACCGCGCTCACGCCCGCGAGGTCGCTGCCATCCGCCGCGACGTCCACTGGCTCGCCGTGCGTCACCGACTGCCGAAGGGCGTCGCGCACGTCACCGTCCAGCTGCACTGGGTGCCCGCCACCCGACGACGCCGCGACCCGATCAACGTCCTCCCCACACAGAAGGCGCTCGTCGACGCACTCACCGCCGGCACCTCACGCAACCCCGGCTACGGCCTCGTCCCCGACGACACCCCCGACTACGTCACCGACCAGATGCCGATCATCCACCCGCCCACCACGGCCCGCGGCACCGTCCGCATGTGGGTCGAACTCACCCTCACGGAGGCACCAGCATGATCCGCCAGAAGCCCATCGAACTCGACACGACCGGGTATAACCTCACCGACTTCCAGATCTGGCACGACCTCGCATGGCGCGGCGGCTATCGCAGCGGAGGGTTCATCACCCTCAGCCAAGCCGTCGAGCATGCCAGCATCCCGAACCGTCAGTACCTCATCGACAAGGGCTACGACATCGCCGACATCGACCGGGTCGCAATCGCGTTCGATCATGACCGCTACGTGTCTCGCTACCGCGAGTACTTCGTACCCGCCGAGGAGCGAGAACCCGAGCTCCCCGTCCGTGACCACCTCATCGACGAGTGCGGGTACCCGCCCGAGGCCGTCGACGCGTTCCTCGAGAAACGCGCCGCCGAGGACCAGGAGCGAGCACGCAAGCGCGCCGAACGCGAAGCCTACGAACAGACCTGGCGATACCGGCTCCGCGCTGCGATCCGAGAGGCCCGCATCCGGGTGACTGCAGCATGGGCGGTCCTACGCGACCAGCACAACTGCGAGGGGGAATGGTGACCGACGACGAACTCACATCGCGCCTCGCCCGCGACCTGTGCCGGTTGGTCTGGGACATCGACGACTGGCTCGGCCTCGACGACGGCGACAAGGAACTCTGGCTGGACGTGGCTCGTCAGCTCCGAGCTCAGGGGTGGAAGCGATGACCGCCAACCCTGCCGGCCAGACCACCGCCGACTGCACCGTGTGCGGCGCCACGTTCGACGTCGGCGCGGCCCGCGCCGCCCACCCGACATTCCGGCCCATCTGCACCCCCGAATGCCTCACCGCGCTCAACGAACACCGCTTCGTCCGCCGCGACCTCACCGGCCCACCTGCCCGGGCGGTCACCACGCGGTGGTGCGCGTGCGGCTGGTTCACCTCCGCCACCGACCCCATCGCCGAACAACGCCTCGCGGCCCACCGCCAACGAGTCACCAGGAGCGCAGCATGACCGAGCACATCGTGAACCGTGTCACCACACTGCATCGACCCCTACCCGAAGGCGCCACCTTTGCTGAGGTTGTTGCCTACTGGCAGAAACGCATCCCCGGCGTCGACATGTACGCGATCGCCGATAAGGCCATCACCGAGACGTGGCAACAGATCGGGGAAGCCATCGGACTGGACATGCAGGCCATCGACGAAGGGCTGCAAACCATCACCGACATACTCGCCGACGAGGCCCAGCACGAGTACAACGATGCTGACCTGGCCCAATCCGTTCCTGGCACCAACGCTGCCCACCCGCAGGAGACCCGCCAGTGACCGACGACCTGTTCCTCGCCCGCCACGAAATCACCCTCATGGGCCTACGTCTCCGAGAACTCCGCGACTGGGTGTGCCACGACCTCGACGACACCATCAGCCGCCAAGTCGCATTCGGCGACAAACAGGACGGGAAACGCACCGAAACCCCGGTCGTGTTCAACGAGAACGCCGCCGAAGTCGCCACCGTCCTGCATGGCACGCTGCGTGCTTGGGTCGAACACACCTGCACCCACAGCGCCTGCCGCTGGCCGGGCGAACAACGCTCAGCCCAGTACGCCGGCTGGCTCGACCGCCACCTCATGGACCTCGCCAAGACCGAAGAAGCCCCTACCGCCGTCGACGAACTCACCGACGCGTGGAAGCAAGCCAAACGCGCCATCGACAGACCCCAGGACCTCGAGTTCGCCGGCCCCTGCCAATCCACCACCGACGGCATCGAATGCGCAGGAGTGTACTGCCGCAAGGACGCCGACACGAAGGACTGCCAAACCTGCGGCGCCACAATCGATATCCCCGCCCTGCGAGCCACCATGGAAGCCGTCATGCGGGACCGGCTCTACACCAAACAGGAACTCCGCACAGCCCTCGTCATCTACCTCAAACAACCCGTCCCGCGATCCACCATCGACGGCTGGATCGCCCGCGGGCGCCTCGCCGCGCACGCCGGAAAGTACCGCCTCGACGAAGCTCTCGCACTCGCCGCGGCGCGCCACACCGTACGAACAGCTTGACTGTCCTGACCTGCAACGGCATCCTGATAGGGATGCTGCGTGCAGTGTGCCGAATAGCCCACACGCAGCATTCGTCATTCTTGCCCGGTACCGCCGGCGGGCGCCCCAACCAGCTCGTGGCAGAGCAGGGGAGAGCGGGCCACAAGGCCGAGCCAAACGGCCGCAACGCATTGCGCAGTGCGGGCCCGCTACCGGTGGCCAACTTCTCTCCGATCCGGAGGCGCAGCCGCGATGACCTACAACCTCAACCGCGCCGGCCGCGGACGCTGGGTGTCCATCGCCACCCCATCCGGGCTGCCCGGCACCCTGTGGACCAACGACGACGACAGCCTCGGCTTCGACCAACCCAGCGTGGCCAACACCGACCCCGGCCCCGACCTGGTCCCGCCCGACGAGACCATCCACCAGCTGATCGGTCTCCACGCGGAGCAAGGCCACACCGCGACAGAAGCATTCGACCTGATCGTCGAGTCACTATCCGACGACCGCAACCGCTTCTACATGCGACCCCGCTACGGCGACCTCGAGAACTGGAGAGAGCGACGTGCCCCGGCCTAAGTACGCCTCGGGTGGCTGCGTCGGACCCGGCACCCCTGGTGACGGCATCCTGCCCCGCCCCCTCGAGATGTGCACCTACACGCTTCCCGACACCAGCCGCTTGACGGCAGCACGAGGGCTGCTCGCCGAGATCAACGAACAGGGACCTCCGATGCACCTGCCTGAACTGCCCGACGAGATCCAGTCCGAAGACGTTCAGCGCGCACTCGAATCGCTCGGCATCAAGCCGAACAGGCTCACCGAGACGGTGATCCGCCCTCACAGCATCGAGGTCACCTACCTCCGCACCGGCGCTGACGGCGAAGTCCTGACAGGCAGCAACGACAGCGTCTCCCGTATAACGACCACCATCCGTGTCCGCTGGCCCAAGCGCGCCACCTGATGCAGACCATCCCCGACAGCCACTACGCCCACAAATGGCGGATGCTCGTCGCCCGCATCACCGCAGTCGCCCAAGAGATCCAAGCCGGACACACCCTCAACCCCGACCAAGCACGACGGTTCGAACGCGAACTACTCCCACGCATCACCGTCATCCGCGACCTCGAGAAAGCCAACGCCCGAGGACAACTCGCCCTCGAGATCGACGAAGCCCAAGCCTGCTTCACCCGCATCATGGGCCCCGACTGGCACCCCCGACCCGACACCCCGGCCGCACGCGAAGTCGCCCAACGCGGCTACACCCTCTGACGTGAAGGCAGGACCGATGACCACGCTGGCACCCGCACGCAACATCGTCGAGCTCACCGGTGACCGCCAGTCCGGCAAGACCGAGACGCTGATCCGTGTCGCCATCGCTGATGCGATCGCCGGCCGCCGCGTACTGTTCGGCACCTACCTCTGGGCCGTAGCCCGCAGCACCTTCGACCGGATCGCCAACGAGATCGACAACGATTGGATCACTCGCATCCGTCGAAGCGCCGGCAACCTGCGCATCGAACTCGTCAACGGTGGACTGATCGAGGTTCGCGCCGTCACGACCAACAGTCATCGCGGACTCGACTGCGACACCGTCATCCTCGACGACGCACACGAGTACGAACAGCACATCCCTACAGCGATCGTCAGCACCAACGCCAGCCCCAACCCACGCGTATACATCGCACGCCAGGCCTGATGCCAACAGCCAAGCAACGCAACACCACCCAACGCGGACTCGGCTGGAACCACCAAAAGCAACGCGTACGACTCCTCAACAAACACACCGACCGCACACCCTGCTGGTGGTGCGGCGAACCCATGTACCGCGACCCCAAACGCAACCCCGACTACAACCCCCACAGCACCGACCCCGACAACGGCAAACTCGCCGCCGACCACACCCTCGCCCGCGCCCACGGCGGAACACTCGCCGACCGACTCCTCCACGGCAAATGCAACAAAGAACGAGGCGACGGCAGCCGCGACGACCAACGCCCCGCACTCCTCAAGCACCGCGGCGGACACCCCGCCAACAGCCTCACCTGGGGGTGACCACATGACCAGCCCCACCACACCCGACGGGCCCACCCCCCACCCCCCTGAAGTATCTGGACCCCCCGGGGGGCCTGACTGCCAAGGGGAGGCAGGGTTTTTTTTGTACGGATCGGCGTTCGGGGACGCGGGATCGGCGTTGTGGGCCGATTTGGCGGCGGAATCGGACCCATTTTCGCTGTTGGTGCTGGTTATTGAGGCGTGCAGGCTCGCAGATCGGCTTTCGAAGTTTGACGAGCTGTTGCGGGGCGATATCGATACGTGGGCGCGGCTGACGCATCGCACTCTGACCGATGACTACGAGTTGAAGATCGATTCGGCGTCGGCGGAGGCCCGGCAGACGGCGGGTGCGTTGCGGCAGATCCTCGCCGAGGTCCGCCGGCTGAAGAGCGAGCAGGACGACCCTGGTGACGGCAACCCTCTCGACGATCTCTGAGTTCGACGTCGATGCGGCGTTCGCGGAGATCGTCGCGAAGGAGTGGCCGAACCTCGAGGGGCGGCAGACTCCGCGGTCGTTGTGCTTCACGCCCGGCGATACCGCGCTCGGCGGCAAGGCGTGCCTGCTGGCGTTCCGGGCCGGGCGGATCCGGTCGATGCCGTGGCAGTCGTGGTCGCTGGATCAGATCATGGCGAAGTCGCCTGATGGGACGTGGACGCACCCCGAGTGCTGCCTGATCGTTCCTCGGCAGAACGGCAAGTCGCTGATCCTGGTGATCCGGGTGCTGTACGGGCTGTTCAAGCTCGGGGAGAACATCGTGTTCTCGGCGCATCAGTGGGAGACCGCGAAGTCGCTGTGGAAACGCGCGTGGGCGATCGTGAAGACGACGCCGTGGCTGAACAAGCTGGTCGAGTCGCACACCTGCAGCCAGGGGCGCGGCACGATCGAGCTTACGACCGGGGCGAAGGTGGTGTTCACGACCCGGTCGGCGAACGCCGGCCGCGGTCTGGACAAGGTCGATCTGGTCATCTACGACGAGGCGTACGACCTTACCGAGGCCGATATGGCGGCGTTGTCGCCGACGAAGATGGCCGCGGACGATCCGCAGACGATCTACACCTCGAGTGCGGTCAACCAGGAGCAGCACCCGAACGGGCAGGTGCTGGCGGCGGTGCGGGAACGTCTGCTGGCTGGCGAGGAGGGTCTGTTCGGCGCGGAGTGGATGGCGCCGGAGGAACTCGACCGCGCCGAGCCGTCGACCTGGCGGTGGGCGAACCCGTCGTTCGGTGTGATCCAGACCGTCAAGAAGCTGGCCGCCGAGTTCAAGGCGATGACCACCGGGGCCGGACGCAAGAGCTTCGACGTCGAGTACCTCGGGCGGGGTGACTGGCCCACCGAGGTGACAGTGAAGGAACCGGTCATCGACCCCGACCTGTGGGGTGACATGGGACAAGCCAATCCGCCGGTGAAGGGGTCGATCGCGCTCGGCGTCGACATGACCGCCGACCAGAAGTGGGTGACGATCGCGGCGGCCACCTGGACCGACGACGACCGTATCCGGTTGGAGATCGGCTATCACGAAGCCCCTTCCCGGGCTGTGGTGCAGAAGATCCTCGAGCTGATCAACCGGTGGGACCCGTGCGTGCTGGTGATCAACGGCACGTCACCGGCGAAGTCGTTGGTGCCTGAACTGGCGAACGCCGGTATCGAACCGGAGTTGACGTCGTCGTCGCAGATGACCGAAGCCTGTTCGGGGTTCTACACCGCGGCGGTGAATCACGAACTGTCGCACGCCGATGACCCGCGGCTGACCGACGCGCTGATGGGTGCGGAGAAGAAGGAGTTCTCCGGAGGGGCGTGGGGCTGGGACTACCGCTCCGACGCCGTGCTGTCGCCGCTACAAGCAGCGACGCTCGCGTTCTGGGGATTGCAGGCGTACGGGATCGAGGTCGGCCCGCCGCCGTCCCCGGTGTTCCAGAAGCAGACCGCCGGGCACGGAAGGGGAAACCGGCGCGAATTCGATGCTCTGACAGCAGCTTTCTGAGGAGGAGGTGACCATGGCCGAAGTTGAAGTGAAGCCGCCGAAGGCCGCGTTCTCCGAGAAAGGCTACGTCGCGGATTCGTCGGGTGGCCCGGGTTGGCCGCAATGGGTGCAGGATGAGCGGGTCCCCGACCTGCAGTGGCCGGAGAGTGTGCAGACGTTCGGCCGGATGCTGCGTGAGGATTCGCGTGTGTCGTCGCTGTATGCGGCGATCACGCTGCCTATCCGGCGGACTCCGTGGCGTATCGCCGCAAACGGCGCGCGCGATGAGGTCGTGGAGTTCGTGGCGAAGAACTTCAATCTGCCAATCGAGGGAGGCGACAATCTGCCGCAGCCCACGCGCACGAAGGGCAAGTTCTCGTGGGTGCAGCACCTCCAGCAGGCTCTCACCGCACTGCCATACGGGCACTGCGTCGACTACGAGACGGAGATCCTGACGCAGCGAGGCTGGCTCAACGGCCGCGACCTGTGCGAAGGCGATCAGGTGATGACCCTCGACCCAGAGACCGGTCGTGGTGAATGGCAGCCCTGTGAGACCGTGCATCACTGGGAAGGCCAGCACACCGTGCGGCACCTCGAAGGGCGGTCACACTCGTCCGTCTCGACGCTGAACCACAAGTGGATCACGCGCGACTACGACAGCAAGAAGCTGCGATTCCGCACGTCGGCTGAGCTGAACACGAACGATCGCATCATCCGTGCTGCACCAACCGCCAACCTTCCGACTGAACCGAAGTGGTCGGACGCCTTCGTTGAGCTGGTCGCCTGGTACTGGACTGAGGGTCAGGAGCATCCGGGCGGCGGCATCTGCCTGTGGCAGTCCGAAGCGGTCAATAGCTGGAAGTGCCAACGCATCCGCGAGACCCTGACCACCCTCTATGGGCCAGGCCAGGAGTCGCTGAAGCACGGTCGCGGAGGCTGGCGCGAAACCGTTCGCATGAGTGGGGTCGTCAAGAAGCCGACTGCTTCCTGGTACATCACAAAGTCGCTGGCAGAAGACATTCGCCGCATAGCCCCTGGCAAGGTCGTTTCTGGCGAGTTCATCTCCCAACTGACATCTGCGCAGCTGCGACTCTTCATCGAAGTCTCACTCGACGCCGATGGCCACCGCGGACGCGGCGGCGCCGGATACATCGCCCAGAAGAAGCCAGAGATGCTGGACGCCTTCGAGATGGCGTGCTCACTGCTTGGTATCCCTTGGACTCGGTCGACGCCGCCGTCAGGCGGCAATGCCTGCACGCGAACCGGGAAGCAAATCGAGGTTCGTCCAGTAGCCAACGCGCAGCGGGCGACACGAGGCAAGAACACTGCAGACACGCTCGAAACCGTCGAGGGCGTCTGGTGCCCACAGGTGCCGAACCGCACTTGGTTGGCGCGACGCCGCGGCACGGTCTACTTCACTGGCAACTCAGTGTTCGAGCAGGTGTACTGGCCGCCGGACGACGCCGGCCGAACCTTCTTGCGCAAGCTTGCGCCGCGGCCGCAGCGCACGATCTCGAACTGGAACGTCGCGCTCGACGGCGGGCTGATGTCGATCGAGCAGTACGCGCCAGCGTCGAACGGTCGTGTGCTGTACGGGATCAACCCGCTGAGGATCCCGATCGGTCGGCTGGTGGTGTACTCGCGAGACCAGGACCCGGGCGTGTGGTGGGGCAATTCGCTGCTGCGGCCGTCGTACAAGCACTGGCTGATCAAGGATGAGCTGATCCGCTACCAGGCGGTCGCGATCAAGCGCACCGGGATGGGTGTGCCCGTCGCGACCGCCGCACCGGGGGCGACCCAGGAGGACGTCGACGCGCTGGCCGAGATGGCGCAGCAGTACCGGGGCGGCGACAACTCGGGCGTGGGGCTCCCGTACCAGGGTGACCTGAAGCTGGTCACGCCGAATGGCAACCTGATCGATATCGGTGCGGCGATCGCTTACCACGACAACATGATCGCGATCGCTGGGCTCGCGCACTTCCTCAACCTCGAGGGTGGCGGCGGATCGTATGCGCTGGCGTCGGTGCAGGAACACACCTTCACCCAGTCGGTGCAGACGACCGCCGAGTGGGTCCGCGACACCGCGACCGCCCACATCGTTGAGGACCTCGTGGACATCAACTTCGGCGTCGACGAGCCGTCACCGCGTCTGGTGTTCGACGAGATCGGTTCCCGCCGCGACCTGACCGAGGCCGGACTGAAGCTGCTCGTCGACGCGGGGCTGCTGTCGCCGGATGTGTTTGTCGAGCAAGCGGTTCGTCAGCGCCTCGGGCTGCCGGCCAAGTCCGCCGATACACCCACCGAACCCGCTGTGCCGACCCCGGGAGTTGCCTCGTGAATCTGTCCGAACTGCTCAACCAGCCCGCCGCGCGCAAGCTCGACACCGATCGGCAGGCGGCGCTGCACCCGAAGGCCGAGCGGCGCAGTTGGTATGAGATCAAGGCCCCGTCGAACAAGGCCGACGACTCGACCACCGAGATCCTGATCTACGACGTCATCGATCCCGACCCGTGGTTCGGCGGCGTCAGCGCCCGCGACTTCGTCGAGGATCTCGCGAACGTCGACACCGACAACATCCTGGTGCGGATCAACTCGCCCGGCGGCGACGTGTACGACGCGCTGGCCATCACCAATGCGCTGCGCAATCACGACGCGACGGTGACGGTGCAGGTCGACAGCCTCGCCGCCAGTGCAGCCAGCTTCATCGCGATGGCCGGCGACGAGGTCGTGATGTGCCGCAACTCCGAGCTGATGATCCACGACGCGCGTGGCTTCTGCATCGGCAGCGCCACCGACATGGCCGAGTACGCCGAATGGCTCGGCCGCGCGAGCGACAACATCGCATCGATCTACGCCGAGAAGACCGGCGGCGACGCCAAGGACTGGCGCAAGGCGATGAAGGCCGAGACCTGGTACACGGCGGACGAAGCCGTTGAGGCAGGGCTCGCCGATCGCGTGAAGAGCGACGACACCAAGGACGAGTCGAAGAAGGCCGCGGCCCGATTCGACCTTCGGAGCTTCGCTCACGCCGGCCGCCGTCAGGCGCCGGCCCCGTTCATCCCCGCGGCATCGGCGGGGCTGTCAAGGAAGGAGGCCCCCGTGGCCACTTTGAAGGAAGGCCTCGCGGAGCGCCTCGGCATCGACGCCGATGCGGACGACGAGACCACACTGCAGGCGCTTGACCAGGCGCTCGAAGAGCGGGCCGAAGGCGGGGACGGCAACGGCGCGGGCGCCGGTGAGCCGTCTGTCGGCGAGCTGAACCAGGCTGCGGCCAAGCACGGTCTGCGGCTGGTTGATTCGGCCAAGTGGGACGAGGTGACGGCGCAGGCCGCCGCAGGCAAGGAGGCCCGCGACCGGCAGGTGGCCGGCGAGCACGCTTCGGTCGTCGACTCGGCCATCGGCAAGGGCAAGATCACCGCCGCCCGCCGTGATCACTTTCTCGCGCTGATGAAGGCGGACGCTGAGGGCACCAGCAAGCTGCTCGCCGAGCTGCCCGACGAGACGGCCGTACCGCTGTCGGAGCTCGGTCACTCGACCGAGCCGGATCCCGACAGCATCAAGAACGTTCGCGAGAGCGACGCCTACAAGGGACTGGAGGGCTGATCATGGCCGGAATCACCGTGAAGTTCGAGAAGGGGCGGATCACCCACACCGCTGAGGCCGCGATCGTTGGCGGTCAGGTGGTGCACCCGGGCACCGGTCCGCGCAGTGCAGTGCCGGCCACCGCGGACTCCGAGAAGGTCCTGGGTGTCGCGCTCACCGACGCCGCGCCGAAGGTCGACCCGGCACCGGGTGTGCTGTACGTCGGCACCGATCAGGTGACCGTCGCGTCGGCGCCGGCGGTCGTTCCGGTCAAGTCCAACAACAGCGCGGCTCCGGGAGATCTGGTGGTCGCGCATACCGCTGGCGCGGTGAAGAAGGCCCCGGCCGAGGCGAAGATCACCCAGATCGTCGGTCGTGTCATCGAAACAATCGGCGGCGCGGACAACATCGTCCTCGTCCGACTGGGAGGCTGACCCATGGCAACGAACAACACCCCCGTCGTGTCGATCGACGACGGCAAGACCATCACCGTCCAGCAGGTGATGGGCAACCCGCGCGCCATCCCGCAGCGTGTCATCGATCTGGTGCGCGACAACATCATCGGCGAGACCCTGTTCCGCAACGCGGGCAACCCGGGATCGCTGCTGGTGCAGTTCCAGCGTTCCACCCCGCTGTTCCTCGACGGAGACCCGGAGACGGTCGCCGAGTTCGGCGAGATCCCCGTCTTCGACCTGGGCGAGGGTCTGCCCGAGGTTGCGCGTGGCCTGAAGTACGGCTCGGCCGTGCGGATCTCGCGCGAAATGCGGGACTTCAACCAGATCGACAAGGTGCGTAAGCAGGTCACCGCGACGGCCAACACGGTCATCCGACTCAACGACGCGGCATTCCGGTCGGCGCTCGACGACGCCTCGGTGCCCGACGTGGCGGCCACCGCGGCGTGGGATGGCACCGGCAGCAAGATCCGCACCGACATCAAGGAGGCGATGAAGACCATCGCCGGCGCCGTCCACGACGGCGACCCGAGCCTCCCGAAGGGGTACGTGCCCGACACCATCGCCTTGAACACCTCAGTCCTGTACGACTTCATGGACAACGAGGACTTCAACAAGGTGTACGTCGGCAACGTGGCCGATCAGTCGATCGCCTACAACGGTGTGCTGCCCGGACGGGTCCTCGGCCTGAACGTGCTGCACTCGCCGCTGTGGCCGCTCGACAAGGCTCTGGTGTGCCAGCGCGGTGTCCTCGGCTTCTACGCCGATCCGCGTCCCCTTGAGGGCACCGGCCTCTACCCGGAGGGTGGTGGCCCCAACGGCGGTCCCACGGAGACGTGGCGTTCGGACACCACGCAGATTCGCATGATCGGTGTGGACGAGCCCGAATCGGCCTGCTGGATCACCGGGATCGCCTGATGGGCCCCGACGGCGTCGAGTACATCCTCACGGCCACGTCGTGGCGGGATGTCCACGGCGTGCGGCATCGCCGCGGTGATGTCGTCACCCCACCGGAGTCAGAGGTGGAGCGACTACTGCGAGCGAAAGCCATCACCACTCCGGAGGCGATCGCCGTGGCCGAGGCTGCCGCGGAGGCCGATCGAGAGGCACAGGAAGCTGCCGCCGCTCAAGCCGTAGCGGACCGGGCGGACGAGCAGCTGACCTCGGAAGGCGATCTCAACAGTGCTGTGCCACCCGAGGTCACCCCGCCCACCGGGAAGCCCCGGAAGGTTGCTCCGGTGAAGGAGTGGGAGGACTATGCGGTCGCGCTTCACGAGGCATCCGGCGGCAAGGAAGGTTTCCCGCGCGCCGACGCAGAGGCGATGTCGAAGGCCGATCTGATCGAGGCGCTGCAGTAGGTCATGTCCTACGCCACGCCCACCGATATCCAGGGACAGTGGCGCGCACTGTCGCCGCAAGAGACGATGCGCGCCACTGCACTCCTGGACATGGCCGGCATCCTCATCGACCGCCACGTCAGCGACGTGTCCGGACTGGAGGAGGGCCACTGGAAACGTCGTGTGGCCAAGCAGGTGTCGATCGACATGGTGATCGATGCGCTCGAGTCCGCCGTCCACCGCGGCGGCCTGTCGGCGCATTCGGTGCAGATCGACGACGCGGTGGAATCTCGTTCCTACCGGGACGGCGAGTACAGCACTGTGCTGGTGTTCACCGCCGAGATGCGCGCGATGTTCGGCATCGCCTCCGTCGGACCGTCGTGGCGCTTCGGGTGACCACCCAAGATCGTCGTGCCCCCGTGTGCGGGCCCCCCTCACGGGGGCACGGCTTCCCGAGGGCCGCGTGACCATGACCATCGAACGCTTCTTCACACGCGAGTTCTCCGTCAAACGCCACCTCGGTGACGGCGCCGCCGGACCTGTTGTGTCCGAGCCCGTCACCGTGCTCGGACGGATCAAGCACGAGAACCGCATCGTCATCGACGACAAAGGCAACGAGGTCGTGTCCGCGACCAAGATCAGCATGTCGATCGACACGCCCACCATCCCGACCGGCTCGGTGGTGTCCATTGACGGCGGTCCGTGGCGCACCGTCGTCGCCGAAGCCCGCCACATCGGCGGATTCGTCAACTCGCCTGACTACTACTCGATCGACCTCAACTGAGGAGGTGACCGATGGCGTTGGAGGACAACACCGATCAGGTTCTCGATCAGATTGCCGACGCGTGGACGGCCGCGATGCAGGCGGGCGCCGACGAGTTACTCGAGGCGTCGAATCGGCTGGTCCCAGTCGATGACGGAGAGCTGCTGGCGTCCGGCACAGCGCAGGCCGAGGGCAAGGAGGCTGCCGTCGCCTACACCGCGCCGCACGCGATGAAGCAGCACGAGCGCCTCGACTTCAACCATCCCAGCGGCGGCCAGGCCAAGTTCCTCGAGACCGCCGCGCTGGCCAATGCCTCATCGATCGAACAGGCCATCGCCGACGCGATGAGAAACCGGCTGTGAGTGTCGATCCCGCCGACCTGGTGTCGTCGCTGGCCCAGCGCCTCGACGAAGTCGGGTTCGGAATCTACCGCCCATCAGGGCCGTACCCGACCGACTTCCATCTCCCGGTCGTGACCTTGGGCAAGCTGCCACAGAACATCACCTCGGCCGTCGCGATCAACCACTACCTGACCGATCCGGACGTGTTCACCGTCGAACACAACCCGCTGCACCTCGTGCAGCTGCTGTTCCGTGAATCCGGACCCGACCCACGTCCGGTCCTCCGCAGCGAGCGCCGAGCATTCCGCCTGCTGCACACAATGACTCCCGGCTCCTGGCCGGGGGGAGTGTCACCACTTTCGGTGACGTTCTCACATGCCGCACCAGCCGATCCCGACGAGGACGGGAACTGGACCAAGGCGGCCAACTATCACATCCGCCTCAACCCAGGAGACTGAAATGACTGCACCCACCCCGCCCCTGAAGGCGACCAACACCGCCGATCTGTCGGTGGCAACGTCGGGCCAGGTCCGCGTCGAGATCGACACCTCCACCACCGGAACGCCCGAGTGGACCGAGATCAAGGGCATCCAGCAGTGGGGCCCGAAGTTCGAGCAGACCACCGAGGACGACACCGACGTGTCGACCGGCGGCTGGGCCTCGGAATTCCCGATCGGCAACGCGTTCACCGTGCGCGTGTCCGGTCTGGTCAAGGGCGAAGAGGACCCGACCTTCGTCGTCGACCCCGGCGTGCAGGCGCTGCTCGACCACTCCGAGACCTACGGCAAGGCAGGTGTCGCCCACCTGCGCTACCAGCGCACCGACGGCATCCCGGAGGCCTACGAGTTCTACTCGACGGTCAAGGTGTCCAAGGGCGATGACAAGCCGCCGGCCCTGCAGAAGTGGTCGGGCGACCTCACCGGCAAGGGACAGCCGCAGGCAATCGCCAAGTGGACCACCGAAACCCCTTGATCGCCGTGCCGGGGCCGGACCTCTTCCCCGGCTCGGCGCTCTACCCAGGAGGTAGCTGATGGCGTACACGCCGAAGACATGGGCCACCGGAGCGGGCGGGGGCACCCCGATCACCGCTACAGAGCTCAACCGCATCGAGCACGGCGTCGACGGCGCTCACGACGAGATCGCCGATCTGCAAGAGGTCGTATCCGACCTGGCCGACCGTATCGCCGCGCTCGAAGCGCAGTAACCCCGAGGCTGACCCCAGGGGGCCGGGGCCAGCCACACCACTTATCGAGGGGCCATGACCGAAACCGCTCAATCAACTCAAGCTGGCGCCGAACGGGCCGAACATCTCTCGTTCGATGCGCTCCACACGCTCATTCAGGCTGCGCGCGGCGGACGTGGACTCCTCGTGCGCACGCAACTTCTCGGTGACGTCATCGAGGCGATTTTCCAGTACACGCACGCGTTCGACGAGCGTCTGGAAGTCCTTGAACGTCGGCTGAGCCATGATTCTTCTCCTTCGTCGGTTGGTAGCACTCCGAGCGTAGGAGAGCAGCCGTCCGTCCGGGTCGCTTCCACTGGCCCGGACGGACGGACAGATGTCTCCGACTTCGCGAGTCAGATTTCCCAGCAGTTGAACGAGCTGATTCGTGCGGTCAAGGAGGGGCAGGACATTCACGTGAACGTGGAGGAACGATCCGCCGGCCATCCTGAACCAGCGGCACGTTCTCACGCTCGCCAAGCTCCGGGAGTTCACACAGGGGCGGCTTGTGCGCGCCCGTGACGTCATCGCATCGCTCGTCGATCACGTCGGCGTCCTGGATGAGCGAGTGAGCGCGCTAGAAGGCAAGTAGAGGGCACCGCCCACCAAACCATCACACCCACACCACGAGGAGGGCCACCTGTGGGATTCCAAGACCTGTCCGAGTTCTTCAAACCAGGACTGCAACTGCCGATCCGCGGCAAGACGTACACCATCCCGGCGGTGAACGCCGCGGACGGGCTACGTCTGCGGTTGCTGTTCAGCGACCCGACGGTGAGCCTCACCGACGAGGGCGAGCTGAAGGAGATCATGACGCTCCTCGGAGCCGAATGGGTGTCGAAGGTCGAGACCGTCAACCTCACCGACCCCAACACTGGTGTGCTCATGATCGACGACGAAACCGGCAAAGTGATGACCGCAGAAGTCGACCGCGGGTCATACCAGGGCGGGGTGTATCAGGAGATGGCCGACGACGGGCTGTCCTGGGACGAGATCATGCACGCAGGCCGTACCGCGATGCTCAACGCCGGCATGGGACGCACGGTCGCTGAAGTGCACTGGGAGACCGGACTCGCGGACGCCGCATCGGGAAACCCGCTGCCCCCGAATCCGGGGGCAGCGGAGCAGCCGGTGGAATTCCCGAATCGGGCGGCCAAGCGGGCGGCGAAGAAGACTGCGCCGAAGAAGGCGGCAGCCAAGAAGGCCACCTCGTCGAAGGCCGCTACGGGCTCTTCGACCCGCGCCCGAAAGCGTACGGCGAAGACGACCCGGGCGGCGGGGACTACGACCCAGTAACCGGGATGCGCGACTGGTACGCCCAGTCCGCAACGACCACTGCGGCGCCGGCCGAAGCGCGAGTCACTTGGCCGGAGATCCTCGAACAGTGGGTCAGCGTGACCCACGACCTCCACGAGGTCTACGGCATCGACGTCGAAAGCGGAATCCTCCGCGAACGAACCTGGAAATGGTTCGAAGACAAGATCACTGATCTACTGCTCCGCGGCCCTCGGCTGAGTGTGTGGATGAACGTCAAGACCCGGATAGTTCAAGAGCCGCGTTCGTGATGTTCTTCCGCCCGACGCTGAGTTGTTGGAGCTTCACCGAGCAGTTCAGAGACGTTGTGCTGCCGCTCTCACATCCTTCGGCGACGTACTCCCGGTATGTGTTCTGGTAGGCGTACACCGGCAGTAACGCGCCAGCTCCGGTGTCGTCCGTTGGCAGTGTTGAGGCTGCCGTCAAGAGATCACCGGCCTGGTCATTGACGCAGCCCCAGGCGTATTCGTCGCACTCGCTGAGCCACTCCACACCCGCACGTCCCCAGTTGCGCCAGGAGTCGATCGAGTAGCTGCTCTCATCAGTGGAGATGACCGAGGTGCCTGACCCTCCGGAAGGTGAGCTGGCACTACCGCATCCGATGAGAACGACGGCTAACAAGCTGAGCGTGACAGCAGCGAAGGTGTGCTTCATCGGCTGATCGTAACCGGTTACGGAGCGGTGATCGTGGTCGTTGAGGTGGGGCACGGGAGCCACACCGCTGGATTCAAACATCAAAGGCATCGAGAGGGACTCCGGAATGCAGCACTGCCTTCCGGGGTCTCGTCGTTTCAGAAGGGGCGGTGAGAGTTCTCTTGGCGATAATTGTCGCGGACCTGATTGCCCAGCTTCGGGTGCAGGATTCGGGTGTCGAGCAGTCGCTCGATCGGACCAGGTCGAACCTGCAGCAGGTGGGGCGGCAGGCGGAGAACACCGGTCGTGCCACGCAGCAGATGTCGAGCGCGAGTGCCGCTGCTTACAGTCGTGCGCAAGCGGCATCTACACGCCTCCGAATGGCCGAACAGCAGCTCGCTGACGCACGACGGGCAGGTAATACTCCGACCCAGCGGCTGATGTCGCTGGAAGCGCGGGTGCACTCAGCTCGCGCCGGGGCGATCACCGCTGCACAGCGGTACGCGTCTTCACAGAACCAGATCGCGCAGGCAAATCAGAACGTCGAGCGGTCGAACCGGGCGGTTGAGCGGTCGTCGAACTCGGTGGTCGCGGCAGCCGGACGGGCTCGTGGCGCACTCGAGATGGCCGGAGTCGGTGTCGGATTGGCTGCCGTGGTCGAGGGGATGAAGCGCGCCGTGTTCGCCGCTTCGGACCTAGCAGAGTCGACCAACGCCGTCGACGTGTCGTTCGGGTCGTCCGCGCAGAAAGTGAAGGACTGGGCGTCCACCGCGGCACGAGCGATTGGTCAGAGCAACGTCGAGGCACGTGAGGGCGCGTCGACCATGGCGCTGTACGGCAAGCAGGCCAACCTCTCTGGAGACAGCCTCGCGAACTTCTCTATCAAGATGACGACCCTGGCTTCGGACATGGCGAGTTTCCGCAACACCAGCCCCGAGCAGGCGGTCGAAGCGCTCGGCGCGGCGTTCCGCGGCGAGTCTGATCCGATCGAGGCCTACGGTGTGCTGCTCAACGAGGCGACCATCAAGAACCAGGCCATGAAAGACGGCCTGGTCGCCAGCACCTCCGACGCGTTGACGCCGGCCATTCGCGTGCAGGCGGTGTACAACGCCATCCTCGAGCAGACCTCGATCATGCAGGGCGATTTCGGAAATACCAGCGATTCAATGGCGAATCGTCTGCGAATCCTGCGTGCATCGGCGACGAATGCTGCTGCGGGTATCGGCGACAAGCTCATGCCGATCGCTAACGGGTTCATCACCCTCTTGGAGGGGCCCGGGATGGCGGCTTTTCAGGGTGCAGGCTCGGCGCTCGGAGCGATCGGCAGTGTCGCATCCATGGTTGGCGCAGCGTTCGGGGATCTGCCCGGACCCATCCAGTCGGCCATTATGGCCGTCGTCGCCATGCGTATCGCGCAACGACTCCTGGGCGGCCAGATGCAGAGTCTGCAGCAACGTGTCGCGGGTGTCGGTGGCGTCTGGCAGGGATACAGCCAGCGGGTCGCGAACGTCCAGCGGGCAGCAGCGATTACAGGCCAGTCGATGGGTCGTTTGCAGGCCTCGACCATTGCGATGAGTCAGACGGTTCGCAACACGTCGCCGACCCTGATGTCGATGCAGGCGGCGTTCCTTCGCGCGTCGTCCGGCGCATCGACAATGCCGCGGACGGCAGGCGCCTTCTCAGCTGCGACGGCAGGGATGGCCGCCGGTGCGCGCGGCCTGATCGGCGCACTCGGCGGACCGTGGGGGCTGGCGATCATGGGTGCCACGATCGCGCTCGGTGCGTTCATCAAGAAGAAGCAGGAGGACAAGCAGAAGTCGCAGGAGGCGGCCGCTCAGACGGAGTCGTGGGCAGACCAGATCGGTCGTGCGGGTGGCAAGATCACGTCCGCTCTGCGCACCGACGTGCTCAAGCAGGCTGACGACGATACGAAGAAGCTCGCGGTGTCGAATAAGACTCTCGCGCAGACGATGACGGATCTCGGGTTCAGCAACAAGGACACGGTCGACTCGATCCTGAAGCAGGGCGACGCGTATGAGCGGGTACGCAATCAGCTGATCGCGATTCAAAACGATCGCGAGAATTCCGATCAGGACACCCGGGTGTCGGCCTACGACGCGCGACTCGAACTCGAGCGGCTGGCCAAGCAGGCCGACGACGCGAAGACCAAGGCGCAGCGCCTCGCCCAGGCGAATGGTGACATGCGTGTGTCGTTCGACAAGAACAACACTGCGGTCGGTGCCATGACAGAGGCGATGACCGAGTTCGAAGAGTCCACCGATGGCGCCGCGTCGAAGGTTGACAAACTCGCAAAAGCTCTGAGTCAGTTGAACTCTGATGGGCAGACTGAGGAAGAGGCGCAGCAGTCGTGGTCTGACGGTATCCGCGACCTGGCGAAGGCGCTGGGTGAGGCCGGTACCGCGGCGGTGCTGGCGAACGGCAAGATCGACTTCACCACAGAGAAGGGCTCCGCCCTCCAGGACGCGGTCCAGAAGCAGGCGGAAGCGTTCAATCAGGTTGCGGCGGCAGCGTTCGAAGCCGCCCGCGCGCAGGGTAAATCGGTTCCGGAGGCGGCCGAGATCGCCCGCAAGAAGCTCGTCGAGCAGCGCCAAGCGCTGATCGATTCACTCACCGCCCACGGCATGAGCATCGACGCCGCCAACCGCCTCGCAGATGCCTACGGTCTCATCCCGAATGTCGTCGCGACTCGTCTGAACGTGGAGGGTCTCGACGAGGCGAACGCCGGCGTCGGCACCCTGCTGGTGCAGCTGAACAGCCTGCCTCGTGAGAAGCCGGTGTCGGTGACCGCTCCGGGTGGCCAGCAGGCGTTCGACCTCCTGCGGAGTATCGGTGCGCAGATCCGTGTCGACAACCACAAGAACATCGTGGTCGACGCTCCGCTGGCTCCCGAGGTGCTCGACACCCTGCACAGGCTCGGGCTGGCCGTTCGAACCAACAACGGCAAGACGATCATCGTCACCGACAACGGCACAGCCGCGGTGGTGCAGCGGAACATCGACGCGATCCGCGGTCACCAGGTCGCGATGACCGTGACCTACGTTGACCCGCAGGGCCGTGAGGTCCGGGGTATCGATCCGAGCAACGGCGGAATACCGCTCAAACCTGAGTACTTCAAGTCGCTCAAGCCGAAACCGAAGGCGACCGGCGGACCGATCGTCGGCCCCGGTACCGCCACATCGGATTCGGTGCCGCTGTGGGGGTCGAACGGCGAGTTCATGATGCAGGCCGCCGCCGTCAGACGGTACGGGCTGTCGTTCATGCACGCGGTCAACGCGCAGCGCCTCGCAACCGGCGGACCCGTTGGTAGCGGTCCCGCGGGAGGGGACACCGCAGCCGCCATGTCCGATCCGGGGACGGCTACCGTCGCGGTACCCGGGATGGGTCTGCCGGATGCGCTCGGCCAGGTCGCCGCGACGGTCTCCCAGGTCAAGGACACACAACTCGATCCGGCGATGACCGAGGCGACCGCCGGAGTCACCGAGTACGGCCTGGCGACCGCGGAGCAGACCGCTGCAGTGCAGGCGGCGTGGACGGCGACCGGGGCCGCGGTCACGACCGCCGCCGGCAACGTCATCGGGCCCGCGGTGCGCGGAGTCGGGCAGGTATCGCAGTCGACGGTCGCCGGGCTGGTCGTGCCCGCGCTGGCCGGTATGCGCAGCAACATCGCCGCGACCGCCATGGGAATGCAGACCGCGGCGACCGGGCAGATCAACCCGGCGATCGCGTCGGTGGGATCGACCGTGCAAGGCGTGCACCAGGGCACAGTCGACCCGGTACTCGCCGCGATGCGCGGCGCGGTCGGCAACACCGCAGCCTCATTCGGCACCGGCGCGTCCGCGATCGCAGCGCAATGGAACTCAGTACGTGAGGCCACCGCCGCCCCAGTGCGATTCACCATCGGAACCGTCTTCAACAACGGCCTCGTCGGCATGTGGAACTCGGTTGCCGACCTGATCGGCACATCGAAGATGAACCCGTACCCGATCGGGTTCGCCACCGGTGGCGTGCTCCCCGGCTACACCCCGGGCCGCGACGTGCACCAGTTCGCATCCCCAACCGGCGGCCGCCTGGCCCTCTCCGGTGGCGAGGCGATCATGCGTCCAGAGTGGACACGCGCCGTCGGCGGGCCGAACGCGGTGAACCGGATGAACGCGTTGGCCCGCTCCGGCCAGCTGCGCCGCGTGAAGGGCACCGACCAGTACCTCGGCGGCGACATGGCGTTCGCCTCCGGCGGCACCATCCAGGGTGGCGCGGAGATCACGTCGGAGATCCAGCGCACCATGTGGGATGCGGTGCGCACCGCGTTCCCGGGCGTCGTCCTTACGTCCGGCACGCGGTATGCCGACGTCGGTTCCGGCTTCGACAACCACATGGGGCAGCGCGCCCTGGACCTCGCTGGGCCGATGCCGGAGATTGCGCGCTGGATCTATCAACTCAACCGCTCCCAGCCGGTCGAGGAACTCATCCACTGGCCGCTGCAGGGCTGGCAGAACCTGAAGTCCGGGTCCCCGCTGGACTACGGTGCTGGCACCAACGCCGACCACACGGACCACGTCCATTGGGCGATGGCTGCGATGCGGTCGTTCGCGGGCCGGCTGGTGTCGATGGCCGGCGGATCGGGCGGACCCGCGGTGCAGAAGTCGATGGCCCAGATGATCGCGGAGACGCTGAACCCGCTACGGGCGCAGGTCGAGAAGAACCTGGGTGCAGCGACGTTTGGCGGCCGGATGGGTCAGGTCCCGCAGGGTGTGTTCGCGAAGATGAACGACGCGATGACCGCCCGCCTCCGTGATCTCGCGACGAAGTACATGGGTCCGGCGATCGGTGGCGGTGCCGACGTGGAGCGCTGGCGGCCGATGGTCATCGCGGCGCTGCGCCGCAACGGATTCGAGCCGAACAAGCGCAACCAGGATCTGATGTTGGCGCAGATCGGGTCGGAGTCCGGCGGTAACCCGGGCGTCGTGCAGGGCGTGCAGGATGTCAACTCCGGCGGCAACGAGGCCGTGGGTCTGTTGCAGGTCACGCCCGGCACTTTCGCCACGTACCGTGATCCGTCGCTGTCGGACAATCGCTCTGATCCGTGGGCGAACATGAACGCCGCGCTGCGCTACTACCGCGCCCGCTACGGCGACGACCTGGGTGCGATGTGGGGCAAGGGGCACGGTTACGCCAATGGCGGCACCATCCCCGGCAGCGGCAACCGTGACACGGTGCCGATCCTCACGACCCCTGGCGAGGAGGTCATTCGCAAGGGGCCTGCGGAGAAGAACCGTCCGCTGCTGAAGAAGATTAACGAGGGCGGCGACGTGCGCGTCTATGTCACGAACTGGCCTGCCGGCACCAGCTATTCGTCGACGGCGGTGCCTGCTGTGCCCGCTGATCCCAACGCGGACCCGATGGTCGACCCGGCGCTGGCGATCACCGATCCGACCGCTGTTGAGCCGGCCGTGTCTCCGGCGGAACGGAGCGTCGCCGAGAACCTCGTGGCCAACGCCAAGCGCAAGCACACTGAGGCGGTCAACAAACAGCGCCTCGCCGAGCTGAAACTCGCGGAGATCCAGGGAAATCCGAAGGCGAAGGCCTCACAGCGCGAGGCCGCCGAGCAGGCGGTGGCGAAGGCGAAGAACGACGTCATCGCGGCGACTGAGAAGCAGCGCCTCGCCGAGCAGAAGCTCGCCGAAACCGTGTCGTCCGGCGCAACAGCGACACCCGGGATACCCGGGGCGACCGGCGTCCCGACGGGTCCGCCGACTGCGTTCGAGCTGAAGCTGCGTAACCCCTTCCAGCCGTTCTGGTGGCGCGGGGAGAAGGAGTACCAGGAACGCATCATTCAGCGGGCCCGCGAGCTCGAGCAGGCGCAGAACGAGCTGAACGGGTCCGGGTCAGGTGCCGGTAGCGGAACATCGTTGTCGTCGGTGCTCGGCTCGGAGAACGCCGTCGCCGAACGCAAACGGGTCCTCGAGGAGGCCGAGGGCAAGCTGCGGATCGCGCAGATGAAGCTCCAGGAGGTTCAGGGGAGCAAGAACCCGAAGCCGTCCCAGATCGAGAGCGCCCGGCAGGCCGTCACGCGCGCCGAGAACGATGTCACCAAGGCGCGGGAGGATCTGGCGGTCGCCGAGCAGAAGCTCGCTGAGGACCAGGCCAAGCCCATCAAGCAGCCCGGCATCACGAAGATGTGGGTCGGTGGCACTGTCCCGGGGACCGGGATAAGCGACACCGTCCCCGCGCTGCTCACCCCCGGTGAGGAAGTCACCCGGCGGGCCATGGCGATCAAGTATCGCCGTCTGCTCAAGGCGATCAACGCTGACAAGGTCGGCCGGTACGCGTCCGGCGGCACCGCCGGGTTCGGTGGCTATTCGGCCGATGACAGCGACTACATGAAGCCGACCAGCCTGTACGACTGGCTCGCCCTCGGGGTCGGCGGGGCGTCGTCGGTGGCCGGGATGGCCGCACCGTACGCGCAGATGCTGCTGACCGGGCAAGTCGACCTCGGCAACGCGATGCCCCAGTTCGATACCGGCGCCAACGATCCCACCGGCGGATTCGCCAACAGCATCATCAGCGACTTCGCCAGCCAGATTTCCCAGCAGCTCAACGAGCTGATCCGTGCGGTCAAGGAGGGGCAGGACATTCACGTGAAGGTGGAGAACGACCAGTCACCCAGTGCGGCCGGGCTCGTCGGCATGGCGATGGGTGTGTAGATGCCCGTCATGCCGTACGAACCGCGGCTACGCCTCACCGACCTGTACGGGGTGCCGTGGAATCTGTCGTCACCCACCTGTCCGGTGCGGCTCAAGACGGTGAAGGGAATCGACGGCGCCGAGTTCGAGCTCGACACGACGACCGGGGTGGGACAGGCCGGTGTCTCGGTCGTCGGCCGGGACGACAAGGAGTCGGTCATCGAGCTCGAGGTGTGGGTGGGCCCAGTACTTCCCGGCAACGACGCCCTCGATCTGTTGCGCCGCTGGCGCAAAGGCCTCGGCCGTGGTTGGGCGCGCGACGGCAAACTGATGCGTCTCGAGGCTCTGGCCACCGGCCGGTTCGTCGAGGTGCGGTTGGCGGCGAAACCCGAAACCCCGCTGTATTCGACCATGTTCCACGTCGGACGCTGCGCGGACGCGGTGAAGCTCATGTCGGACGAATCGTGGTGGCGGAAGAAGCCTTTCGACAAGACCTTCCCCTCATCACAGTTCGGGTCGATCGCCGTCGGCAACGAAGGCGACGAGTCGTCGTGGCCGTGGTACCGGGTCACCGGCCCGATCAGCAACATCACGATCGGTATGGCCGGCGAAACCGTCACCCTGCCCGCCTCGTGCAACCTGACGGCAGGACAGACCCTCGAGATCGACACCGACCCCGACCGGTGGAGTGTGAAGCACTCGGCGAGCGGTGACCGCACCTGGAAGGTCGGACAGCGGTGGCGCGTCAAAGCGCCGGCCGAGAACCTCCAGATTCCCGTGACGATCACCGGCACCGGCATCACCAGCGCCACCAGCCTGCGCGTCGTCGTCCCGCAACTGTTCCACGCCGCGCTATGACCGCCCCCGGATACGCCCGCCCCAACACCTCTGGGCCGGGCGATTTCGACTACCTCGACATCGGTGTCCGCAACAACCCGGTCATCGACTGGCGGCCGATCGGCTCCTACAACGAGGCCGGCATCAACTGGACATGGGACCTCGAACCGGGCAAGTTCGCCTTCGAACTTCGCCCCGACCACCCCCTGAACGACGAGATCCGCCAGGCCGACATCGACCGGCACATCTACCAGTTCCGGGCCGGGCTGCGCGGCATGCCGTTCACCGGCCGGGTCATGCAGCGCAAGCAGATCGGCAAACCCGGCCGCGAGAAGTTCCTCTACACCGGTGTGTGCAACAAGATCTGGCTGCAACGCTCCTACGCGTGGGTGAATCCGCTGTTCCCGCCGGAAATCCAAATCGGGTTAACGGGCAAGCAGGACATCATGTTTGGGCCGCCCGATCCGGTGTTCAAATACTATCTGGCGAAGAACTTCACCCGACTGAACAAGCCGTTCTACTGTGCACTGCCGCTGAAATGGCCGTCGGCGTGGTCGCAGAACAACCTCAACGACTTCAACTCGTTCGAGGACGTCCTCGACACCATCTACGACGCCACCGAGAACATCGTCGGCCTGATGGCGCGCTTCACCCAGATGGATGAGCTGTTCAAGCAGTCGGTGGAGCGCCTCGAGCTGGGGGTGTCGGTCGACCTGTGGGACGGTCGCGGCACCTCCCCGCAGGTGTTCAACACGTCGAGCCTGGGTGCACTGCAGTCGATCATCGATCACACCTCCGACCACTTCCTCGACCTCGGTCAGCTGATGAAGCCGGTCAACAACGGACTGTTCTCCTTCGCGGCGAACAAGGCGTGCTACATCTTCGATACCCACGAGAAGCGGGACCGCCGGGAAGTGCAGTTCCGCACCGACGGTGAAGGCCAGATCGAGTCGTACGAGCTGACCGTCAACGCGCCGGACGCGGTCCGGGCGATCGTCGGCGGCAAAAGCCCGTCCATGGTCAACGACCTGATCGAGATCGGGGCCAACCTCGCGATCGCCGCGATCATCGGCGTGATCGCCACCATCCCCGGTCTCGGCGGTATCGGTGGTCTCGCGGTCACCGTCGGCGACCTGTTCGACGACATCTTCTTCGCCTACCAGGTGTTCGTCGACCACGACCTCGAGGACGAACTCGGTGACGACGACGCGCTGCCGGAGATCTTCGCCGACAACACCGCCGCCTGGTCGATCGACTCGTATGCGATCGGCAAGACCACCCTGCACGAGCACGGCGGGAACAAGCAGCTCGAAATCACCGGACGCTCCGGGCGTCCCGACGGACTCGGGATCAGTTTCGGCGCTGACGACGGCACCGCGCGCCGCTACCGGCACGGCGACATCGTCACGTTCTGGGACCGCGGCAACACCGTCGAGAAGTACGTGTCCGGGGTGTCGGTCACCTCCAAGCCGGGGGAGCGGATGCGTGAATCCCTCACCGTCGGCTCCGACAAACGCGCCAAGGGCCCGTGGACGCGGCTCATCGCGGGGGTCCAGGGCGCCGGCCAATGGTCACGCGGCGCCGCCAACAGCACCTAGTCGAGAGGACTGCAATGAGTTTCCGAGAGGCCTACGGCTACAAGTACTCCGAAAACGGTTGGCGCATGGTCAACCGCGACGAATGCATCCTGATCCAGGGGCTCGCGTTCATGGACACCGCACCGGTCCGGAAGGGCTTCGCCTTCGAGGCACTGTCGGCGTGGGCGCACTGGTACGACGCCAACGTCCCGGGCGAAATCGTGTCGCCGACGTGGGGGTGGTCGAACACGAACGACGTCGCGACGTCGAATCACCTGTCGGGCACCGCGCTCGACATCAACGCCCCGCAGTACCCGTGGGGCGGCGACCGCATGGCGCGGGTGTTCCCCGACCGGGTGGCCGCGATCCGCCGCGGGCTCGCCGAGTTCGAGGGCATCATCTTCTGGGGTGCGGACTGGTCCCGCAAGGACGAGATGCACTTCCAGCTCAACCACGGCACCGCCTCTGGCGATGGCGCGTCGCAGCGTCTGGTCGACTTCGTGCAGCGACGCATCGTCGACGGCCGCCTGAAGGGCTCAGTCGGTAAGACCGCGCTCGACGCGGCGAAGGTCAACGCATTCACCCAGGCGTACATGGGACCGATCGGTTCGGACACGAAGGACTCGCGAGAACAGCTGTGCGGTGCCGGTTCCCGGGACGCCGGCGAGTTCGACGGCTGGGGCCAACTCGGAAACCGCACGTTCACCGATGGACTGGCCGCGCTACTCGATCGGGCGGTGAACCGCTGATGGGCACCTTCTGGGCCGACGTCTCGCAGTTCCAGCGGTTGGTGAACGAAGAGTACCCGCACCGGGTGTTCTCCTTCCGCACCAACAGCGGTGACCAGCGCGACCGCAACGCCGACGCGAACCTCACCTGGGCACTCGCCGCACTCGACCGCGGCGACCTCGACATCGTCATCCCGTACTACTACTTCCGCCCCGGCGCCGCGAACTGCGACCTGTGGCGCCAGGTGGTCACCCGCGGCGGGCGGATCGACCCGCGCATCGTTTGCATGGTCGACGTCGAATCGGGTGCCGGGTCCTCACAGGGAGCCATCCCGAACCGCGACCACAGCACCGAGATCAACGACGAGATCCGCCGGGTTCGTCAGTGGTTGGGCGGATCCCGGGTGATCGGCTACTACAACCCGCGCGCCGACCCCGCCCTGTGGCAGAACCGCGGGACCGTCCCACTGATCGTGCCGCACTAC
Organism: Gordonia sp. GONU; assembly: GCF_024733855.1. Classification (NCBI taxonomy): domain Bacteria; kingdom Bacillati; phylum Actinomycetota; class Actinomycetes; order Mycobacteriales; family Gordoniaceae; genus Gordonia; species Gordonia sp. GONU. The sequence continues at coordinate 76,959 of NZ_JANRHB010000008.1, forward strand.
GACGTGCAGCCCGGACAGTCCTACGCATACCCGAACCGGTTCGCGCACCAGTACTCCGACCGCGTGCCGTGCGCCCCATTCGGTGCGTGCGACGCCAACTACACCGACCTGTCCATCCCACAACTCAAGACCCTCTTCGGAATTGGAGGCACCACCATGGCCACAGACGTCGAGAAGATCAACGAATTCACGAAGGCCTTCAACGGCCCGATCGGGTCGGATACGAAGGACATCCGCCAGCAGCTCGTCGGCGCGCGTGACCTCGTCTACAAGACCGTGGACGGCAAGAAGGTCGTCGACCTCGAAAAGTCGTTCCCCGGCTGGCCGCAACTCGGCGACCGCACCGTCGTCGACGCACTCGCCGCGATCGGCGCATCGCTCGGCATCCCCGGCTTCTACGACCCACTCGGCGTCGTGAAGAACCCCACCGACACCAAGGAGCAGTGACATGTCTGTCCCCACCCACACCCCCGCACGCCTGATCGTTGGGCGCGAACCCGCCGCGATCAGTGCGGCGATCATGTCGGTCGTGGCGCTCGTGTCCGGCTTCCTCACCCCGGTGTCACCGACGACGCAGGCACTGATCCAGACGTTCGTCGGTGCAGTCCTCGCGCTCGTCGTGCTCGCTTCGGTGCGCGAGAACATCGTGCCCGGCATCCTCGCGGTCGTGCAGGCCGCGCTGCCCCTTGTCGTGGTCGCGGGCGCCGACCTCGACACCGAGCAGCAGGGAATGATCTACGCCGCAGCCTCATTGACCCTCGGACTCGTCTTCGGCCGCCCGAACCTGACACCAAAGATCAACGTGGTCGAGGGCGAAGTCCTGTCGGTGCGAGACGAGCCGATCGAGTGACGCGCTGGCTCGAGGTGGCGTGGCCACGGCTGCGCCACCTCATCGTCCACGGCGGCACCCTCTGCCAGATCGTGCTCTACCCGTGCATCTTCATCGGCGGCCTCTACATGCTCATCACCTCCGCACCCAACGTCGTGGAGGAGGAGATGGGGGGTGTCGCGCAGAGCGCCTGGATCTGGCTGTCGGTGGCGTGTCCCGTCCTGACGCTCGTCGCCTACCTGGCGCGGCGCAGCAGCGGATGGATCGGCGACCTGGGCCCCGGGCTTGGGATCGGCGCCAACGTCGGTCTCACCTTCGCACTGACTTCCTACGTCGCCGCCGTGCTGCAGGCGTCGTGGATCGGGAAAGGCATGTACGCGCTGTGGCCGTTCATCGGCTTCACCATGCTCGTCGGACTCATCGCGCTGCGTGACGTGCTGCGACTGGTCGACGCCAATCGACTTCGGAAGGTCACGAAATCATGAGCGGTACAATGGGATCGGTCGCGTCGGTACTCACCAGTGGTGGGGTCGGGGCGGTCGTCAGCGGCGTCGTCATCGCGGTGATCACTGCGGTATCCAAACGCGGGTCCGAACGAGCGACGGCCGCCAAGTCGATCGCCGAAGCGGAGCAGACCGACGCCGGCGCCGCCGAAATCCTCACCGGCATCGCCGCGAAGATGACCGCCGACATCCGGCAGGAGAACCAGAGCTTGCGGGTGGAGTTGCGGGAGCTGAAGGGTGCGGTGGATGACCTGACCCACGCGGTGGAGACGGCGATACCGTTGCTCGAGCAGGCCGGTCATGTGGACGCGGTCAGCGAGATCCGCACGGCGCGTGAACATGTGCGGCGAGTGCTGTGAGCGCACGGTATGTGGTGACGGTCCGCGGTATCGGTGAACCGATGGGCCGGAACATGCTGTCGCAGTTCGTCGACCGGCTGGGGGAGGGGTGGTGGCACGTCGAGGTGCCCTATCCCGCCGCCTACGGGTTCATCAACGGGCAGCGCAACCCGACCGCCCCCGACTACGAGACCACGAAACGGATCGGGCGGGCGCAGGTGCGGGTCGAGCTCGCGATCATCGCGAACGACGACCCGGGCGCGGTGGTGGTGCTGGTCGGCTATTCGGCGGGCGCAGACGTCGTCGATGACCTCGCATCGTCGGGGGTCATGGCCGAGTTCCCGCAGGTGAAGCTGGCGGTGGTGGTGGCGAACCCGTCGAATCCCGGGTCGAACGGTCTCGCCGATTACGGGATCGCCGCCCCCGCGCGTGGCCGGCAGTACGTCGACTCGCGGGTGCTCGCGGTCAACCATCCGGCCGATGTGATTTGCTGCTGCGCGCCGCGCTCGCCGCTGCGGGTCATCGCGACGCTGACCCCGCGCATGCAGCTCGCCGACCGCACAGTGTGGGCGCGTGACGTGCTGGTCAAGCTCGGTGACCCGGCGACGCGGCGTGAGATCGACTCGCAGCTCGGCGGCTGGTGGGACCCGCGCAACTGGGGTCGCTACGACCGCGCCGGACGTGACGCCCGCGGCTACCTCGGCCTCGGAATGCCGTCGACGCACACCGTGTACAACCGGCGGCCGATCGGCGGAGGTGCGACCATGCTGGAGCGCGCCGCGGCTGAAGTACTGCGAAGGGTGACCTGATGCCCTGGCACTATCCCGGCCCGAAGCCCGGGATCGCCGACGAAGAAACCTTCGAGGAGATGAAGGACCGATTCTGGGATGCGATGGCCGACGTGCCGATTCGCATCCTGATCGGCATCATCGGCATCATTCCGGTCGTCGGCCAGCCCATCGCGGATGCGCTCGGCGAGTGGCTGCTCGACACCAACGAGAAGGCCGTCGACGCGATCGAGTCCGTCGTCAGCGTAGGCACGCAGGTCAACTATGTGCAGCAGGTGATTGCACTTCAGTCGGGGATGGGTGTGTGGGAGACCGGCCCGGACCGCACCGGCACGCCGTCGTTCCCGTTCGCGTTCCTGCACCTGCCGACGTTCACGATCACCCACGACTTGTGGATCGACGACCCGGACCAGTTCGGCAATCAGCGCGGCGACGACGTCTTCGGCACGATCACTCCGAGCACCACCCCGCCAACCGTGAAAGCAACCGCGAACTATGCACCGTGGGCGACCGTCATTTTCAAGTCGGCGGCCGAACGAAAAGTGTTGACGTGGCTGGCATCCAAAACCGGAACCGTCACCACCTTCAACCTCGACGTGTACAAACTCGAGGCTGACGGCTCATCCACCCTCGTCTACTCGTCACCGAACCTTGCCGGTGACGTGCCCTTGACGATCGGCTGGATGCAACACCTCATGGAGAGCGCGTCCATCATCGCCGACGTCGGGGACACCTTCGAGGTGCAATTCCGCATGACCGGATCAGGGTCTGTAGCGATCGCAGGCGTCAACTTCCCCAACCCCACACCATTGCCGGGTTTCCGGCCGTACTCCTCCGGGTCAGGCCGCAACCCGTCCACCATCCCTGCACCTGCCACGATCCCCACCACCACACGGGATTCCATGTATGTCGGGCCGTGCCCGTTCGTGTCCATCGGCATCGACGTCGGACAGACCAACGTCCCCCGCTTCTTCTTCGACGACTTCAACCGGTCGAGTCTCGGCCCGCGCTGGATCGCCTACGGCAGCATGGGCATCAGCAGCAACAAGGTCAAATACACAGGCAGCTCGATCGCCACCGCCCCCGGCGCCATCATGTACCACCAACCACTGGCAACCGATCTGGTCGAAGCCGGATTCGACGCCGACCTCGACCAGGAGATCATCGGCGTCGGCATCGGCTGCACGTCCGGCCTCGGCTCCGGGGTGTGGCTGACTACCAAGTACTCCGGCGTCGTCATCGAAACCGGCGCCTACAACTCGCGAACCGCCCGCACACCCGTCGTTGAAGCTCCCGGATCGGGTCGGTACACGCTGCGGCGCATCCGATCCGACGATGACACCCACTACCTGTATCAGGCGTACTTCGGTGACCCCAACGACGAAGAAAATGAGCCGATCCTCACCTGGGATGACACCACTGGTGTGGTCGGGGCCGGTCTCGGCCGCCGCTGGGTCGCCATGCTGTCCCGCCGCAACGGCCTCATCTACCCGTCCGGTACGGGCGACAACTGGACTGCCGCCGACATCACCATCGCACCCGAGGAGACCGCCTGATGCCCACTATCACTTACACCCTCGACGACGGGTTCGGGACGCCCGACGCGGAAATCGACCTGTGGTGGCAGCCGGTGTCGCCGCACGGCGAGTCCGGCAAACTCGTCATCTCCGGGCCACCGAAAACCATCACCTCGACGGTCGGCACCCCCACCACCATCACCAACATCGCCGCCACCCAGTGGCGCATCACCGGCCTCGGCGCCTACCTGAACGAATCGGTCACCATCGACATCCCCGAAGCCGGCGGCGATGTCACCGACCGGATCAAAGCCGCCATCTCCATCCCGCCCGGCACCCCGGTCTCCACCCTCGTGCAGGCGGCGAAGACCGCCGCCGAGATCGCGCTCGACGAACTCGAGGTCCCCAGCAAAGAGGTCCTCGACGCCACATATGTGCGCAAAGACGAATACGAGCCCGGCGGCGGTGGTGGCGGTGTCTCGCTGACCGACGACGGCACCGGACTGTTCACCATCAACGCCGGCTAGACCGGACTCACCGAGGACGGCAGCACCGGCCTCTTCACGATTGGAGCCTGACCCATGGCCAAGAAACTGATCTCGATCGACGACACGGCCAGCGCCGGTCAGCGACTCCCGTCCGCGGTCCGCACCGAGATCGCCGCCCTTCCCGCCGTCTCCAACGCCGCATCAACGGCATCGGCGGCGCAGACTGCCGCGAGCACGGCACAGACGACAGCGGCGACAGCACAGTCGACCGCCGCCACTGCGCTGTCCACCGCCGAGAAGGCGCAGCCAGCACCCGGGCCGAGCGTCATCGGCGCAGACGGAACCCCCCTGCGATGGGATGGCACGCGTCCGGTCGTCCCGTCCGCCACGATCACCTGCAAGGGACACTCGTGGATCTACTCCGACAACGGACTCCTCGAAGCCGCCCTCGCTTCCGCACTCGGAGTGACCGTGCGCAACCTCGGCATCGGTGGACAAACCTCCACTGAGGTCGCCATCCGCACCGGTGGCATCGTCCCGCTGCTCACCCTGGCGGGCAACCAGATCCCCGCCGACACCACGGCGGTGTCGGTGACCGCGATCCAGCCGACCGGCGACTACCGCACCAACGGATCATCGGCCTACACCTACGCCGGCACCCTCGCGGGAGTCGCCGGCACCCTCACCGAGACCCTGCAATCCTCTGGCGATCCGGTGTGGACGTTCGCCCGCAGCAGTTCCGGTACCGCCACCCCGGTCGCACCGGGAACCCCGTTCCTCGTCAGCGCCACCACCTACGTCGATGAGACGACGGTGATCATGTGCGCGCAGAACAACCTGTACTCGGTGGACGCGACGATGCGGAACGTGATCCGGGACATCGACGCGATCCTCGGATCACTGACACCGGTGGTCAAGCGGGCGTTGATCGTCGGGGAGTTCACCTATCCCGAGGACCGCGACGACACCACCGGCAACCAGTTGATCCGCCGCAACAAGATGATCGGCATCAACACCGACCGGGCGGCCCGCTGGCCCAACAACTTCTACGACCTGCGCCGCGACTTCATTGACATCGGCATGCAGGTCGGCGGTTTGGTCCCCAACGCCGATGACCAGGCGCGCATCAACCACGACACCACGCCCTACGGCATCCTCAAGTCCACCTCCGACACCCACCCCAACGAAACCGGATACGCGGTGGTCGGCAAACTCATCGCCAAGCAGCTAGTGAAGAAGGGATGGGCGACCTACGCCTCGAACACACCGCCGGCGGCCCCGACGATCTCGGCGACCGGCGGAGCCGGACAGTCCACCCTGACTGTCACCCCCGGCAGCAACGGCGGATCGGCGATCACTGACTACGTGGTGCAGTTCCGCCAGCAGGGCACCACCCGCTGGTTCACCTACTTCGACGGCATCTCCACTGCCACCTCGATTCCGGTGACGGGGTTCGCGGCCGGGATATGGGAGTACCGGGTGACCGCCATCAATACGGTCGGCCCGTCCGATCCGTCGAACGTGGTGTCGGCGACCGTGACGACCCCGACTGATGTCACCGCCCCGACCGCGCCCACCTCGGTCTCGGCGACCGCCGGTGACGGCCAGGCAACGGTCACGTTCTCCGGGGCCACGGACAATGTGGGCGTCGTCTCCTACCGCGTGTACTCCTCGGCGGACAGTTATGCCACCCCGGTTGCCACCGGGTCGGGGTCGCCGATCAACGCACCCTCAGCGAACGGGGCGGCGGTGACGTTCAAGGTGTCAGCCGGGGACGCGGCAGGCAACTGGTCGCCACAGTCGGAGGCGTCGAACTCGGTCACTCCGATCGCAATCACGACCGTCGCCTCGGACTCGTTCAATCGTGCCGACGGTGCGGTGGGGTCCACCGATGCCGCCAACGGTGGCGCAGTGCTGCCGTGGACAGCAGAGTCCGGGATGGCGATCATCGGCAACCAGCTCGGCAAGACGACCACCGGCACCGCCTACTGCTATCTCGACCACACCGCAGCCGATCAGGCGATCGAGGTGACCCTGTCGGTGCTGGGCACATCCAACGAGCAGATCATGCTGCGCCGCGCCGACGGCAACAACTACTACCGGTTGATCATCACCCCCTCGACGGGCGGTGGAACCATCAACAAGTCTGTCGGCGGCACCAATTCCCAGATCGGCGCGATCTCTGCCGGCACGTTCACGGTGGGTGCAGTGGTGAAGTTCCGTGCCGTTGGTTCGACGTTGACCGTCCTGGTGAACGGCGTGCAGGTGGCGTCTGTGACCGACACGTCGATCACCACCAGCGGCAAGGTGGCGGTCGGGTTGGCAGACACCACGGCCCGGCTGGACAACTTCAAGCTGACCAACGCCTGACCCGCTCATAACTCCCGATATGGGCGGGGGTGACATCCGCACGAAACGGTTTCAGGGATTTGTCACACCCCAGCACCTATGATGGGGAGTGCGGGGAGACAGCACCGGCTTCGGCCTAGAACTCCCGCCCGCCGGCAAGGACTGTTGGATCGGCGGGGCCGCCCACGTAGAGGCCAGGTCCACCGACGGACGTGGGAGCAGGCACACGAACGGACCCTCTGCCGTCGATGCGCAGGACGGTGAAAAGCGCCCCACCTCTTGCGAGGTGGGGCGCTTCCGCGTTGTTCACGGCTCCCACGCGTCGCCGAGCACCGCGGCCAGCCGGTCGGTGAGAGCCGGCGCCTCGGCCCGCTGGCTGTAGATCACCTCGTCGCACTCAACAGCCAGCTCGAGGAGGTCGGGGTCCGGTGGCGCCCACCCACCGTCGGCGGCCTGCGACATCTCCGCCTGCTGGCGTCGCATCACCGCGCGCACAGCCTCGGCCGCGGCGCGCAGCACATCCCGATCGGTCATCCGGTCATGGAACCACCGGCACCGGGGCTGCGTCCAAACCCCGTGACTCCACGCATCCGCATCTACCGCCCGCCCTATGACCCGGATTGCCCGCACTGCCGGCGCCTCGTCGAGGGGGACGCGCGTCACCCGGACTGGCGAGAATGGTTCGCAGACAGCGACCACCGTGCTTCCACGTTCAGTCCTGGGTGGTCGGCCGGAAGCGGGGACCATTGCCATTGCCAGTGACGAGCCACTCGAACCGTATGCCGAGGACGTCGGCGATGACATCGAGTTCGTCGATGCTCAGTGCCACTGTTCCTGTCATGCGGCGTGCGATCTTCGACTGGCTCAGGCCCAGAGCTTGGGCGAGGCGGATGGCTGGGACGCCCTCGTCGTAAAGGAATCCACGCAATCGCTGGGCGATCTGTAGCGAACGAGGTTCGTCAGTCATGGATGCGCAATCCGTCGATACACCACGACCGCTGCGAGGCTGAGCGCGATCCCGGCGCGCACGTAGGTGCCCGCATCATGTTGGCCGCCGGCCAGTTCGATCACCACCGCACAGCCCAGTGTCACGGCCAGCGCCAGCACGACAAGGTCGATACCCAGGCGCAGCCAAGCTCTGGTCTCCTCGCTGCGGTGCCGCGACAGCTCGCGCTGGCGGCGGGTGTATTCGTCCTCCATCGGCTGAGGGTATCGCCGTTCGTGCGCGCCCGCGCATCCCAGCTCCGACAACAGCCCCATCCTCTGCATGAGGGTGGGGCTGCTTTGTCGTCCGTACTAGCGAACGGGACGCCTCACCATGTAGCCCAACCCCAGACCTTCCACCTCGCTGTAGAACTTGCGGGTTCTGCCGCGGCCGAACACCAACTCTCGATCCTGTCGATCCACCACCTCGCGCCACCCCTCTTCGAGTTGCACGAAGTCGCCCTTCTGGATGGCGGCGAACGGCATGTCCTCGAGACTGGTGTTGAGCCAGACCGTTTCGCGTCCCGTCGACCGGATCTCGCAGAACGAACGGCCCTGGCACTCGTAGCGGGAACCGGTGTGAACTATGGGTGCGCCGCAAGCGCAGTGATTCGGAGGCATGTATTGAGAGTAGGCACTCGGGTGTGACAGAGACGGGGTTCTGGACCGTCGGCCCGCCAATCCCGGTGGCATAACCTGGCTTCTCGCGGGTAGAAAGAAGGTCGGCCCCGGAGGTGCTACCAACACCGTCCGAGGCCTTGCCACCCGTTCAGCTGCTATCTGAAGGATGACCGTGTCTCACGCTACCCAACCCTGCGTTCTTTCTCCCGCCGACGTCGATCTGTTCGTCGAGGCGTTCCTCGCCCGCTGGGAATCTCCGAACACCCGCGCCGCCTACCGCCAGGACCTCGCCGCCTGGCTTCGCTGGTGCGAGCTCCACGGCAAGCACCCGATCACCGACGCCTCCCGGCCGCTGGTCGAGATGTGGATGCGCTGGCTGCGTGACGAGCGCGGCAACAGCGCGTCGACTATCAACCACCGCGTTGGCACCCTGACGCGGGTTCTTCGAACTCGCCCTCGACGACGATCTCGTGGCGAAGAATCCGTGCCGCCTGGTGCGACGGCCGAAAGCGGGCTCCGACAACAACGATCGGATCGCGCTCACCCGAGACGAGATGCAGCGCCTCACCGCTGCCGCGGCCGCGTCGAGTGCGGCCGATCACGCGCTGGTCGTGCTGATGGGCATGTGCGGGCTGCGCGTCTCCGAGGCGTGCAGCCTCGACGTCGCCGACTGTCACGAGATCGCCAAGGCCCACCGCTGCGTCCGGTTCATCGGGAAGGGCGGCAAACCTGCCCTGGTGCCGATGCCGCCCGCGGTGCAGCGCGCCGTCGACGCCGCGATCGGCGACCGCACCTCGGGGCCGCTGCTCCTGCGCCGCGACGGCACGCGCATGACCAGACGCTCCGCCGACCGTGTGGTGAAGCGGTGCGCGAAGAAGGCCGGCATCACCGCGGTGGCGGTGTCTCCGCACGTGCTGCGGCATACCTTCGTCGTCGGGGCGCTCGACGCTGGCGCCCAGCCGCGCACCGTGCAGCTGTCGGCGCGGCACGCCCAGATCAGCACCACCCTCGACGTGTACGACAAAGGCCGTCAGGCCCTCGACGATCACGCGGCCTACGTCGTCGCCGGGTACTTCGGATCGGCTGCATGACCCTCGACGGTGTGTGTATTGAATACACACACTGGCGTAAAAGCCCTGGTCGCGGGATGCGTCCCCGTGTGTATCCGATGCGCTCCCGTGCAGGTCAGAGGGTAAAACGCCAGGTCAGGCAAGGGGTTCGAGTCCCCTTAGCTCCACAAGAAAACACCCTTTCCGATCCGTCGGAAAGGGTGTTTTCATTTCGGACATCGTTGCTGCCCTGCCGGGCGGAGTGGCAGCTCGCTAGGTACGAACCAACTGGTTTCCGTCGATCCCGCCGAACGCCTCAGGCATCCGACGGTCGACCAGGTAGTGGTGCAGCACGGTCTGGTAGATGCCCTTGAGTGCGGATGCGATGACGGCGCCCGCGGCGATGAACAGAACTCCGATGAGCGCCACGACGACGATCATCGCGCCGTCGAGCTTGGTGAGGGCCAACCAGATCAGGACAGCTCCGGGCACGGCCGGCACAAGCGAGATCAGCCCGATGCTCGCGACACCGACGACGTTGCGGCCCCAGACCTCCCGGAACGCTTCTTTGGCGCGCCGCACGGCACCGGGCACGGACTCGCCCTCGAGAACCATCATCGGCAAGACCTGGAAAGAGGTCACGTTCCATGCCATGTCGAACACGATGCTGATTTGCGGCAGACGACGTTCGGCGACGTTCAGCAGGAACGACACGGTCGCGACGACCACTGCCCACGGGGCCAGGCGCACTCCGGCCTTCGTCGCCCGAGCGATACCGCCGCCGACGCTCGGGTCGCCGCCGTCGAGCGTGACGTCTGCCTGTGAGATGAGCGCTGCCTGCCAGAAGGTGAGTACGTACGCCCCGACGAAGTAGGAGGCCGCCACCACGATGACCAGCGCTGCGGTGGAGTCCCGCAGTCCCGGAATGCTGACGACCAACGCGCCCAACGCGATGGCGAGGATGCCCAGGGTGCAACCGGACAGCACCGGGAACACCGCCAATTCCTTGCGGGAGCGCAAGATCCGCGCCGATGCCTTCAGGATCTCCCAGGAGGATGCCACGCCGTTCCTTTCGGTAGCCGATGGCCGGAGAGAATGGCCCCGTGCACAGTAACAACCATTTCGGACAAATCCGGCATGTCAGCTCACGGGCGGGCGAGTCGGGTGATCCGGGTTCCGGTCCAGGCCTGGCCGCCGCCGTCGTTCACCGCCTCGATCCCGATGACATGCCAGTTCGCGTTGTCGGTCGGCCAGCCCGGATGGGAACCGGCCCCGGCATGCCAGGCCACCCCGGCGGCGATCACCCGTTACGTGCCGTCGCGTTCGAGGACGAGCTGCGCGAGTGGTTCGAGGTACGCCGACGTCGTACCCACCCGGGGCCCGCTGCCTGCGGGTGCGCGACATAAGGTGCCCCTGTGGTCGATTCGGCTGTCATCCGGGTGAGTGCGGTGGTCCTGCGGGACACCACCGGCGCAGTCCTGACCGTGCGCAAGCGCGGCACCGCCCGATTCATGTTTCCCGGGGGCAAGCCCGAACCCGGTGAGAGTGCGCTGCAGACGGCGATCCGGGAGTGCCGGGAGGAACTACAGCTCGAGCTCGACCCCGCCCAGCTGCAGCCGCGCGGCGACTATCGGGCCGTCGCCGCCAACGAGGACGGATTCGACGTCGAGGCGGCGGTCTTCGTCTGCTCGACGCCGCTGGATCGGGATGCGGACACGTTGAGCCCGGCAGCCGAGATCGCCGAATTGCGCTGGCAGCCGCTCGACGGTTCGGTTTTGCCGCCGGATCTCGCACCGCTGACCGAATGTGTACTGCCCGAACTGATCTGAGCGATCGGTCGCGAACGCAGAGTCGCCGCCTCCGGGTCAGAAGGGCTATCTCTGTCCAGCGCGTCTGATTCGGGGTCGCGATCCTGCAACTGCAGCCCACGACAGGATTAATCGCACGCGTCAGTGAACGCCTGGACCGGGCGCGTCCGGATCGGCCGGCGGTTCGGCCACGGTCAAGGACAACAATCCGGGTATCGCGCGCTGGATGTCCTCCGGGGAGATGATCGGTAGGCCTTCGTGCCCGTGGATGTAGCCGATACCGGCGTAGACCAAGACACCGGACAGTAGGCGGGCTTGGCCCGGGCTCATCTCGAATTCTCGCAAGATGGCCTCGACTGCCTCGAAGATCTCCGTGTCGATGTTGCGCACCGTTTCGGCGACGGTGTCGTTGCTGCGCGCCCAATTCCGGATGGCACGTTCCACCGTCAGATGATCCCTGCTGACGAGCATCGTCGACAAAGCGATCAGGCGGCCCTCGGGCGGCACCTCGGAGAGCTCGTCCAGGTCGGCGACGCGTCGACGGTTCATCTCCTGCCAGCGCGCCGCCATCGCTTCCCACAAGGCGTCGAGGTCTCTGAAGTGCCAGTAGAAGCTGCCCTTGGTGACGCCCAACGTCGTGCACAACCGCGCGATCGTGACCCCGTGCACACCGCCGGCTTCGGAGGTGACCAGCGAGAATGCGGCGTCTACCCAGTCGGTGGCGCGGAGGCGTGCGCTCCGACGGGACTCGGTCATCGGTGGGGCGATCCTCTCTGGTCGGCGCGGACGATGTTCGCAACCGAGTACACCACGGCGACCAGCGGCGATGTTGCATTCGTGGGTTGCCTTGGTCGGGTCGAGAGAACCATACCGATGGTATTGTTCTCTCGTTTCGAGTCCGTTCGGGTTAGGGGATCGCGTGGGGCACAGCATCAATCGTCGGCAGTTTCTCTGGAGGACAACTGCCGCCACCGCGTCGGCCGCGATGGCGGGCCGCCTCGGCGCAGGCTCGTCGAGCGCCGCGCCCGTGCCTGACATCAAGCTGCCGACCATCTTCCACTCGCCGGAGATGGCCCCGTACGTCGACGACCTCCCGGTGCCGAGCATCATCACCTCGTCGCCCACACAACCGATCGACATCGTCGCGCGCACCACGAGCAGTCGGTTCCACCGGGATCAGCCGAAGGTGCCGACGATGGCGTACAACGACGAGTCGTACCTGGGGCCGACCATCGAGGCGCACGTCGGCGAGCAGACCACCGTGCACTATCGCAGCGAACTCGGCAAGCACATCTTCGCCGCGGATCTGGACATCTCCCTGCATGGCGTCGCCGAGCGGTACCGCGACGAGCCGGTCACCTCGATGCATCTCCACGGCGGTGCCACCCCACCGGAATTCGACGGCAACCCGGAACGGCTGATGCTGCCGCATCACGGCACGGCCTTGTTCGAATTCCCCAATCGTCAAGAGGCCGGGCATCTCTGGTACCACGACCATGCGATGGCGATCACGCGCGCCAACGTCTACGCCGGGCTCGCCGGGATGTACTTCCTGCGCGACGATCACGACACCGGTACGCCCCAGAACCCACTCGGGCTCCCCGCGGGTGAGTACGAGATCCCACTCATCCTGCAGGAGAAGATCTTCCGTCCCGACGGGCATCAGTCACTGCGCTCGACGCCGGTGGTCCCGCAGGGGATGTGGGAGGGAGGCGCGGTCGGCGACCGCGGGCTGGTCAACGGCAAGGTGTGGCCGAAGATGACGGTGGCTCGTGGGTTGTACCGTTTCCGGCTGATCAACGCGGCGTCGTTCTCGGTGTGGAACCTCTTCTTCTCCAACCGCATGCGGTTCTGGGTCATCGGCAACGAGGGCGGCCTGCTCAACGCTCCGGTCGCGACCCGTTCGTTCCAGGCGGCGCCCGGCGAGCGGTTCGATCTATTGGTCGACTTCGGTTCGCTCGCACCAGGAGAGACCGTGGATCTGTGCAACGACCTGGTGCCGCCGTTCCAGGCTCTGATGCTCGGCGAGGTGGCCATGACACGGTTCTGCCGGTTCATCGCCGGCGCCGCGCGCGGCGACCGACGAGGCGTCCCCACGACGCTGCGAGGCGGTAGGGGACGGCCAGCCCTGATCCCGCCGATCGCCAAACCGCAGCGCGTCCGACAGGTCAGCGTCTCCCAGCCCTACGAACTGCGTGTTCCGCCGGCCATCATGTCGTTGAACAATCTGCGCTACTCCGACCCCCAGATAGAGAAGCCGCGGGCGGGCACCACCGAACGCTGGGACATCATCAACATCACCCCGGACCCGCATCCGGTCCACCTGCATCTGGTCATGTTCCGCATCCTCGGACGACGGCCCCTACGCACCGTCGAGTATCAGGCGGCGAATCCGCAGCCGCCGATCGGCACCCGTTGGGCACCCGATCCGAGCGATTTCTACGCGGGACCGATGCGCGGCCCGGCGGCCTGGGAGGCGGGCTGGAAGGACACCGTGCATGCGACCGGCGGGCACGTGACCTCGATCGTCGTCCGGTTCCCGACCGCCGACGAACTCGGCTTCGATCCGGACGCGGTCTTCTCCTCCGACCCGACGAAGTCGTGGACCCGGCCGTCGGGTGGTCACGAGGTGGCACCGTCGATGTCGCCGGGGCACCACCACGCCGGAGCCACACCGGTTCACGGCATGGTCACCAAGGATCTACAGGGTTACGTCTGGCATTGCCACATCCTCGGCCACGAGGATCACGACATGATGCTGCGCTACCGGGTGGTGCCGTGACATAGGTCGGGTGGAGTTCTTCCCGACTCGTTCGGCTGTTCGGTCGTCTCCTCAGCCGAGGCCTCCGGCAGGGTGACCTCGGCGCCTGGATGCCGCACAGGCCGGTGCGGGCGAGAAACGGGTTGCCGCCGTGAAGCACCAGGACGGCGTGGATCCGGGATCTCGTGCGATGGACTTCGGCCGATCAAGCCGTTTGCATGTTCGGCGATCAGGCCAGTTGTTACGCTCGGGATTCCGGGGGTCGGCCAGATTTGCTCGACACCGGGAGCGTCGTCATGGCAGGAAATCGCCGCGAAAAGATCGCCGTCGACATTCGCGATGCCGTTCCGGACTGGGCACCGTATCTGCCCGCACAGGCACCCGAAAACGCCCCGAACGTCCTGATCATCGCCTGGGACGACGTCGGGTACGGCAGCATGGACATCTTCGGGGGCCCGATCGAGACACCCACCATGCGACGCATCGCCGACCGGGGTGTGAAGTACTCGAACTTCCACACCACCGCCCTGTGTTCCCCGACCCGGGCCTCACTGCTGACCGGGCGCAACGCGACGACCAATGGCATGGCGACCATCGCCGAACTGAGCTCCGGGTTCCCGGGCATCAGCACCCACATCCCGTTCGAGAACGGATTCATCTCCGAGGTGCTGGCCGAGCGGGGATGGAACACCTACTGCGTCGGCAAGTGGCATCTCACGCCGGCCGACGAGATGAACATGGCCGCGGTCAAGAGCCGGTGGCCGCTGGGCCGCGGGTTCGAGCGCTTCTACGGCTTCCTCGGCGGCGAGTCGAGCAGCTGGTATCCCGACCTGGTCTACGACAACCATCCGATCGACGCCCCCGCAACCCCGGAGAACGGCTACCATCTGTCGAAAGACCTGGCGGACAAGGCAATCGAATTCATCCGTGACGCCAGGGTCGTCGACCCGGACAAACCGTTCTTCATGTACCTGGCCCCACAGGCCGGGCACGCCCCGCACCATGTCTTCACCGAATGGGCCGACCGGTACAAGGGCAGGTTCGATCAGGGCTACGAGGCAATCCGTGCCGAGATCCTGCAGCGGCAGAAGGATCTCGGGTTGCTACCCGAGGACACCGAGCTCTCCCCGATCAATCCGCACGGGGAACCGGCCACCACCGGGCCCGACGGACAGCCGTGGCCCCTGCTAGACACGGTCCGACCTTGGGATTCGCTCACCGTCGACGAGCAACGCCTGTTCATCCGGATGGCCGAGGTGTTCGCCGGCTACATCTCCTACACCGACGACCAGCTCGGCCGGGTGATCGACCTGCTCGAAGCGACCGGCGAGCTCGACAACACCCTCATCGTCATGATCTCCGACAACGGTGCCAGCGGTGAAGGGGGGCCGAACGGATCGTTCAACGAATGGCGGTTCTTCAACGGGATCCCCGACACCGCCGAGGACACCCTGCCGCACCTCGACGAGCTCGGCACACCCGCGTCGTACAACCACTACAACACGGGCTGGGCGTGGGCCTTCGACACCCCGTTTCCGTACTGGAAACGTTGGGCCGGCTACGAGGGTGGCGTCGCCGACATGTGCGTGCTCTCGTGGCCGGCGCGGATCGACGCCTCGGCCGAACCGCGCCCGCAGTACGTTCATGCGGTCGATGTCGTCCCGACGATCTACGAGTTGCTCGGCATGACCCCGCCCGAGGTACTGAAGGGATACACCCAGAGTCCGCTGGAAGGCGAGAGCTTCGCGGCCTCGCTCACCGATCCCACCGCGCCGGGCAAGGACGTGCAGTTCTACACGATGCTGGGGCAACGCTCGCTCTATCACGATGGGTGGCTTGTCTGTTCCGTGCATCCGCCGCTGTCCGGGTGGGGTCACTTCGACAAAGATGTGTGGGAGCTGTACCACCTGGCGGAGGACCGGACCCAACTGCACGATCTCGCCGCCGCCGAACCCGAGCGGCTGGAAGCCTTGAAGGGCCTGTGGTTCTACTACGCCGGCCGCTACCACGGGCTACCGCTGGACGACCGCAGCATTCTCGAACAGGCGGTCGCCGAACGCCCCCGCCCGGGAAAGACGCGGGACCGCTACGTCTACTACCCGGACTGTGCGGACGTCCCCGAGGCGGCCGGTGTCGTCATCGTCGGACGGTCCTACACGATCGCCGCGGGAGTCCACCTAGATTCGGCCGATGCCGGGGGAGTCCTCTACGCCCACGGCGGCCTGGCCGGCGGTCACAGTCTCTACGTCAAAGATCGTCGTCTGCGCTACGCCTTCAACTGGGTCGGCTCGCACCTGCAGACCGTGGTCGCCGACCGGGACATCGCTCCCGGAAACCACGTGTGCACCGCTGAATTCGCGCTCTCCGGGAAGAACACCGATCCGGCGACGCCGGGGTTCGCCGGCACCCTGACCCTCTATGTCGACGATCAGCAGGTGGCGACCGGTGAGATCGTCACCCAGCCGGGGCCGTTCTGTGCCGTCGGTGACGGCATCTGCGTCGGGCGAGACAGCGCCTCATCGGTCACACCGGACTACGTGTCCCCGTTCCCGTTCACCGGGGGCACGATCGACAGGGTCGTCGTCGACGTCTCCGGCGAACGCTATGTCGACCACGAGGCGCAGGTGCGCGCCTGGTTCTCGATCGATTGACCGGCGCTGCTCAGCGGTGGCGGACGATGCAGCGGAACCCGATGTGGCAGGTGGAGGTCTCCGCGCTCTCGCCCTGCCTGGCTGCGGGCCGGTAGCGCAAGCAGTAGTTCGGGGCGCAGAGGTGCGAGCCGCCCTTGATGACTCGCCGGGGATGGGCCTCGGCGCCGGGCCCGGACGCGAGCGTGCGCGGATCGGCGGGCATGCAGCATGCCGTGGCCGGGGAGCTCCCACGTCTGTTCGGATCGTGGCGGGCGGCGAAGCGGTCTGTCGTCCATTCCCAGACGTTGCCGGTCACATCCACCAGGCCGTAACCGTTCGGCCGGAAGCTGCCCACCGGGGACGTGCCGACGTACCCGTCCTCCGCGAGGTTCTGCCACGGGAACTCGCCCTGCCAGGTGTTGGCCAGGTATCGCCCCTTCGGGGTGTAGTCGTCGCCCCACGCGAACCGGGCCCGATCGAGGCCGCCGCGGGCCGCGAACTCCCACTCGGACTCGGTCGGCAGCTCCTTGCCCGCCCACCGGGCGTAGGCGAGCGCGTCATAGTGGGACACGTGGGTCACCGGATGGCGTTCGCGGCCGCCGACCGTACTTCCTGGGCCCTCTGGATGGCGCCAATCCGCACCCGGCACCCACGACCACCACCGGCGATAGTCGTCGAGCGGTACGCGCCGAGCGGGCGGGGTGAACACCAGCGACCCGGGTACCAGCAGCGCCGGGTCGGCATCGGGATACTCGGCCGGATCGGGCGCGACCTCGGCGGTCGTGACGTGACCGGTGTCCTTCACGAAACGCCGGAACTCGGCGACCGTCACCGGATGGGTGTCCATCCAGAACCCGCCGACACCCACCTGGTGGACCGGACGCTCCTCCGGGTAGAACTCCTCCGACCCCATCCAGAACATCCCGCCCGGAACCCAGCTCATGTTCTTCGGTGCGCGGCCGGTCGACGCTGCAGATTGCACACCTCGAGTATCCCGGAACCGGCGCGTTTCGAGTGCGGTCTCGGGATACCGTGCAGGTCTTGCCCTATCGCAATTGCATGCCGGGGCGTCCAGTGGGTGTCCGACCCAGATGGTTTCCGAAAGCGGCCCGCCGCGGGCTCACCCGCGGCGCTTGCGGCCCCAGAGCAGGTAGATCGCCGGCGCGATTCCGGCGGTCGAGCCGAGCGACAGTCCGATGACCCAGGCACGCTTGGGGCCGTTGATCTCGTCGGCCTGCCGTCCGGCGAGGTCTCGTAGTGCCCACACTCGCGTACCGGCATCGACCGCGGCGACCGTCACGATCGCGGCCTTCGCGGTGGGGGACAACTCTTTCCAGCTCTTCTTCTTGCTCATGGTCGAGAGCGTAGCGGAGCCGACCTACGCTCCCCGCGTGTCACCGCACGTAGCGCAGGAACACGTCGTCACCATGCGGGACGGCATGTTTGAGCCGGAATCGACGAGGGGCGTCGAGCGGACTGAGCACTGCCGCGGCCGGGTCGGTCACCGGGTTGCCCTCGGCGGTCACCTGGGGCGCCATGGTCACGCAGAACTCGTCGACGAGGTCGGCTTCGGACAGTTTGTCGAGCAGGCTCGGCCCGCCCTCGCAGTTGATCCGTCGCAGTCCTCGTGCACGAAGTTCGCTGATCGCGGCGGGCAGGTCGATGCCGTCGTCTCCCACGGCGATGATCTCCGCTCGGTCCCGCACCGCGGAGGTGTCCGCCTGCGCGGAGGTGATGACTATCGGTCGATGCTCCGGCGGTACGTCGAGAGACCGTTCGGGCAGTGCGCAGGACAGCGAGACGATCGCCAGACGCGGGATGTCCGAGCTCCCCGACCCGCTAGTGCGCGAACGCAATTCGGCCAGCTCGGGGGAGAGGGTCGCGGGACCGTACTTTTCGACGCGCGCGGTGGCCGCACCGACGAGCACGACATCCGACAGGGCGCGGAGCGCGTGGAAAAGGGCACGGTCAGCCGGTGAGGACAACGGGCCGACCCGACCGCGGAAACTCACCGAGCCGTCGATGCTCATCACCATGTTGGTGCGGAGCCCTTCGGGAAAGTCGGCGTAGAGGCGTTCGGCAAAGGCCGGCGCGTCGAAGCCGGGACCGTGCTCCTCGTTGGTCGTGTCGCTCATGCGTCGTGCCCGGGCTCGATGTGGCGGGTGTCGGCGAAGCTGACCCAGGAATCGCGCGAAGGGTCGTCGACCAACACCGCGCCGTCGATCGGCTCGACGATGTGCGCGGTGTGGTCGCCGACGTCGATGCGATCGAGAATCCGTGCGGCGAACCACATCTCCGAGTCTTCGAGGATCGGCAGACCGTGCGGTCCTGCCGACCATCGGCATCGCTCGAACTTGTCGACCTCGTCGCCCGTCTGTCCTCCGAACAGTTCGGCGAGTTCCTTGTGATCGCTCGGTATCAGGTGAACCGCGAGATACTCGGCGGCCGTTGCGACGCCGTGCGTGTGATTGGCCTGGGAGATCCCGATCAGGAAGCGCCGGGGGTCGATGCTCGTCTGGGTCGCGAACCCCACGAGACATCCTGACCGTCGACCTTCGGCGACGGTCGTGATCACGAACACCGGGTAGTCGATGACCTCGACCATCTTGTCGAATGCGTCCGTGCCGGCCACACTCACCTCTTTCTCTCGCGGTACACAGTGCCTTGCTGTCGTACCCGATCGGTGTGAGTCTCAACCGCCTCGGAGCGTCGGGTTACGCGGCGTCCTTGATCTGCTGACGCTGCGCGGTGAACATCTCGGCGAGGCTGCTGGTGACCTCCGAGCTGACCGACGGCGCGCTGTCGCTGAAGGTGTTGTGGGCCACCGAGAACGACACGCCGCGCTCTTCGCCCACCGCCAGGGTGCCCACCATGTGGACCTCGATGTCGGAGATGGTGAACTTGCCGGTCATCCGGAATGCCTTGTAGTCGCCACTGATCGGCAGGTTCTGCTTCTCGAGCTTGATCGCGACCGGCACGGTCTCGCCGTCCTCCTCCAGATTCAGAGTGAAGGATTGGCAGGCGGAGAGGATCTCGTCGAAGTCCTGGTAGCTTCCGTCGGCGGGCTTGGTCACGTCGACGCTGTACTCGTCGAGACCGAAGAAGACCTCTCCCGAGTCGGCGGTTTCGCTGAGCTGGCGTTCGGCATACTCGGCGGTGGTGTCGGGGCTCTCCACCAGTCGCGCGCACTTCTCGTTGTCGACGCTCGTGCCGTCGTCCTCGTCGGACTGGTCGGTGTCCAGTGTGAATTCGCCCGTGATGTCGGGGAATTCGGCCTCCGGGAGCAGCATGGCGACGGCCGACGCGGTCGGCACCTTCGGCTCGTCGGAACTGTTGTCGCCGCCCAGTGTGAACGCCAGGACGACCGCCACGACGACGATGAGCACGAGCAGGAGTCCGCCGCCGCCGACGAACCACCACTTCTTGCCGCCGCCGGACGACGACGGGGGAGGAGGAGGCTGCTGACCGTACGGTTGTTGACCATAGGGCTGCTGCCCGAACGGTTGTTGCTGCCCATAGGGCTGTTGCCCGTACGGCTGTTGGCCATAGGGCTGCTGCTGCGGGTACGGCTGCTGGCCATGGGGTTGCTGCTGCGGGTAGGGCTGCTGCCCATGGGGTTGCTGACCGTACGGCTGCTGACCGGGCGCGGGTTGTCCACCCTGCGGGCCGAGCCGGGTGGGCTCATTCGGGTCGTAGGGACTGCCCACGATTGGCTCCTTTTCTCGGCGGAACGCGACCCATGACTCTGTGCGGTCGTCGACTCGGGGAGAGTACCGCGCACACTCAAGGCTCACGGTGGTGTCCGAGAAAACCGGATCGTGCGGGATGACCGAATTGTCTTCGCAGGTCATCGATGGTTTCGAGGGTGGGGAACCGGGGCGGATTCAGGGCGGTTTCCACGGCGTGACGAACGCCGTATTTCATGCGGTCGAATGAGGATGTCGAGGGGTGCTCATCGGCGGTCGTGACGACGTGGCGATCCACGACGGTTCGATGGCGAACGACCCCCACCTTCCGCTGGTCGCCGGCTCGTCCCCGAACCGTAGGACACGAGGGTCACTTCTGGGCATGGGATCCGTGAACCGGCAGACACCGCGTGGGTGGCTGCGTTCCACTCGGTATGCGGTGGTGGGGTTCCGGCTCGGCGCTGCCGTGCCCGTGATCGACGAGCCGGGCAGAGGAGAACGGTCTCATGGCAAGTACTCCACGCCGGTTGCTGGCCGAGTTGTTCGGCACCTTCTGGTTGGTCTTCGGCGGTTGTGGCAGCGCGATCTTCGCGGCCAAATACGTCGCGAGCGCCGGCGATGACAGAGACACCCTGATCCAGTTGGGCATCGGGTTGCTCGGCGTCGCGTTGGCGTTCGGTCTGACGGTCGTCACGATGGCCTACGCGGTCGGGCACGTGTCGGGCGCGCACTTCAACCCGGCGATCACGCTCGGTGCGGTCATCGGCGGTCGCCTCCCGGTCAAGGATCTACCGGGCTACTGGATCGTGCAGGTCGTCGGCGGGCTCCTCGCCGGCACCCTGCTCTATGCCATCGCCAACGGCAAGCCGGGGTTCGAGGCGACCGGCAACATGGCGGCCAACGGTTACGGCGACCATTCACCGAACAACTACAGTCTCGTCGCGGTGCTGATCGCCGAGGCGGTCCTCACCGCGTTCTTCCTGCTCGTGGTGCTCGGTGCCACCGACGGCCGGGCGCCCGCCGGATTCGGTCCGCTGGCCATCGGTCTGACGCTGACGGTGATCCACCTGGTCTCGATCCCGATCAGCAACACGTCGGTGAATCCGGCGCGTTCGACGGCGGTCGCGTTCTTCAACGGCAACGGGGCACCCGGTCAGCTGTGGTTGTTCTGGGTCGCACCGCTGCTGGGCGGCCTCATCGGCGGCATCCTGTATCCGCTGATGTTCGGCAACGGGAAATTCGCTCTGGGCCGGGCGTCCGACGACGGACCGGCCGCCGAGCCGACCCGGAGCTGACCGCTCACGGCCGGGGCCACCGGTGGTGCGACCATTGACCGATGACCGCAACTCTCGTCGCCAAGGACGTCGCGGGCGGATACGCCCACCGCGTCCTGTTCGATCATCTCGACCTCACCATCGCGCCCGGCGATGTGGTCGGGGTGGTCGGAGCGAACGGAGCAGGCAAGACGACGCTGCTGCGCGTCCTCGCCGGTGACCTCGCACCCTTGGCGGGAACGGTGACCCGTGCACCGGCCGACGCGTTCGTCGGCTGGTTGCCACAGGAGCACGAGTGGATCCCCGGGGAGACCGTTCGTGAGTACGTCGGGCGTCGTACCGGATGCACGGCTGCCACGCGGGCGATGGACGCCGCCGCCGCGGCTCTCGCGGACGACTCCGCTCCGGCCGCTGCCGACGATCCCGCCGATGTCTATGCGGCGGCCCTCGACCACTGGCTCACCACCGGTGCCGCAGACCTCGACGAACGTCTGCCGGCAGTCCTCGCCGACCTGGGCCTCGCCACCGATGTCATCGACCCGGACACCACCCCGATGACCGCGCTGTCTGGTGGCCAGGCGGCGCGCGTCGGCCTCGCGGCGCTGCTGTGCTCCCGCTTTGACATCGTGCTGCTCGACGAACCGACCAATGACCTCGACCTCGACGGCATCGCCCGCCTGGAGGATGTCGTCGCCGGTCTCCGCGGCGGCGTCGTGCTCGTCAGTCATGACCGAGAGTTTCTGGCGCGCACTGTGACCCGGGTCCTCGAGCTCGATCTCGCCCAGCACACGAACACGGTGTACGGCGGCGGTTACGAGAGTTACCTCGAGGAACGCGAGGTGGCGCGTCGGCACAAACGCGAGGAGTACGAGGAGTTCGCCGCCAAGAAGGCCGATCTGGTGGCGCGGGCGCGCACGCAGCGAGAATGGTCGAGCCAAGGTGTGCGCAACGCGATGCGCAAGGCACCTGACAACGACAAGATCCGACGCCGTGCCGCCACCGAGTCCAGCGAGAAACAGGCGCAGAAGGTCCGGCAGATGGAAAGTCGGATCGCTCGCCTGGACGAGGTCGCCGAACCGCGCAAGGAATGGGTCCTGGAGTTCACGATCGGCTCGGCACCCCGCTCGAGCTCTGTCGTCTCGACCCTCAACAACGCCGTTGTGCGCCAAGGTGATTTCGTGATGGGGCCGGTCTCGATCCAGGTGAACGCGGGTGAGCGCATCGGCATCACCGGGCCCAACGGCGCCGGGAAATCGACGCTACTCCGACTGCTCCTCGGCCACCTCGAACCCGATTCGGGTTCCGCGCAGCTCGGCGCCAACGTGGCGATCGGTGAGATCGACCAGGCGCGAGGGCAATTCACCGGTACGACATCACTCGCCGACCGCTTCGCCGAACTCGTGCCCGATTACACCATGGCCGACGTCCGGACGCTGCTCGCCAAGTTCGGCTTGCGCGCCGACCATGTCGACCGGGCGGTCGGCGAACTGTCGCCGGGCGAGCGCACCCGCGCCGGGCTGGCGCTGCTGCAGGCCCGCGGTGTCAACGTCCTGGTGCTCGACGAGCCGACCAACCACCTCGACCTCCCGGCGATCGAACAACTCGAATCGGCCCTCGACTCCTACGACGGCGCACTGCTTCTGGTCACGCACGACCGGCGCATGCTCGCGAATGTGCGCGTCGACCGGCAGTGGCACGTCGAGGGTGGACAGGTCACCGAGCAGTGACGCCGGCCCGTCACGGTCCGAAGCGCTCGTCCGGTAGTCCTGCGGCTTTGCGTGCCCGCCAGTTCTCCAGATAGGGGAGGGCTCGGTCTCGATCGAGCGCGGAGCGGACCGCCGCTGCCGGTCGGCCGAGAGCCGTCAGATCGCCGTCGTCGACGGCCCAGCCGAAGGGGAAGGGCGTCCGCGTCGTGAAGTGGGACATCCAGAGCAACACCAGGTCTCCGGGATGGGCGAGTCGCGTGTAGTGGTGACTGCCGCGCTCATGATCGTCGATCAACCAGCCGCCGTCGGTCCGGTGTGCGATGAAGTCGGGATCGTTCAGCCACTCCCATCGACCGTGATGGTCTCGTGGAGCGGTACCGAAACCAGCTGTCTGCAGCTGTCGGGCGAGTGCTGTCGGCGTCCACGGCGCGGGGAAGAAGGACCTGATGGTCACATCGAGTTCGAGGCGGTGAAGATCGGGCCCGCTGTTTCCGCGTTCGGTGATGAGAGCATTGACGATCATGGTCGACGGGGACGGCGACCCGTCATCGATCAGCGCCAGGTGAAGCGCGAGCATCCGGGAGAACCGGCGGTGCTCGTCGGGAGAGGTGAACGGCGGCAGGGGAATGTCCGGCACACGAGGCATCCCCCAGGGCACGCCGGTCGCCTTGTGGAGCGGCGCCGCCGACCACTGCCGTCGAATTTCATCGGAGTCCACGAACCCAGCCTAAGGCGAGTTCTTGCGTGGGCATTGACATACAACCAATCGGTTGTATGTTGGAGGTGTGGCCGGAACCACTGGCACATCGCCAGACGACGAGGACAGGGCCGACGCCCTGTTCCACGCGCTGTCCGATCGCACGCGCCGCGACATCATGCGACGTGTGCTCGCCGGTGAACACTCGGTCTCGGTACTCGCCGCGAAATACGACATGAGCTTCGCGGCGGTACAGAAGCACGTCGCCGTGCTGGAAAAGGCGGGCCTACTGACCAAACGACGTCAGGGGCGCGAACAACTGGCCAGTGGCGATGTCGCCGCGGTGCGTTCGGTGGCGTCGATGCTCACCGAACTCGAACAGGTGTGGCGTGGCCGTATCGCGCGCATCGACGATCTGCTCACGCTCGAAACACCACCAACTGCAACACCATCGGAGGAATGACCAATGCCTGTCATCGATGTGACCCCGGACCTCGACGCCCGCACGATCACCATCAACGCCGAATTCGCCGCCCCCGTCGAACGCGTCTGGCAGATCTATGCCGATCCGCGCCAACTGGAGAAGATCTGGGGTCCGCCCACCTACCCCGCGACCGTCGTCGACCACGAACTCAAGCCGGGCGGGAAGGTCACCTACTACATGACCAGTCCCGAAGGCGAGAAGTTCGGCGGCTATTGGAAAGTCGAGACGGTTGACGAGCCGCGCGGATTCACCTTCCTCGACGGGTTCGCCGACGCCGACCTCAACCCGCTCACCGACATGCCCGAGTCCCGCAACGCATACACGTTCGCCGAGAAGGATGACAAGACACTCGCCACATACATCAGCACCTACGACTCCGCCGAAGCACTTCAGAAGGTGCTCGACATGGGCGTCGTCGAAGGTGCTTCCAGCGCGATCAATCAGATCGACGACTTCCTGAAGGTCTGACCGGAGGCGGGTCAGATGTTGGAGTTCAGCGCCGGGAACCCTTCGGGCAGTTCGGCGGCCGGCGCGTCGCTGAACTGCCCGGCGTCCAGGTCCAGGCCGTGTGTGTAAGCAGCCATCGAGATCGACCCGGCCGCATGTCCGTCGACCAGCAGATCCAGTGGCGACTCCTGCGCCAGTCCCGCGACGTAGAGCAGCGGCAGGTAGTGATCGGGTGTCGGCACGGAATTCTCGAAGTCGGGATGGCCGTCGAGGCTCAGGACGTGAGAGGGGTTGTCCTGCAGCACTTCGCGTGCAGCATCGTCGAACCGGTGGGCCCAGTCGTATCCGCTGTCGGCCTTGCTGAAATCGACGGCCCGCAGGTTGTGGACGATGTTGCCGCTGCCGATGATGAGCACACCCTGCTCCCGTAACGGCGCCAGCTTTCGGCCGAGTTCGTAGTGGTGCTCGAAGTCCTTGAAGGCGTTGAGGGACAACTGCAGAACCGGGATCGAGGCGTCCGGGAACGTGTGCACCAGAACCGACCAGGTGCCGTGGTCGATGCCCCAGCTGTCCAGGTCGAGGCCGCACCACGTGGGTTTGACCACGTCGGAGACCATCTCGGCGACGTCCGGGTCGCCGGGTGCGGGGTACTCCACGTCGAACAGGTCCTGCGGGAACCCGTAGAAGTCGTGGATGGTTCGCGGACGCGGCATGGCCGTCACTGCTGTCGCGTTGGTGTACCAGTGTGCGGAGATCACCAGGATCGCCCGCGGCTTCGGAACCGCCTGCCCCAACGCCCGCCACGCCTCGGTGTACCGGTTGCGTTCGAGTGCGTTCATCGGGTTGCCGTGTCCGATGAACGCTGTGGGCATCGTCGGTCGGGCAGTGGTCATGATGGCCGCCTCGGGTCGCGCGGGTCGGGTCACCGACGACGGTACGCCGCCGGCCGCCGGACAGCTTCGCAACACGAAGTACCGCCATTTGTGTGCCGTGTCCGCCGAGTTCGGACTCGCGACGACGGCCGATGCCAGAAGCTGACTGTATGGCAAAGCGCTGGTCGGTGGTCGTGGCACTACTGTTGGTCGTCGTCCTCGCGGCGTGCGGGTCGTCCGGTTCGTCCTCGGATTCGCCCACCTCGGCAACCTCCGCAGACCCGGAGAAGGCCGCGGCGATCGAGCGGATCGTCGAAGACCTGATGGCCTCGAAGCACCTCAAGGCAGTGATCGTCCGCGTGACACAGGACGGCGACGAGGTGATCACCAAGGCGTTCGGTGAATCCCAGACCGGTATCCCGGCCACCCCCGACATGAACTTCCGCAACGGTGCCGTCGCGATCGCCTACGTCGCCGCGGTCCTCCTGCAACTCGTCGACGAGGGCAAGGTGTCCCTCGACGACACCATCGGCAGGTGGGTTCCGGAGATCCCACACGCCGACGAGGTGACCCTCGGTCAGCTGGCGACCATGACCTCCGGATACCAGGATTACGTTCTCGGCAACGAAGCCTTCGAGAGGACTGAACTCAACAATCCCTTCAAGGCGTGGACGATCGACGAGATGCTGTCCTACGCAATCGACAAGCCGTTGCTGTACGAGCCCGGCACCAACTGGAACTACGCCCACACCAACTACGTGATCCTCGGTCTGGTGCTGCAGAAGATCACCGGCAAGCCCGTCGAAGATCTGCTCCGCGAGAGGATCTCGGAGCCGCTGGGTCTGACGAACACCGTGTCGAACCTGACCGCGACGATTCCCGAGCCGGCCCTGCACGCATACTCCTCCGAACGGCGCGGAATCCTGAATCTTCCGCCGGATACGCCCTTCTACGAGGAGACCACCGGCTGGAACCCGTCGTGGAGCATCACCCACGGTGCCATCCAGACGTCGAACATCTACGACGTCGAGGCCACCGGGCGCAAGCTCTTCGCCGGCGAGACGCTCTCGAAGGAGGCCTACGAGACGATGACCTCGACCCGGCTCCGCGGGATCGCCCGGCCGTTGTCCGGGTGCGCGACGTGCCGGGAGATGAACGAGCGCTACACATACGGGATGGGGGTGGTCCTCGCCGGGGAATGGATCGTCCAGAATCCGCTGTTCAACGGCTACGCCGCCGTGGTCGGATACCTGCCGGAGGAGAAGATCTCCATCGCCGTCGCGGTGACCTACGAATCGGAGGCGTTCGGCCCCGACGGTTCCTACGACAACGGTGGCAACCCGATCTTCTCGCAGATCGGGGCGCTGATGGCGCCCGATCACGCACCGCCGATCCCGCGGGACTGACTACCTCGCGTGACGGACGTGGCGGCATGCCACGATGTTTCGCATGATTCTCGCCGAGTCCGCGTCCACGGACACCTCAGTGATCGTGTCGCTGTTCTGGATCGTGCTCATCGCGGCGGTGTCGCCGCTGTTGTCGAGGCTGTCCCGCGGCTACGTTCCCGACGCCGTGCTGCTGCTGGTGTTCGGGATCGTGATCGGCCCGCACGCGCTGGACTGGGCCGACCGCACGGGCATCGACATGCTCAGCCAGCTCGGCCTGGGCATGCTGTTCCTCCTGGCCGGTTACGAACTCGACCCGAAGCTGTTGAGCGGCAGGCCTGGTCGCGTCGCACAGCTGTCCTGGTTGGTGAGTCTCCTCATCGCCTGGGGTTCGGTGGCCCTGGTCGCCACGGTTCTCGCGCTGGGTCTGGGTGAGGCCGGCTTCACCGCCCACATCGCGATCGCGATCACCCTCACCTCGACGGCGCTCGGCACCCTGCTGCCCATCCTCAAACAAGCCGGCCTCGACGGTACCCGCCTGGGACGTGCGGTCATGGCGCACGGGGCGGTCGGCGAGCTCGGCCCGGTGCTCGCGATGTCGCTGCTGCTCACCAGTCGGAGTTTCGGCGGTGCGGTGATCGTACTGGTGCTCTTCGTGCTGGCTGCTCTGCTGATCGCGGCTGCCCCGCAGCACATCCTCGCGCGCATCCCCGGCATCGGGACGGCGATCGGTGAGATGGCCGGCGGAACGGTGCAGTTGCCGGTGCGCGTGGTGGTGCTACTGCTCGTGTCACTCATGACGGTGGCCGCGGTGTTCGACCTCGACGTCGTGCTGGGCGCCTTCGCGGCCGGATTGATCCTGCGCCGGCTCATCGGACCCGAACACCCGCATGTCGGTAGGTCGTTGGAGGTCATCGGGTTCGGAGTCCTGATCCCGATCTTCTTCGTCACCTCGGGTATGAACATCGACGTGTCCGCGGTCGCGTCCAAGCCCGGGACGTGGGTCGTGCTGGTGCTGGCCATCGCGATCGCCCGCGGCGGTCCCGTCTGGTTCAGCGCCCGCTTCCTCGACGACGGGCACTTCCTGAGACAACCGCGCGAGCGTGGTCAGCTGGCGCTGTTCGCCGCGACCGGATTGCCGATCATCGTGGCCGTCACCGAGGTCGCGGTGTCTTCGGAACTGATCTCCGCCGCGCTCGCCTCCACACTGGTGGCCGCTGGCGCCACGACGGTCCTGCTGTTCCCGCTGGCCGCCAGGCTCATCGGGAGATCCACTCCAGCAACCGATCCGACGACCACGTCGTGACGATCCGGTCCGGGTCGATGTCGTGCTCCACGGCACGACGCGCACCCAGGACCTTGAACTCGAGCTGGCCGGGCGCGTGCGCGTCGGAATCGATTGCGAACAGACAACCGGCGTCGAGGGCGATCTCGATCAGCTCGTCGGGCGGATCCACGCGTTCGGGTCGTGAGTTGATCTCCACGATCGTGTCGTTCGCGGCGCACGCCTCGAAGACGGCGCGAGCGTCGAAGGTCGACGGCGGTCGGTGGCCGCGTCCGCTGAGCACCCGGCGGCCGGTGCAGTGCCCCAGGACATGGACGCGAGGGTCGGACACGGCGTTGACGAGCCGGGTCGTCATCGCGTCGTGGTCCATCCGCAGGTGTGAGTGGACGGAGGCGGTCACGGTGTCGAGGCGCTCGATCATCTCGTCCGACTGATCGAGCGCGCCGTCGTCGAGGATGTCGATCTCGATTCCCCGGAGAAGTCGAAAACCATTGCCGTGCACGCTGTTCCACTCGTCGATTGCTTCGATCTGCGAGGCCAGTCGTTCGGCACTCAACCCGTTGGCGACCGTCAGGCGCGGCGAGTGGTCGGTGATTGCCAGCCAATCGTGGCCCAGGGCCCGTGCCGCAGAGGCCATCTCGGCGATGGGGGCGCCGCCGTCGCTCCACTCGGTGTGCGCGTGGAGGTCCCCGACGACGGCGGTGACCAGATCGTCGGCGCCCTCCGGCGGGAACGGCGGTTCCTCGTCCTGGAGCCGGGCGAGATAGTCCGGGACCCGGCCGTCGACGGCCTGTCCGATGACGTCCGCGGTGGTCTTCCCGATGCCCTTCACCGTGGTGAGGGATCGGCCCGATGCCCGGTCACGCAGGTCGTCGGCGGAGAGTCGTGCCGCGGCCTGGGCGGCTCGTCGGAACGCCTCCACCCGGTACGTACTCTCTCGTCGCTGTTCGAGAAGCCAGGAGATGCGGGTCAGCGCCTCTACCGGGTCGACCGGAGGGGTCAGCGGTTCGAGCGGCTTCACACGTGCACCGGGTCGGAGACGAGTACCGCCCGGCGCAGAAGATGCAGCCGGGCGGTGGATCGGGTCGCCGAGGAATTCCTCACGCGTGACCGGTCAGTGTGCGGCCTCGAAGGCCTCGATGATGCTCTGCGGGATGCGGCCGCGGTCGCTGAGCTCGTAGCCCTCGCGGATGGCCCACTCGCGGATCGCCTTGGTGGTCTCCTTGTTGCGTCCGCCGCCGGCAGCGGCGGTGGTGGCCGTTGCGCGCTTGGTGACCCGGCCGGTCTGACGCGAGATGTCGAGGTACTTCGCGAGCGAATCACGGAATTGCTGCGCGTGCTTCGATGAAGTGTCGAACTCGTAATTCTTACCGTCGAGTGACCACCGAACAGTTTCGTACTGATCCAAAACCTTGCCGTCGAGATCGTCGATGACCTGAACGATTTCCTTCTTCGCCATGAAACGCTTTCCCCTCGATTTGTGTCATGCGACCAAGACGGTCGTGGGAGGTCTATTAAACCTTATCCACCCCGTTTGATCTATTCATCGGTACACAGCTTAGACCCAAACTATGAGTAGCCGCTGAGAACCCCCGCTTAGACCATAAAGTATCGAAATGCCTCAGGGAAGCCAGGACGCCAGATTCTTAGGGAGTAGGCGCAATACTGCTGTTCGATGATCGCGTTCGGGGTGTCTCGGTCCGAGTTGTCGTCCGTGATGTCCGAGTTGTGGGCGTGATGGTCGTCGCACTCCGTGCGGATTCGCCCGTTTCTTCAGGGGAGAGTGCCACCAGATCTTCGGGTGCGCGATCGGCTGCGTAGATGGTTCGGTAACCACCGTCGGTCACCGAGAATCCGGATTTCGAACGCGATTCGAGACAGAACATGCCAATCGTCTCGATGAGGCAAGAGAATCGCGAAATGGAAATTGTGTGCCCGAAGTCGACTATTGAAGAGCGATAGAGAACCGGATAGCGATTGGCGCACGCACCATGTTGCGGACCGTCCGAACTGAGGATTGCGTAATCGGGCGCCCAGTCGCAGGATGCCGACGCCGTGGACGGAGCCTCGCGCCGCCTCGAAGGTCCGGAGTCGACCCCGTCGTTGATACGGCAGGCCAGCGACGACCGTCCGTTGGTGCCGGTCGAGCAATTGACTGATCGATCGGGTGTGGAGAAATGGAAGCCGGACGAGTCCTGTAACGGCGAATCCGCGGTCACCGAACCCTGATGAAAGCGCGAATTGTCGACTCGTGGGGCCAATGCGACCACTCGGCCGATTGTCCAATCGGGAAGATTTTGTGCCGTGTCCTCACCAGTGGTGGACGTCGTCGACGACGACTCGACCTCGGTGAGGGTGGACAGTTCGTCGGTCGGTGGAATGACAATTCGTGACGGCGTGGTGTCGGTGGGCAACGAGCAACCCGTGATCGTCACGATTGCCGCGATCGTCACGGTTGCGAATGACGCGCAGATCACACGGCCGAAGTGAGGCGGCCGCGGACGTGGGACGGGTACGGGCCGCCGTGGTCGATTTCCGTACCCTTGCATTGTGTCGACCCCCAAGATCGTTCTGTTCTACGTCTTCGTCCCGCTGCCCGATCCGGAAGCCATTCGGCTGTGGCAGCTGTCGGTGTGCGAGTCGCTCGGGCTGCGGGGCAGGATCATCGTGTCACGACACGGAATCAACAGCACCGTCGGTGGCGACATCGCCGCCGTCAAACGCTACGTCAGGGCGACCCGTTCCTACCCTGGGTTCGCCGATGCCGACATCAAATGGTCGGACGGCGCCGGCGACGATTTTCCCCGCCTGAGTGTGAAGGTGCGCCCGGAGATCGTGACCTTCGGGGTTCCCGACGAGATCGTCGTCGACGAGAACGGGGTGGTCGGAGGCGGTGCCCGGCTGACACCCGAAGAGGTCCACCGACTCGTCGACGAACGCGGTGACGAGGTCGTCTTCTTCGACGGCCGCAACGAGATCGAGGCGCAGGTCGGGCGGTTCGACGGGGCGGTGGTCACCAAGGCGCAGACCACGCGCGACTTCATCCCACTGATCGAGAGCGGTGCCTACGACCACCTCAAAGACCGTCCGGTGGTCACCTACTGCACCGGGGGCGTCCGGTGTGAGGTGCTCAGCACGGTCATGCGCAACCGTGGATTCAACGAGGTCTATCAGCTCGACGGCGGCATCGTGCGATACGGCGAGCGGTACCGCGACGGAGGGCTCTGGAAAGGATCTCTCTACGTCTTCGACAACCGCATGAGCACGGAGTTCTCCGATCGCGCCGAGGTGCTCGGACAGTGCGTCGAATGCGGGGGCTCGACGAACAACGTCGCGAATCATCCCGACCGCGAGGGTCGGGACCTCGCCGTGATCTGCCCGGCATGTCTGGCCTGAGTACGTCCCGGACGGCCCGGCCGCCGGTGCCGGTGATCGTGGTCGCCGGTTTCCTCGGGTCCGGCAAGACGACCCTGCTCAACCATCTGCTGCGCACCGCGGGAGCCACCGGTACGAGACTGGGCGTCCTGGTCAACGACTTCGGATCGGTCAACATCGATGCACTGCTGGTGTCCGCTCAGGCCGACGGTGCGGTGAGCCTGAGCAACGGATGTATGTGCTGCACGGTCGACGCCGACGGTCTCGCCGACGCGCTGACCTCCCTGGTCCGCCCGAGCGCGAAGATCGACGCGATCGTGATCGAGGCCAGCGGGATAGCCGAACCGAGATCCCTCATCCGGATGGTCACCGCGGTGGCGGATCCGCGGCTTCGTTACGGCGGTCTGGTCTACGTGGTCGACGCCGCGCACATCCACGCGCTGCGCGAGGAACACCCAGAGGTCGACGCGCACATGGCGATAGCCGATCTCATTCTGGTCAACAAGTCCGACCTGATCACCGGCGCGGACCTGCGAACCGTCGAAGAGATTGTCGCGCAGCTGAACCCGACCGCAGCGGCGATGGTGACCCAGGAGGCCCGGATCGACCCGGCGCTGTTGTTCGACATCGACGAGTCGGCCGGGACCGACGAACCGCGAAGCGGACAGCTCACCCTCGACGAGCTGTTGCTCGAGGAACACGACCATTCCGGTCACGACCACCTGCACGCCGGGTACGAGGCGATCACCTTTCGGAGTGATGAACCGCTCGACCCGCGTCGGCTCGCGCGGTTCCTGGAGCGACCGCCGAGCGGATGCTTCCGGATCAAGGGCATCGTGCACTTCGACCGGCCGCGGTATCGGCAGAAGTTCGTCGTACACGCTGTGGGCGGGTTCGTCCGGGTGAGCCGTGAGTCGTGGGCGTCGCGGACGCCGTCGACCGAACTCGTCGCGATCGGTCGCGGTCTCGACGCCGAGGCCGTGAACGCCGAGTTGCAGGCCGCGGTCGCGCGTCCGGAGGATGCGGAGGACGAGCACGGCATTCTCGGTGTCCTGCGCCACGTGCCCGACTGAGCGCGGTACCCGCGACACGTGTGGCGCCGATCACGCGACACGCCGGGCTAGATGTCACATTCGGCTAACGAAATCCGGAACGCCCAGGTAGCGCATTTCGCAAACTCCGCTCGCCCTGTTTCACTGTTAAGTCTGTGACCAGTGTGACCAATGGTGCCTAACGGGAGGAGTGAGGCGAATGACCGGAGCTGAGACGCGCGGTCGCCGCCTCGAATCGCCGATGTTCCAGAAGATGATGAAGAAGCGCATGTTGACGACCGCCTTCGCCGTGACGGCAGTGGCGTCGACCGTGATGGCGTCGAACCTGGTGGTGGCGCCTGCACAGGCCGTGCCGGCCCGTGGGACCGCGCTCGCGGGGAAGACGATCTTCCTGGACCCGGGCCACCAGGCGAGTGCTGCCGGCCGGAGCCTCAGCGCGCAGGTGTCCGACGGGCGCGGCGGCAAGAAGGACTGCCAGACCACCGGAGCCACGGGGGTGAACGGGGCCAAGGAGCACACCGTCAACTGGCAGATCACCCAGCTGGTCAAGGCCGGCCTGGAAAGTCAGGGCGCCCGGGTGGTGCTGAGCCGGCCCGACGACCTCGGGTGGGGTGGCTGCGTCGACGAGCGTGCCGCCGCGGCGAGCCGGTCCGGCGCAGCGGTCGCGGTCAGCCTGCACGCCGATTCGACGAGCCGGGGAGCGGACGGCGCCAAGAAGGGCTTCCACATGATCGTGCCGTCGCTGCCGATCCCGGACGCCACCGTGAACCGCGTGCAGTCGGGTGAGGGGCGCAAGGCGTCGACCGTCATGCGCGATTCCTTCATCGCGGCCGGCTTCCCATCGGCCAACTACGCGGGGGTGAGCAACGGCATCCAGACGCGTCCGGACATCGCCGCGGTCAACCTGACCAAGGTCCCGGCCGTCTTCATCGAGATGGGCAACCTGTCCAACCCGGCCGAGGCGGCCGCCCTGGCCGGACGCGATGGCCAGCTGAAGTACGCGACGGCCATCACCGACGGCATCCTGAAATACGTCAACGGCAATGCGGCCACCGGCGCCGGACCCGCACCTTCGGTGCCGCCGGCCGACGACGCCAGCGGGCTGTCCGCGGTGATCCCGTTCGTGCAGCAGCTGCTCGCCACCGAGGAGCCCGAGGCCGTCGTCCAGTTGCTGGCCACCCAGGGACAGGATGTGTCGGCGCAGGTCCTCAAGGCGATGCTCACGATTCTGTACGGCCTGTTCGACGGGAAGCTGCCGATCGGCTGAGCCCGTCCACCTCAGGCGGCTAACCTCGGCCCCATGGGCATTCGAGATCTCCTGGTGATGGACACTCCGGTGCCGTCGTTGCGCGGACGCAAGGTACTGATCACCGGGGCGGCGAGCGGGATCGGACGCGCGACCGCCGAGGCAGCCGCCGCACGAGGTGCCGAACTGGTGCTGACCGACCTACACGCCGATCAGCTCGACGAGGTCGTCGCCGGAATCCTCCGCGCCGACGGCACCGTGCTCTACCACCTCGCCGGAGACGTCTCCGACTACGACTGGGTGGCCAACTTCGCGCGGCAGGTCGACGCCGAGGTCGGCGTGATGGACGTCGTGATGAACATCGCCGGGATCTCGGCATGGGGCACGGTGGAGAATCTCGAGCACCGCCATTGGCGATCGCTCGTCGACGTCAATCTCATGGGCCCGATCCACATCATCGAATGCTTTGTGCCGCAGATGGTCCGGCGGGGGAGTGGCGGACACATCGTCAACGTGTCGTCGGCCGCGGGGCTGCTCGCCCTGCCGTGGCACGCCGCCTACAGCGCGAGCAAGTTCGGGATCCGCGGTGTCTCCGAGGTGTTGCGGTTCGATCTGCGGCGTCACGGTATCGGGGTGTCGCTGGTGTGTCCGGGCGGTGTGGACACCCCGCTGGTCGACACCGTCGAGATCGTCGGCGTCGACCGTGACGACCCGCGAGTCAAGGCCGCCATCAACAACTTCCACAAGGTCGCGGTGTCACCCGAGACCGCGGCCGCGGCGATCCTCAAGGGGATCCGCAAGAATCGGTTCATGGTCTACACGTCGTTCGACATCCGGTTCGGATACTGGTGGGCGCGGAAGTTCGCCCTGCCCTACGAGATCGCGATGCGGGTGGCCAACGATCGCTTCGACAAGCTCGCGCGGGTCAGCGGCACGACGCTCGAGGAGCGGGCACGCGACCACCATTCGGCGCAGTGAGCCGCGTCTTCCGTAAGACGCTGCGGGGCAGCGGCCCGCCGGGCGGTCACCGGGACTTCTTCGCGGCCGAGGTCGCCGGGTTGCGCTGGCTCGCCGACTCCGGCGCACCGGTGGCGAAGGTGCTCGCGGTGAGCGAGGACGCCATCGAACTCGAGTACCTCGACACGACGCGTCCGGATCGCGAGGCCGCCCGGGCCTTCGGAGCTGCGCTAGCGGGCATGCACGACGCCGGTGCCCCGCGGTTCGGTTCGCCGCCCGCGGGTTTCGACGGCCGGCTGTTCATCGGCCGGCGCCCGCTCAGTTCGATCGAATACGACTCGTGGGGCGAGTTCTACGCGCGGGAACGCGTCGAGCCGTATCTGCGTCCGGCACGGGAGGCCGGCAATCTGACCGCCGAGGACGAGGATGCCGTTCGCGCCGCCTGCGAGCTGGTCGCGAGCGGAGCGTTCGACGACGACGAACCCGCGGCCCGCATCCACGGCGATCTGTGGAACGGCAACGTGCTCTGGACCTCCCAGGGCGTCGTGATGATCGACCCCGCCGCACACGGGGGCCACCGGGAGACCGACCTCGCGATGCTCGCGCTCTTCGGCTGCCCGCTGCTCGACGAGATCATCGACGGCTATCAGGAGACGCACCCCTTGGTTCCCGGTTGGCAGGACAGGGTCGAGGTCCACCAACTGCACCCGCTCGCGGTGCACGCCGCCGGGCACGGACCGGGCTACGGCACCGCTCTGGGCCGGGCCGCTCGGGCGTCCTCGGCGCTCGCGCGCGGATGACGCACGCGATAATCACCCGGTGTCTGATGACGGTGTGCGGAGTGGTGTGTCCGGAAGTGTTCTGATCGTGTCGGCGACCCGCGCCGAGGCGCGGCATCTGCCGGCGGGTTCGCGGTTGCTCATCACCGGGATCGGCAAGGTCCGGGCGACGATGGCGTTGAGTCGCGAGCTCGCCGCCGGTGCACCGGTCCGGCAGGTGATCAACATCGGCACCGCGGGGGTTCTGCGGGACGGAGTCGTCGGTCCCGGGCGCGATCTGTTCATCCCGTCATCGGTGCTCGAACACGACATCAGCAGCGCGGAACTACGCGCCATGGGCTACGAGATGATCGACCGCTGGGAACTCCCGGACGGTGACGGAACGGTGCTGGCCTCGGGGGACACCTTCGTCGCCGACCCGGTGCGGCGGGCCCAGCTGGCACGCCACGCGGACCTCGTCGACATGGAGGGATGCGCGGTCGCCCATGTGAGCGCGCAGTTCGGGATCCCGTGCCGGCTCGTCAAGGCGGTCACCGACAACGCCGACGAGGGTGCGATGGAGTGGCCCGAGCTGGTCGACGCCGCGGCCCGAAAGCTGGGGCACTGGATCGAACTCAACGCCGGCGGCTGACGCTCGCCGGAGACCCCGCTGGTGCAGCGACCGGTTGAATCCGCCTGGCGCGTGCGACCGGAGGTGGCGACTCTGCGCGCGTCAGGAGCGGGTGTCGGCGACGCCTGCCGGACCGGCGTCGGTGGCCGACTCGTACGTCTGGAACCCGGACGGGGCGGGGTCGGTACGAGGCGTGTCGGACTGACCCGAGAGCGGTGCGTCCGACGGGGTGAGGTCGGGTGCGGCGAGATCCGCCACCGTCGGGCGCGCGGTTGCCGGGGTCCGCTGGGTTCGTTCGACGGTCGCCGTACGCGCCGACGAGGCCGGGCGTTCGGAAGAGGAGCCGGGACGGGAGCGCTGGGGGCGCGACCGGTTCGACGGCGCCTTGGCGGTCTGGCCGGCGCCGGCCTGCTGGGCCGTGCTGCTCTTGGCCCGACGATGCGTCGTCGCGCGCTCGGTCGACTCGCCGGTCTTGGCGCGGTCGGTCTTGTCTCGGCTCGCGCGAGTCGACGCACCGCGGGACCCGGTCGGCTTCTCCCGACCACCGGAGTTCTTGTCGTCGTCGCCGCGGGTCAGGAACCAGCGGACGAGCACCATGGCCAACGTGACGAGGAAGACCGTCAGCATCCAGGGGAAATCCGCGGCGATCGGCAGCAGAACCTTGAAGATCAGGCTCTTCAGACCGGACGACGCCTGCTCGGAATTGAGGCCGTACAGCGTGACGATACTGACGAAGAACGCGATCAGCGGCGGCTGGGCGGCAGCGGTGAACAGTGCGCGTCGACGCACGGCCAGAGCGGCGAGGACACAGCCGACGAGATAACAGAACTTGTAGATCCCGCCGAGCGAGTCGTTGCTGCCGGCGTCGATCGCCGCACCGAGGGCCGTGATCCCGGTTGCCAGGAGAACGGCACCCCACCACGGCACACCGCGGACCGCGGGCAGCACGGACTGCTGGTCCAGGGGTACCGCCGTCTGTAGGCGTTGCGGGGAAGGCACATGGTCACGGTACCGGTTCATCGGCGGAAAACGCTCCACCCCCGGACCGTGGCGTGGACGCGGCCGCCGATGTCGTCGCAGGTGTCGCGACGGATTCGGCGGACCTGCAGGTGTCGTGGATCACGCGGGGTCGCGGCGGTTCGGCGACCTCGCCCAGGGCGTCGAGTTCGGCCAGTCGTCGGGCGGTGACGCCCAGCCGGCTCTCGACCGACCCGATCGTCGAGTTGTAGGCGTCGACGGTGCGCTGCAGCGATGTGCCGAGCGAGCCCAGATGACCGAGTACACCGGCGAGACGTTGGTGGAGTTCCATGCCGAGGGCATGGATGACCGCGGCGTCGCGGGCCATCGCGTCGTGGCGCCAGCCGAGGGCGACGG
Organism: Gordonia sp. GONU; assembly: GCF_024733855.1. Taxonomy (NCBI): domain Bacteria; kingdom Bacillati; phylum Actinomycetota; class Actinomycetes; order Mycobacteriales; family Gordoniaceae; genus Gordonia; species Gordonia sp. GONU. The sequence goes on from NZ_JANRHB010000008.1 coordinate 114,853, forward strand.
TCCGGAGCAACGCGATGAGGGTCGTCGGAGTGGCGATCACCACATTGCGTGCGAACCCGTATTCGAGGACCTCGGAATCGGTGCGGACGGCGGCTTCGAGGACCGCGTCGGCGGGGAGGAACAGCACCACCATCTCCGGCGTGTTCTCGAAGGCCGTCCAGTAGGACTTCGCGGACAACCGGGCGATGTGTGCGCGCAGCGCCCGGGCATGCTCGCCGATCAGACGATCCCGGGCGGCGGCCTCGGTGGACTCGGCGGCACGCAGATACGCCTCGAGGGGCACCTTGGCGTCGACGACGATGTCGCGTCCGCCCGCGAGGTGGACGACGAGGTCGGGCCGGACCGTCGCGCCGGCCTTCGTCTTGTCCGGTAGCGACACCTGGGTGCTGAAGTCACAGTGTTTGGTCATGCCGGCGAGTTCGACGACCCGTTCGAGCTGCACCTCGCCCCAGCGGCCGCGCGAGTGGGAGCTGTGCAGTGCGTTGGCGAGCTGCCGGGTCTGGTCGTTGAGCGCGACGGATGCCGCGTGGATGCCGCGAACCTGCTCGGTGAGCCCTGCGTACGCGCCGATCCGATTGGACTCGACCCGCCGCAGTTCGTCGGAGAGCTGGGCGAGGGTCGCGCGTAGGGGTTCCACGATGTGCTGCACCTGGCTGCCGATCGCCGTGGACTGCCGCCGTGCCGCATCCTCGGTGGCCCACGACAACGACGACGCCACCTCGCTGCGTCCCTCGCGCAGCATCTCCACCTCGGAGCGGGCGGCGGCCACCACCCCGGCGCTGCGCGCGGCATGCGCCCACCACCCGAGCGCGATGCCGAGCAGGACGCCGAACACGAGGGACAGGGCTGCTGCGATCATGCCCTGATGGTGTCGGATGCCTCCGACAAAACGCCGTCGCCGCAGGTCCGGCTCAGTCCTCCGCTGGTGCCTCGAAGTCGAGCAGCCATCTCTTGATGTCCAGTCCGTAGCGGAAGCCACCGAGCGTGCCGTCGCTGCGCTTGACCCGGTGGCACGGCACGAAGAGTGCGGCGGCATTGCGCGCGCACGCGGTCGCCGCGGCGCGGATGGCGGCCGGTTCGCCCGCGCGCTCGGCGAACTCGGTGTAGGTGACCGGCCGCCCGGGTTCGACGAGACGCAGCGCGTCCCACGCCTTGTTCAGGAAGGTGCCGCCGGAGAGCTGGACCACCTCGACCCGGGACGGCGCATCGACCTCGCCCGCGTAGTATGCCGACACCGCGTCGGTGAGACTCCCGAGCGTCACGGAACGCTGCAGTGACTCCGGACGCAACGATCGGTGGATGAGTGCGGAGAGATAGGCGGGATCGTCGGTCCACCCGGATGCGAGGACGCGCTCGGAGTCGTCGGCGATCACGGTGAACGGACCGTTCGGGGTGTCGAGGGTGGCGTAACCGGCGGCGGTGCCAGTGCCGGTGGTGACCGGGTCGTCGGCGGCCGTGGTGTGGGCGGTCGGTCCGTCGGTGACGGTGGGGGACGGTGCAGACATGGCGTTCCTGTCGGGTCGGGGTTCGAGTCGAATCGGTGTCGGATGGGGCGTCGTCGGATCAGGCGTCATCTGGGGTCCGCTCGTCATACGTCCTCGCCGGCGCCGGCGAGGCGGTGTCGCCACAGGTGCATCGTCGCGTACGACCGCCACGGTGCCCAGCGATGTGTGTCGCGCAGATCGAGTCCCAGGTCGGCCGCGGCCCGGGCGACGACCAGGTCGTTCGCGAGCAGGACGTCGGGATCGCCCGTCACCCGCATGGTGACGATGTCGGCGGTCCAGGGGCCGATTCCGGGCATCTCGATCAGTTGCGCACGTAAGTCAGACGCATCGACCCCGGCATGCGGTTCCACCCGACCTTCGGCGAGCGCCTCGGCGACCCCGATGACGGCGTCGATCCGGCGGCGCGGTCCGCGCAACACTTCGCGTCCGTCGGCCGCGATGGCGGCCGAGGTGGGAAATGCCTTCGGTACCCGATCGGCGCCCGAGGTGGCACCGTCGGGCAACGCTTCGCCGAGCGCGTCGACGAGTCGGTCGATCTGATGTCGTGCGGCCGCGAGACTGACCTGCTGTCCCAGCATGGTGCGGATGATCGTCTCCCCGGCGTCGAGACTGCCCGGCACGCGGAGTCCGGGCGCGGTCTCGACGACAGGGCGGAGAGTCGGGTCGTCGGCGAGGGTCTCCGCGGCGGCGGTGATGTCGGCGTCGAGGTCGAGTAGCCGACGCAGACGGTTCACCGCAGCACCGAGGTCGCGCATGTCGAGTCGGGAGAGAACGACACCGACGTGGTCGTCATGGGGTTCGATCTCGGCGATCGCCGAGCCGTGCGGGAGGTTGATGACGCGCCGGAACCGCCAACCGAGGGCTGCGTCGGCGTCGTCGATGACGGTCTCGACCCCCGCTGCCGCGTGTGCGGACAGAAACCAGCGCATCCACGTCCAGCGGTAGGGCGCGCGAAACGGCAGGCGCAGACTGACACTGCCCGGAGCCGACGGTGCTTCGGTGTCTGGTCGGTCGCGGCGGTTGCGGAGTCGACGGAGTTCGGTCGGGGTGAGTCCGAAGACGGCGCGGATCGTGTCGTTGAACTGCCGGATGCTGGCGAAGCCGGCGGCGAATGCGACGTCGGACATCGGGAGCGCCGTGCACTGGATGAGCACCCGGGCGTTGGTGGCCCGGTGTGCGCGGGCGAGCGCGAGCGGACCGGCACCCAGGTGGTCGGTGAGGACGCGGTTGAGGTGGCGGGGTGAGTACTTCAGCCGTGCCGCGAGACCGCCGACACCCTCACGTTCGACGACCCCGTCCGCGATCAGCCGCATCGCGCGGGCGGACATGTCGGCGTTCACATTCCACAGCGGAGAACCGGGGACGGCGTCGGGAGCACATCGCCGGCAGGCACGGTAGCCCTGTTGCTGGGCCGCGGCCGCGGTCAGCACGAACGCGACATTGTGTGGTCGCGGCGTCTGCGCGGGGCACGACGGACGGCAGTAGATCCCGGTGGTCCGGACGGTGACGAAGAACTGGCCGTCGAAACGTGCATCCCGTGCCTGGAGGGCGCGATAGCAGCGGTCGAAGTCCGGAGCCGAGCCCGGGACGGTGTGTTCGACGGAAGCTGTGGTCACCTCTCCACTCTGACATCCGGCGGGATCGACTTCTGGCGGAAATCGGACGCGACATCTACGGCCGAATCTGTGACCTGAGTAACAGTGCTGTGGCACGATTGCGCCATGTCCACACGGTTCGATGGCCGACGGCGAAGCCGGCACGACGACCTGCCCCTCGCCGGGCTGCCCGGATGGGGCCTGGAGATGATGATGGGTCTCTACGGCCCCGAGACCATCAGACGCGCACTCACCGAAGAGGCCGAACAAGGCATCGCGCCCGTGCCGTGGGATGGTCAGCGGGCCGACGAGTCGCCGAACCGGCCGTTCGACGCGCCGGATGTCGAGATGTGTGGCCGGGACGACATCCCGCCGGTCTTCAATCAGGTCGACGCCGAACTCGAGGCGGTCAATTCACTGATCCGCTTCATCGGGCGCAAACTGCGCCGACGCTGACCGGTCGCGGCAACCCTGAGCTGTTCGCATCCGCGGCGACCGTCATCCGTCGCGTCGACTCCGCGATGTCATCGCGGTGTGTGAGGATCCACGAGTGACTGACAGCTCGGACGACCAGCGTGCAGACGACGAAGCCGGAACCGGCAGCCCGGATTCCATCTCGGTGGGTGCCGACGCCGTCCTCGGGGATGATGCCGTACTCGGCGGCGTCGAGGAGAAGGCGTACCCGACGCGCGCCCAGGTGATGATGGCCGGCCTGCGATCGTGCGCGACCGTGGGTCTGCAGATCGTGCTGGTGACAGCCGCCCTGTGGGTGCTCTTCTGGGTGCTCGGCAAGTTCTGGGTGATCCTGCTGCCGGTCCTGCTGGCGATCATCGTGTGCACCATTCTGTGGCCGCCGGTGCGCTGGATGCGTAACCGCGGCGTCCCGGCCGCGGCGTCGTCGTTGTTGATGATGCTGATCGGTCTCGGTGTGCTCGGAGGCGTCATCGGTCTGATCGTGCCGTCGATCGTCGACCAGGCTCCCGAACTCGCCAACCGGGCGACCGACGGTGTGAAGCATCTCCAGGACTGGGTTCAGGGGCCGCCGCTCAACATCGAGGACGAACAGCTCGACAACATCGTCAACGCCATCACGAGCAAGTTGCAGTCGAGTGCGTCGACCATCGCCTCGGGTGTGTTCAGCGGCGTGGGCACCGCGACATCGCTGCTCGTCACCGTCTTCACGACGTTCGTGCTGGTGTTCTTCTTCCTCAAGGACGGGCCGAAGTTCGTGCCGTGGCTCGACCGCTCGGTCGGCAAGCCCTCCGGCACGCACGTCGGTGAGGTCCTGACCCGGATGTGGAACAGCCTCGGCGGATTCATCCGGACGCAGGCGGTCGTCAGCTTCGTCGACGCCGCGCTCATCGGCCTCGGCCTGTTCATCCTCGGGGTTCCGCTCGCCGGCGTGCTGGTGGTGGTCACCTTCCTCGGCGGCTTCATCCCGATCGTGGGTGCGTTCGTCGCCGGAGCGCTCGCCGTGCTCATCGCCCTCGTGTCCAACGGCCTGACCACCGCGCTCATCCTGCTCGGCGTCATCCTGGCGGTGCAGCAGCTCGAGGGCAATGTGCTGCAGCCGTGGTTGCAGGCGAAGTCGATGGATCTGCACGCCGTGATAGTGCTGCTCTCGGTGACGTTGGGCGGCACCCTGTTCGGTATCACCGGTGCCTTCCTCGCGGTGCCCGCGGTCGCGTCGCTGGCGGTGGTGCTGCGCTACCTGAACGAGCGGATCGCCGAACGCGCGGGGGAGTCGCTGGCACCCGAAGGTGCGCCCGTCACCAAGCAGGTGGGCGTCCCTGACAAGGACCCGCCGAAGGAGCCGCCGAACCCGGTCAAGGGATTGCTGGACCGGGACTGACCGCCGGGTCCACGACGAGGTCCGACGCAGCGTCGGGCCTCGCGGCCGGTGCCGATAGACTGGTCGCCCGTGAGTCTCACCCTGGGAATTGTCGGTCTGCCCAACGTCGGTAAGTCGACCCTGTTCAACGCCCTGACCCGTAATGATGTGCTGGCGGCCAACTACCCGTTCGCCACCATCGAGCCCAACGTGGGCGTGGTCGAACTGCCCGACGCGCGACTGAAGCGTCTCGCGGAGATCTTCGGCAGCGAGCGCATCCTGCCCGCCACGGTGTCGTTCGTCGACATCGCCGGCATCGTCAAGGGTGCCTCCGAGGGCGAGGGCATGGGCAACCAGTTCCTCGCCAACATCCGTGAGGCCGACGCCATCTGCCAGGTGGTCCGTGTCTTCGACGACGGTGACGTCGTGCACGTCGACGGCCGCGTCGATCCGTTCGCCGACATCGAGGTCATCGAGACCGAACTGATCCTCGCCGACATGCAGACGCTGGAGAAGGCACTACCGCGTCTGGAGAAGGACTCGCGCAAGAACAAGGACCTCGTCGAGACCCTCGAGGCGGCCAAGAAGGCACAGGAGATCCTCGACAGCGGAAAAACGCTGTTCTCGCAGAAGGATTCGTTCGACCTGTCGTCGGTGCGCGAGCTGCACCTGATGACGGCGAAGCCGTTCCTCTACGTGTTCAACTCCGACGAGGGCGTGCTCACCGACGACGCGAAGAAGGCCGAACTGCGCGCCGCCATCGCGCCGGCCGACGCGGTGTTCCTCGACGCGAAGGTCGAGAGCGAACTCCTCGAACTCGACGAGGAGGACGCCCTGGAACTGCTCGACTCCATCGGCCAGGACGAGCCCGGCCTGACTTCCCTCGCGCGCGCCGGTTTCCACACCCTCGGCCTGCAGACCTACCTCACCGCAGGTCCGAAGGAGGCGCGTGCCTGGACGATCCGCCAGGGCGACACCGCACCCAAGGCGGCCGGCGTCATCCACACCGACTTCGAGAAGGGCTTCATCAAGGCCGAGATCGTGTCCTTCGCCGACCTCGACGAGGCCGGATCGATGGCCGCCGCCAAGGCCGCCGGCAAGGTCCGCATGGAGGGCAAGGACTACATCATGCAGGACGGCGACGTGGTGGAGTTCCGCTTCAACGTGTAGCGGCGCACCGGCTCGCCCCGACGCCTATCGTGTTGGTGTGCCCAGATTTCTCGCGATCCTCAACGGCTCGGCCGGCGACATCGACAGGGTTGGGCTGACCGAGCAGCAGCAGTCCGACTTCATGACGGCCTGGTCGGCCTGGGCACGAGCCCATCAAACGGCTCTGATCGATCCCGGTGCCCCACTGTTCCGGAAGCGTCGAGTGACCGCCGACGGCGTCGAGGAGTTCGAGGACGCCAAGGTTGCATACGCGGTTGTCGAGGCCGATTCCCATGACGACGCGGTCCGCATCCTGGGCGAGCACCCACACCTGACACTCTTTCGTGGCAACTCGATCGAGGTCATCGAGTGCCCGGCGATCCTGGACTGAATGCGCCGGCGTTTCCGACGAGAGTCCAGCCGAGATGAGGAAGCTCCGACGAACCTTCTTTTCGGGTCCAAGGCCCAGCTGGTTGGCATGTTTGCGCAGGTGGCAGGCTATGCTCATGGGCATGCAAACGTTCCGCTTCTTCCATGTCTGACCAGCTGCCTCCGTGCCCGGAGTGTGCGCAGGAGTTCACCTACCCGCAGGGCGCGCTCCTGGTGTGCCCGATGTGCGGGCACGAGTGGTCGGCCGATGAATCGTCGGAAGCCGACGCCGGGGCCGTGACCGAGATCAAGGATTCGGTCGGCAACGTCCTCGCCGATGGTGACACCGTGACCATCGTCAAGACCGTCAAGGTCAAGGGCGGTGGCGGCGGTGTCATCAAGATCGGCACGAAGGTGCGAAACATCCGGTTGATCTCCGACGGCGTGGGCGACCACGACATCGACGCGAAGGTCCCCGATTTCGGTCAGATGCAACTGAAGTCGAGCGTGGTGAAGAAGGTTCTCTGAACCGATACCGATCCATGGCTCGAAACCGCGCTGAGCGCGGTTTCGAGCCATGAAATCGCCGGTGGAGTTACCGTGGCCGACATGGCCATCAAACTCGAGAACATCGGGATCGCGGTCCGCGACATCGAGGCGGCGATCGCGTTCTTCACCGACCTCGGCCTCAGCGTCGTCGGCCGTGACGAGGTGAGCGGCGAATGGGCGTCCACCGCAGTCGGTCTCGACGGAAACCAGGCGAAGATCGCGATGCTGCAGACACCCGACGGGCAAGGCCGGCTCGAACTGTTCGAGTACCTCCATCCCGACGCCATCGAGACGACGCCGACGCTGCCCAACGAGATCGGCATGCACCGCGTCGCGTTCTCGGTCGACGACCTCGACGCGGCGCTCGAGATCGCCGCGCGGCACGGATGTCGTCCGCTTCGCGGGGTCGCGAACTACGAGAACATCTACAAGCTCACCTACGTGCGCGGTCCCAGTGGCATCATCGTGATGCTCGCGCAGGATCTGACGAAGAGCTGACGACCACCTATCTTGCTCTGTCCTCGGTCGGGTCGGTCTCGAGTATCCGGTGGCGGGCATCGACCGTTGTCGCGTCCGGGTGCTCGGCCTCCTCGACGGTGGCCTCTTCCTCCCGGGAGAGTCGGGTGAGGGCGGCGTCGATACGTGAACCCAGTCGGGCTTCGAGCTCATCGGGAAATGCCCGTCGCACTTCGGCTTCGACGTCGAAGGGCACGATGGTCGCCGCCGCGTGCGGGACCTCGCTGACCGCTCTGGACAGCCGGTCGGCGGTGCGGTCGTGTAGGAGCCGACCGAGCACCGGTGCGTACGAGCGGCGGGGGAGCAGAACCGTCACGTGGGTTCGGGGCTGTTCGGCGAGCGCCTCCAGCACGATGCGCTGCAACGCCCGTCCGAGACGGCGGTCGGGACAGTCGACCACACGTAGCGGAACCGTGAGACCGTAGTAGTCCCAACGTTCCTGAATGCGTTTGGCCTTCGCGGCGTCGACCATGAGGTGGACGGCGACGAGGTCGTCGGGGCGCATGCTGCGTCCGTACCGTAGTGCTTCCAGCACGGCGAGATCGACGGCGTTGACGAGTGCGAAGACGTGATGGTGCGCGTAGACGACCTGTTCGGGGCGGTTGGTGCGGAACTCTTCGAGAATGGCTGCCTCGGAACGATATTCACGGTTCAATCGCATCAGGGCGAGAACGAGCAGCGGGAAGACGATCACCACGAGCCAGGCGCCCTCGGTGAATTTCGCGATGGCGAAGATCCCGACGACGAGCGTGGAGAGGACGCCGGCCGAGAAATTGACGGCCAGCCGGCGACGCCATTTCGGCTCCCGTTGTCTCAGATGATGTTTCGTCATTCCGTACCCGGCCATGGCGAAGCCGGTGAAGACGCCGATTGCGTAAAAGGGGATCAGTGCGTTGACCGAGCCTCCGGTGACGACCAGCAGGGTGACGGCCAGAACGGTGAGAATGATTATCCCGTTCGAGAACACCAGTCGATGGCCACGGGTTGTGAGCTGGCGGGGGAGGAAACGGTCCTCGGCAACAAAGCTCGCGAGCGCCGGGAAGCCGTTGAAACTGGTGTTGGCGCCGGTGAACAGGATCGCGGCGGTGGCGATCTGCATCAGTACGTACATCGTGGTGCCGATTGCGCCGTTGCCGAACACCAGTCGTGCGATCTCGGACAACACCGAGGGATAACCCGCGGAGTACGGGGTCGCGTGGGTGACGTGTGCGAGCCAGGCCACGCCGGCGAGGAGGGAGCCGAGCAGGCAGGCCATCACCGTCAGGACGCGGCGAGCGTTGACTCCCTGTGGCTTTCGGAACGAGTTGACCGTGTTGGAGATCGCTTCGACCCCGGTCAGCGACGACCCACCGTTGGCGAAGGCACGCAGGAAGATGAGCAGGGTCGCCCCCGCGATCAGACCGCTTCCCTGATGGACCGGGACGGTTCCGGCCAGGGTGGCCGGGTGGTACTGCGGTAGACCGACGGTGAACTCGCGAACGAGACCGGTCCCGATCATCAGCAGCACCATCCCGGCGAAGAAGTAGGTGGGCACCGCGAAGGCCCGACCGGCTTCGCGAAGCCCCCGGAGATTCGCCCAGCACATCAGGATCACGATGGTCACGGTGATCTCGAGGCTGTAGGGACCGAGCGGCCTGACGGCCGAGACGACGGCGACGGTCCCGGCCGCGGCCTGGACGGCGACGGTCACCACGTAGTCGATCAGCAGCGCCGCCGCGGCGACCTGAGCCACCCGCGGCCCGAAGTTCTCCCGCGAGACCACATACGAACCGCCCGCTCGGGTGTACGCCATGACGACCTGCCGATAGGACGCCGCCACCAGCACGAGGATCGCGAGAATGACGCCGGTGAGTGGTAGCAGCAGCGCGAACGCGGCGAGGCCCGCCGCGGGAAGGAGTTCGATGAGAATTTCCTCGGTGCCGTACGCGGTGGAGGAGATCGCGTCGGGGGCGAGCACTCCCAGCGCCACCGGATTGCTCAGCTTCTCGGCGCGCAGACGCTCGTTGATGAGCGGTTTACCGAGCAAGAGGCGTTTGAGTCCGTATCCGACGGTCTCGGGAATGTCCCGGGGTGCCGCCACCGTGTCGCCATCGGACGGACCGGTCATGGCGCGACTCCTTCGCACCGAGGCCCGACGCTGGGCGGGCCGTTGAAACGTCGGACTGCTGTACCGGCTGATCTCCAAGGTAGGCCCGCGTGCCGACGATGGCGACCGTCATGCAGTAGCAGGAATCGATAGCTCGACGTCGCCCGGACGCCGTGTGTTTCGCCGCCGGCGTTCGACCGATGTTCATTTGGTCGGCGGTTCGAGGTCTGTCAATATAGATGCATGTCGAATCAGGACCGGCTGCCTGACGTGGCGGGCGAGGCGTGTTGTACGCCGTTGGTGCAGGAGCCTCTCAGTGTCGATGCGACGGTGGAGTTGGCGCGCATGTTCAAGGCGATGGGCGATCCGGTGCGATTGCGGTTGCTGAGCCTGGTGGCCAGCCACGCCGGCGGGGAGGCCTGCGTGTGCGACATCTCGGGATCGTTCGATTTGTCCCAGCCCACCATCTCGCACCATCTCAAGGTGTTGCGGCAGGCGGGTCTGCTGGATTGTGAGCGCCGGGGCACCTGGGTGTACTACTGGGTCATTCCTGCTGCGTTGCAGCAGCTCTCGGCCATTCTGAGCTCGGCGGATCCCACCGCGGACACGTTGGTGATCGCGTGAGTGCCGCATCGAACACTTCCGAGCACCCCGCGGTCGTCGGCAAACTCTCCACCCTTGACCGGTTCCTGCCGGTGTGGATCGGGGTGGCGATGGTCGCCGGCCTGCTCCTGGGCCGGTTGATCCCCGGGTTGAACGATGTGCTGTCGGCCATCTCGATCGATGGCGTCTCGTTACCCATCGCGATCGGTCTGCTGATCATGATGTATCCGGTTCTGGCGAAGGTCCGCTACGACCGCCTCGACACCGTGACCGGAGACAAGCGACTCCTCATCGGATCGCTGGTCTTGAACTGGGTCGTGGGCCCTGCGTTGATGTTCGCTCTGGCCTGGATCTTCCTCGCCGACCTGCCCGAGTACCGCACCGGTCTGATCATCGTCGGGTTGGCGCGATGCATCGCGATGGTGATCATCTGGAACGACCTGGCGTGCGGTGACCGTGAAGCAGCTGCAGTGTTGGTGGCGATCAACTCGGTGTTCCAGGTCGTGATGTTTGCCGTCCTGGGCTGGTTCTACCTCTCGGTCTTGCCGGGTTGGCTGGGTCTGGAGCAGACAACGATCGATGCCTCTCCGTGGCAGATCGCCAAATCGGTGCTGGTCTTCCTGGGCATCCCGCTGGCCGCCGGATTGCTGTCCCGATATCTGGGGGAGCGGACCAGGGGTCGCGATTGGTATGAGTCGACGTTCATTCCCAGGATCGGTCCGTGGGCGCTGTACGGGTTGCTGTTCACCATCGTGATTCTCTTTGCCCTGCAAGGTGATCAGATCACCTCCCAACCGCTCGATGTCGTCCGCATCGCGATCCCGCTGCTGGTGTACTTCGCGGTGATGTGGGGCGGCGGTTATGCATTCGGTGCGGCCATGAAACTCGGGTATGAACGCACCACGACGATGGCGTTCACTGCTGCCGGCAACAACTTCGAACTGGCTATCGCGGTCGCGATCGCAACGTATGGCGCCACCTCGGGACAGGCATTGGCCGGGGTCGTGGGCCCGTTGATCGAGGTCCCGGTCCTCGTGGGGTTGGTCTACGTCTCGCTGGCGTTGCGCAAGCGCTTCACCGGCCCGCACACGTCCTGAGCTTGCTCGAGGACCTCGTCCCGCACCACACGCATAACCTCCTCTCACACCCAAAAGGAAGCCACGCCATGCCTGCACCGATACCGAGTGTGTTGTTCGTCTGCGTCCACAACGCCGGCCGTTCTCAGATGGCCGCCGGGTTTCTCACCGCGCTGGGCGGCGGTCGGGTCGAGGTTCGCTCTGCGGGGTCCGCGCCGGCGGAAGCCATCAACCCCGTGGCCGTGGAGGCCATGGCCGAGGTCGGGATCGACATCTCCGACCAAGCTCCGAAGATCCTTACCCCCGACACCGTCGAGCGCTCCGACGTGGTCATCACCATGGGCTGCGGCGACGCCTGCCCGGTGTTTCCCGGGGTCGACTACCGCGACTGGGCACTGGCAGACCCCGCCGGCCAGGGTATCGACGCGGTGCGCCCTATCCGCGATCAGATCCGATCGCTGGTGGTCGACCTGCTCGCCGAGATCGCGCCCGCCGGCACGGAACAGAGCGTGCGATGAGCACATCACGATCGGTTCTGTTCGTGTGCGTGAGCAATCGAGGTAAATCGGTCATGGCCCAGGGCCTGTCGAGCACGTTGGGCGCCGGCGCGATCAACGCCTCCTCCGCCGGAACCGACGCCGCGATCGGCAAGCATGTCAACGACCTGTCTGCTCAGGTGCTCGCCGAAGTCGGCGTGGACATCGACGGGCATACGCCACGCCAACTCACCGACGACCTGATGCGCGACGCCGACCTCACGGTCGTGCTGGGAACGTCCGCGCACGTCACCCCGCCAGATGGGGCCGTTGTCGAGGTCTGGGAGACCGATGAACCCTCCGCACGCGGGATCGATGGCATCGAGCGCATGCGTCTGATCCGCGACGACATCGCCGCTCGCCTCACCGACCTCACCGCGCGCCTGGCCGACCACGCCTGAGCCGTCGGCGGGCACCAACAGCACTGCTGCCCGCCGACGGGTTCGGGACATGTCAGCAGCAGGTGGACGCACTCGGTGCGGGTTGGTCGGCCTCGGGGGCACCGGCAGTGCCACAACACGCCGGCGAGTCGGTCGAATCGCCGGTCGCGCTGTCAGCCAGCAGAGTTGGGCTGGTCCCGAAGGTGTCGGAGTCGGCCAGGACGGTGTAGACCTCCCACTTCTCACCTGCCGGACCCGTCACCCAGACTTTGTCCTGGGTGGCGAAACAACACGTGGTATTGATCTCTTCCTCGGTGAACAGGCCTTCACCGCTGAGTCGGGCGATCTCGGCGTGCACCTGATCGCTGGACTCGACTTCCACGCCGAGGTGGTTGATCGTGCCGCCCTTGCCCGGGTTCTCCAACAGCACCAGCTTCAGCGGCGGCTCGGCGACCGCAAAGTTCGCGTAACCCGGCTTCCGTTTGGCCGGGGCGACATTGAACAACTTCGAGTAGAACTCGACCGCTTGATTCAGATCATCAACGTTGAGTGCGAGCTGCATACGCGACATGACTACCTCCACCTGTGCGACATATATCGAATTACTGACTGTGTCCAGAGTGCCAACCTCTTCGACATATGTCAATGATGTGGGTAGGATGGCCGTCATGCCCAAGGCGCTCCCGGTCATCGACATGATCGACCCCATCTGCTGCGAACCGGTGTCGGCCGCACCGCTCGACGACGACGCCGCACTGGAAATCGCCTTGCGACTCAAAGCGCTCGCTGATCCGGTGCGGATCAAGCTGATGTCGATCCTGCTCACCGACGGGGCCGGCGAGGTCTGCACCTGCGACCTGGCCACCGCCGTCGGGCTGTCCGAACCCACCGTCAGCCACCACCTCGGTCAACTCAAGAAAGCCGGCATGGTCCGGCCCGAGCGTCGCGGCATGAACGTCTATTACCGTGCCCACGTCGACGCACTCCAGGCGTTGCGCCAGGTGCTCGACCCGGCGTGCTGCCGTTGAAAGGCAGATGCCTGCCCCTGTGATCGGCGGGTGATCTCGCTGGTGTCGGTCGATCGTCGTCGTAGGTGTGTCGTGTGGCTGTGAATGTCTCGGCGCGGTGCAGGACGGCGCAGTCCCCAGTTGCCGCTTGAGGTCCCGATCGGCAATTCTTGCCAGATGAGTTCTCCCGCGGACCTCCCCTCCGGTCTCGATCTCTCGCATCTGATGGACACCGCCTATCGGCAGGCCCGGTCGGGTCTCGAGGAGGGTGGCATCCCGATCGGTGCGGCCTTGTTCGCCGCCGACGGGACCCTCCTCGGTGAGGGTCGGAATCGCCGTGTCCAGCAGGATGATCCGTCGGCGCATGCGGAGACCGACGCCTTCCGTGCGGCCGGTCGGCAACGGGACTACTCGTCGACGATCATGGTGACGACCCTCGCGCCCTGCTGGTACTGCAGCGGACTGATCCGGCAGTTCGGCATCGGATCGGTGGTGATCGGCGAGAACCGTTCGTTTCAGGGCGGAGAGGACTGGCTCGCCGACCTCGGGGTGTCGGTCACGATCCTCGACGACGAACGTTGCACGGCGATGATGTCGGAGTTCATCGCGGCCGATCCCGGCCTGTGGAACGAGGACATCGGCGTGGTCGACGACGAGGGTGACCGCGGATGACCGCGGTTGGCGATCCTCACCGTCGGCTGAGTGCGGCCGCGAGCGCTGCCAGGCGATCGAGATCCGCGGCGAGCGCAACCCTGCGGTCTCGGTGGCCTTTGATGAGGAACCAGTAGATGCGGTCGAAACCCGGTGCGACATGGAGCAAGTCGTAGGTCTGAACGATCCGCGCGCCGCCCGCTTCGGGCTCGAGAGTGATCCGCCATTCGGTGCTGTCGATCTTGCCCATCAGCCCGATGGTCTTCCAGGCCAGTACATGTGGTCGCTCGACCGTGGTGAACACGCACGACCGGCTCCACAGGTAGATGCCGGACCTGTTGGTGCCGCGGAATCGTACGCCGGGAGCTGCCTCCCTCTCGGCGCCGACCCAGTGCGCGCCTCGGCACTCGTGGCTCCACTCGCCGACCCGGGTCACATCGGAGACGATGTCGAAGACGGCCTCGGGTGGTGCGTCGGCATACGACTCGGTGCGGCCCTGGTGGGCGAGACGGCGTGTCATGACGGGTTCTTCGCGTCGACGGTCACCGGACCGATCCTCGACGCCGGACCATGCCCCCACATGAGCTCGGCCCGACGCCGGTAGGCGCGTGCGAAGCCGTGGATGAGGATGAACCTGGGTACGGCCGGCACCACGCCGTAGATCAGTTCCCGGTCTTCATCTCCCAGACCGTCGACGACCCAGTGACCCTCGCGGCCGAGTTCGGCGAATCCCTTTGGCTTGACGAAGAATTCGTGTTCGACGTCCAGGAACTCCGCGGTGCTGATCGCGGCCGCGACCACCGGCATCGCCTCGAGTTCCTCGCGTTCGAGATGGGGGAGCAGTACCTCTGACAGCCGTTCCAGCGCGTCGAGCAGGGTGTCCCGTGCCTGTGGGTCCCGACGGTAGGCGGAGGTCGCTTCGATCAACGCGTCGACGGCCGGAGCGATCCGGAGATGATCGGCTTCCATGTCGTCGAGAAGGGCTGCGGCGTCGGGGTTTCTCGACCGGACGAGAGGCCACAACCCCTTGTCCTCGCCCGTGTGATGCATGTGGAGGAAGCCCATCATCCAGGTGATGTGGTCGGCGATGGCTCGTCGGCGGGCGTCTTCGGGATAAGGCGGTGATCCGATGACGACGCGGGCTCGCCGCAGGTCGCGTCGTAGTGCGCTGTGCACGATGCCCATGCTTCGTGTGTCGGCGGGTTCGCGTGTGGTGGTGGACATGGCCCTGTCCTCTCGATCGAAGGGCTGACGTCAATCTGGGCCGAGTAGTCGCACGGTGGCGTCGGCGATCCAGTTCCGATAGCGGATGTGGGTCCACCCCGCGTTGTTGACGAGCAGGTCGTAGACCTCTGTGCTGATCACCGCCCACAATCCCTCGGCTTCATCGGCGGCGAGCGTGCGTCCGGCGACAGCCTCACCCGCGGCCCGCACATCTGAACGCTGACGGCGGTACGCCTCGACGAGCCTGGATGCGAGTTCGGGGTCGAAGGAGGCGCCTTCGCGCAGCGCCCGGTACAGACCAGCGGTGCGTGCGTAGATGTCGGCGGCCAGGGCGGCTCCGGCCGCGGCGCGTTCACGGCGGTCGCCGGCGGACAGCGCGGCGAACTCCGGACGCTGGGCGAGCGCGACAGGCCGATCGTCGCCGACGACCGCCACGTCGAATGCCGTGAGGAACAGGCGTGTCTTGGAACCGAACTTCGCATAGACCGTCTCGAAGGACACGCCGGCCTCAGCAGCGATCTCGCGCACCCCGACGGACCAGCCGCGCTCGGCGAACAGGCGAGTGGCGGCCTCGAGGATCTGCACGCGGGTCTGCTCCGCCTGGCTCCGCCGGAGGGTTGAGTCGTAACTCCTCCGGGTGGCCGTCGCTGCGGATGCGGGCCGATCGGACGTACCCATATCCGAAGTATGCGCCTGCCTTGTTTTCAATACAAGGGTTATCAGACGAAGGTGTGGACAGCACCCGTCAGGCGGTCACGGAACCTGTCCGAACGGATTGATGCCGAAGGGAAGTCGAGATCCGTCCGGCCCGCCGTCGGAGCCGCCGCCCGACTCGGGCACCGTGGTCTGCTGCTTGTCGACGATGCTGCCGAGCTTCACCTTCACGGTGCGTGCGTCCGACCCCGAGCCGACGGTGACCGGCACGGTTTCACCCGGCGCATGCGTGAGCACCTGCGCCATCAGATCGGCATAGTCGGCGACGGGGGTGTCGCCGACCTTCGTGATCACGTCTCCGCGAGAGATACCGGCTTTCGCCGCGGGTCCGCCGTTCTCCACCGATGACACGGTCGCGCCGTCCTCGGCACCGGTGGACGACAGCGAACCCGACACGCCGAGAACGGGTTTGGTCGCCTCTCCGTTCTGTAGCAGCTGGTTCGCGATGCGCTTGGCAGTGTTGATCGGGATGGCGAAACCGAGTCCGAAGGACTGAGGTCCGCCGCTGGCTGCCTGCCCCGTGTCGACGGCGGAGTTCACGGCGACCACCTGGCCCTGCAGATTCACCAGGGGCCCACCGGAATTGCCCGGGTTGATCGGGGTGTCGGTCTGCAGGCCGTTGTACACCGTGACCGCCGAACCGCTTTCGTCGGCGGCGGTCACCGTGCGTGACAATGCGCTGATGATGCCGGAGGTGACGGTGTTGGTCAGGGCGTCCGGGCTGCCGACGGCCACCACCTGCTCGCCGACCTGCAGCGCGTCCGAGTCGCCGAGCACCGCGGGGGTCAGTCCCGACGCACCGTCGAGCTTGATCACGGCGAGGTCGTACGACGGCGAGCTGCCGGTGATCGTCGCGGAATGCTGCTTGCCGTCGCTGGTGGTGACCGTGATCTTGCTGCCGGAGCCGGCGCCGGCGACCACGTGGTGGTTGGTCAGGACGTATCCGTCCTGCGAGAGCACGATCCCGCTGCCCACGGCGGTTCCGCGGGCCGTCTGGACCTTGATGTCCGCCGCCGACCTCGACGCCACCTGCGCCGCGTAGGTCACCGACCCCGGCTTGACGTCGGCGGCGTTCACGGTGTTCGCCGGTTGCGAGCTCAGGGTCGGCGCCGAGGGACTGCCGTGCTGGTCGAGCAGGGCGCTGCCGCCGACTCCGATCGCGCCGCCGAGCAGGCCCGCCAGCAGGGCGGTCACGACGATCGGCTTCGTCACGCCGCCGACCCGCGGAGGTGAGCTCGACGCGGGCGGTGAGGTGATCGGGTCGCCGTCCCACCGGCCGTAGAGCGGGGCGGTGGGGTACGGATGCGCACGGTGTTCGGGGGCCGGTGAGTCGTCGCCGGAGGACTGAGATGCGTTCACGTCACCACGGTGCCGGGACTGTATGAGAGCAGGTCGTCAGTTGGCTGCGGATTTCCTGTCAACCCGGGGCCGAATCTCAGGGATTTCTGGAGAACGCCCCGGTTTGCCTCAGGAGGCCTTCTTCTGCTGGATCGTGATCGGGCGGATCCGCGACGCCGGCCCGTCGTCCCAGAGCAGTTCGGAGCGGTGACGATAGCTGCGCTTGAACCCGTGATCCAGAAGGAATCGTGGTATCGGCGGCACCAAGCCGAACATGAAGTCGCGGGTTTCCTCGTCGACGCCGTCGACGAGGAAATGGGCCTCTCGACCGAGTTCGACGAACCCCTTCGGTTTGACGAAGTATTTGCTCTCGACCTCGAGGTACGTGGCGGTGTCGATGGTGGCCGCGACGACCGGCATCATCTCGAGTTCCTCTCGCTCGAGGTGCGGCAGGAGGACGTCGGTGAGGTCGTCCAGCGCGCCCAGCAGTTGCTCGCGCGCACCCGGGTCGGTCCGGTACGCGGATGCGGCCTCGTTCAGCGCGTCGATGGCCGGACCGATACGCCGGTGGTCGGCCGCCATCTGGTCGAGGAGCTCGGCGGCGGCGGGGTTCCTCGAGCGGATCAGCGGCCAGAGACCGGTGTCCTCGGCGGTGTGATGTGCGTGCAGAAAGGACATCATCCATTCGACGTGGTCCGCGAGAGCCCGTCGGCGTGCGTCGTCGGGATACGGCGGCGATTCGAGAACGACGCGGGTTCGCTTCAGGTCGCGGCGCAGCGCGCTGTGCACGACCCCCATGCTTCGTGTCTCGGCGGGTTCGTGTGTTCCGGATGGCTGCGAGGTGGTGGACATCGTTCTTTCCTCTCATCTGACGGTCGGGATACGGACCGGCTGGCCGGATGGCGCCACAGTGCCTCGCAAAAGCGCGAAGGCACACGAGTGAGCCTGGGCGTGAGAAGCTTTGTGTCGGAAACGAACTTGATGCCCACGGAGCGGTTGGGGCGAGGATCCGCGCGTTGATCTCATCCGCGTGGTCCCGCCGGTCGGGCAGTTCGAAGGGTCGCCGCATGATGTTCCGTCGTAGAAATGCTGAGCCGACCGACTCGTGGTTCGAGTATGCGACTGCTGGGTGCCGGACACAAGGGGCGTCCGCCGGCGAATCGGTCGGTTCCACAGTCGCTTTCGCCGGAGTTGCGGAAAACCTGGCGTCGACGCCGGCAGGCCTGACAGTTTCTGATCGCCAACGATCGGGTACGAGGCACGCTGAGCGACCATGATCATGGGCGAAAGGAGAGCCATGATCCGCACGCTCAACGAACTCGTCGACCTCGTCGACGGGCACACCGACGAGACGATCGACGTCCCCGGTTTCGCCCGGTCCCACGGGACAACCGAGTATCACCTGCGCCGGATGTTCGCCACGCTCGCCGGAGTTCCGTTCTCGGAGTATGTGCGGCGTCGTCGGATGACGCTCGCGGCAACCGATCTCGTGAGCAGTGACACCAGCCTGCTGGACATCGCGGTGTGCTACGGCTATTCGTCGGTCGAGGCGTTCGGTCGGGCATTCCGGTCGGTTCACGGTGCGTCGCCGTCGGACGTGCGAACGCATGGCGGTCCTTTCGCCACACAAGCCGTACTCAGGTTCCGCCTGACCGTTGAAGGGAGCCGTCCGATGGACGTCACGATCACCGACCGACCCGCATTCGTACTCGCCGGACACGCCGCCGAGGTGCCGCTCGTCTACCAGGGAGTCAATCCGCACATCCAGCAGCACATCGCGTCGATCGCACCCGCGGAACACGCGCGACTCAAGACGTTCAACAACGCCGAGCCCGCGGGTATCCTCGCCGTCACCGACGGGAACCCGCCCGACGCACCGGAGGGTACACCGATCACGTACCTACACGGTGTTGCGGTGCAGGAGGATTCGACGGTCCCTGCGGATCTGTCGACCATCGCGGTGGCCCCGGGTGCGTGGGCGACGTTCCGCTCGTCCGGGCCGTTCCCGGCTGCGCTCCAGGAAACCTGGGCGGCAACGGCAACCGAGTGGTTCCCGTCGAATCCGTGGCGACTGCGACCCGGGCCCACGTTCGTTCGCTACCTGGAACTGACGGAGTCCCGGGCGGACGCGGAGATCTGGATGCCGGTCGAGCGCGCCTGACTGCTATGTACCGGGGCGCGAGTCGGCGTCGACCAGGTCCGCCGGCGACTCCCCGGACTCCGCGGCGACCGCGGCGAGCGACGCGCCGGCGGATTCCCCGTTACGCTGCGGGGTCGCCGACATCGTGTCCACGGACTCCGACCCGCCTGGCCTCCGCGGGTTGGTGAACAGCGAAGCGACGGCACCGATCACGCAACACACGATGGCGAAGGTGAACGCGGCCGACAGGCCGTCGGCGAACGGCGAGCTGATGAGGTGCGGGAAGAAGTCGAGGCCGGTGAGGGTCTCGCGACTGGCGTCGGGCAAACCGGTCAGCTGATCGCCGAGGAGCATCTCGATCGGGTTGTATCCCAGGAAGGCGGCGAACAGGACCGCGACCGCGGGGAGTTGCGCGATCTGTGCGGCATCTGCCGCCGGGACGCCGTTGGCGAGGAGACCGGACTGCATCGTGTCGGGCAGGTGGGTCGCCAGGCCGCTGATCATCAGGCTGAAGAACAGCCCGATCGACAGCACCATCGCCGCGTTCTGGAAGGTCGTCATCATGCCCGAGCCGGAACCGCGGGCGTCGACGGGCAGGCTGTTCATCACCTCGGCGCGGTTCGGCGACGAGAACAGACCCATTCCGATCCCGTTGAGCAGCAGAATGATCGCGAATGCGGGATAGGAGAAGTCGACCGGGAGTGCGACGAGGGCGGCGAAGGTGCCCGCGGTGAGGACCATCCCCGTGGTGGTGAACCACTTGGTACCCATGCGGTCCGAGAGGGCGCCGGAAACCGGTGCGGTCAAAAGGAATCCGACGGTCATCGGGACCATGTAGATCGCGGCCCACAGCGGGGTCTTCTCGAAGGTGTAGCCGTGCTGCGGCAGCCAGATGCCCTGCAGCCAGATGATCAGGATGAACTGCAGGCCACCGCGGCCGATCGACGCCGTCAGATTGGCGATGTTGCCGAAGGTGAACGAGCGATTGGCAAACAGGTGCAGGTCGAACAGTGGCTCGGCGACCTTGGTCTCGATGAGCACGAACGCCGCGAGCACGAGTCCGCCGCCGATGAGACAGCTCAGCACCATCGGCGAAGTCCAGCCCATCGCGCTGTCACCGTAGGGCTGGATGCCGTAGGTGATCCCGACGAGGACGGCCACGAGTCCGACCGCGAAGGTCACATTGCCCCACCAGTCCATCTCCGCGTGCTTGCGCACGCCGGTGTCCTTGAGCTTCAGATATGCCCAGACGGTGCCCAGTACGCCGAACGGCACCGAGACCAGGAAGATCAAGTGCCAGTGGATCGGTGCCAGCACGCCTCCGACGAGCAGGCCGAGAAATGAGCCGGCGATCGCCGCGACGCCGTTGATACCCAGGGCGAGACCGCGCTGTTCGGTGGGGAAGGCGTCGGTGAGGATCGCCGACGAGTTGGCCATCAGGAACGCGCCGCCGATGCCCTGGATGACCCGCCAGAAGATGAGCCAGATCGCGGCGGCGGAACCGTCGAACCAGGTGACGGCCAGGAAGATCGACGAGATCGTGAAGATGAGGAAGCCCATGTTGTACATGCGCGCCCGGCCGAACATGTCACCGAGCCGGCCGAAGCTGACGACGAGTACGGCGGTCACCACGAGGAAGCCCATCATCATCCACAGCAGGTAGCTGGTGTTCTGGGGCTCGAGCGGATTGAGGTGGATGCCGCGAAAGATGTCGGGTAGTGCGATCAACACGATCGACGAGTTGATCGTGGCGATCAGCATGCCGAGAGTGGTGTTGGACAACGCGATCCATTTGTAGTGCGGGCCGTGGTCGTCGGCCGTCGAAGCCGGTGCGGCGAGTGCGGGTGTCATGGTGCTCCTGGACTGGTGAGGTGCTGAACGGCGGATACGGGGGAGCGGGCTCAATCCGCCGGTTCGGGCCCCGGTGCGTCGCGACTGCACAGCGCGTCGGCAAGAGCAGCGATCGTCGGTGCGAGGTGTTCGCGTGTCGACGGGTCCAACGCCGCGATCGCTTCGGAGAGGAGCCGTGATTTCGCCGAGCTGGCATGGTTGATCACCGCGATGCCGGCCGTGGTCGCCTGGAGGAGGCGTGCACGACCGTCGTCGGGATCGACGGTGCGCTCGACAAGACCACGCTGTTCGAGATTGGCGACGACCCGCGAGGCGGTGGGCATGCCGACCGACTCGATGTCGGCGAGAGTCGACAGTCGTAACGGACCGTGGTTGATGACGGTCCAGAGTGCGGAGCTGAGGCCGGCGGTGAGGTCGTCGCTGCTGCCGGCGGTCCGCAGCGTGCGAAAGACACGAACGAGGTCCCGGTAGAGCGCGGCGGTCTCGCTGGTGTCCTCGGTCCGCTCCGGCTCTGTGGTCGTGGCGTCGAGCGAAGTCATCTGAGCCTCCTGACGAGCGGTCGTAGGAGGCCCAGATTAGTTGCTTGATGCGAAGTAAACGAATCGTAAGGAAATGGTCACGGTGTTCTCGCGTCTGGCCGTCGTGGCCGCGACCTGGTCATCCGTCGGGATCACCAGTTGTAGTCGAGGAACTTCCCGTCGAAGGTCACGACGACCCGGTCACCGCCCGGGTCGGCGCGACGCGAGATGTCGACCTTGAAGTTGATCGCGCTCATGATCCCGTCGCCGAACTCCTCGTGGATGAGTTCCTTGAGGGCAGGACCGTAGACGTCGAGGGCCTCGTAGAAGCGATAGATGGTGGGGTCACTGGTCGCGGCCTCGTCCGGGGTGCGCGTCGGTTGCTGTCGCAGGCTCTCGGCGACGCCCTCGCCGAGACCGAGCATCTCGACGACCGCCGTCGCCTTGTCCGCGGGGGACCGGGTGTTTTCCGAGGAGTGCCGCCACCGTCCACACCAGCGGCGCATCGATCTTGTCGGCGATGGTCGCCCAGGTGAGTCCCTGCCGGATCCGGGCCGCGACGATGAGGTCGGCGGCGTCGGACTTCGGCATGATCGGGGTGGTCATCGTGTCTCCTCGGTCGGCGCTGATGATGGCCCGTCGACGTGTGGAACTGGCGACGTCGCCGAATCCTGTTGGCACGTCGAGGGATATCTCCACCATGCACAGTTCCCGGCGGAATTCCAAGGTGCCGCTGGAACTCTTGCCAGATTTCACACGGGCGACACCGCGTCACGAGGAAGAGGTAATCCTCCAGAAACATCACCGCACCGGACCGCTCGGGAGAGGTCGATGTAACACCAGGACGTCCCGACGACACATCGTCGACATGTGGTCTCGATTCGATGGAGGCAAGAGTCACGAATCGAAACGCTCGGGAGAATCTCTTGTCTTATGTGAATCCGTCCGAATTCGCGGTGAAGATGGTCGACGCGGGTGAGGCGAAGGTGTTCCTGTCCACCCGCGACACGATCATCCGCGCCTACATGGCGGGCGCGATCCTGGCGCTCGCGGCCGCATTCGCCGTGACGGTCACCGTCCGCACCGGAGAACCGCTGCTCGGGGCGCTGCTGTTCCCGGTCGGCTTCTGCCTCCTGTACCTGATGGGCTTCGACCTCCTCACCGGGGTGTTCACGCTCGTCCCGCTCGCACTGATCGACAAACGACGCGGTGTGACGGTCAGATCGATGTTGCGCAACTGGAGTTGGGTGTTCCTGGGGAACTTCCTGGGCGCCTTCACGGTCGCGGTGATGATGGCGGTGATCGTCACCTACGGCTTCAGTGTCGATCCTGACGAAATAGGGCAGCAGCTCGGTCACATCGGGGAGAGCCGCACGGTCGGCTACGCCGAACACGGGGCTGCAGGGATGCTGACGCTGTTCATCCGCGGTGTCCTGTGCAACTGGATGGTCTCGACCGGTGTTGTCGGAGCGATGATGTCGACATCGCTGCCGGGCAAGGTCCTCGCGATGTGGATGCCGGTGATGGTGTTCTTCTACATGGGATTCGAGCACTCGATCGTCAACATGTTCCTGTTCCCGTCCGGCTTGATGCTCGGCGGCGACTTCTCGATCGGCGACTACCTCGTCTGGAACGAGATCCCCACGGTGATCGGCAATCTCGTCGGCGGCCTCACCTTCGTCGGGCTGACGATCTACATCACCCATGCACGCACCGCCGCCGACCGTCGGCCCGTCTCCCACGATGAGACGACCGAGGTCGACGTCGCCGCGCCCGCGGAGATCGAGGCCGTCAAGACGGTCTGAGGGGAGTTCCGGTTCCCGGGGTCGTGGTCGACGACCCCGGGAACCGCTCGCTCTGCAACGCCCTGGCGTACCAGGCGCCGAGCCCCAGCAGGATCAGACCGGTCACGATGAACACGAGGACCCGGAAGATCCCGTCGAGGGTGGCGAGGTCGAAGAGGAACAGCTTGGCCATCGCCGCGGCGACGAGCACCAGGCCGCCGGTGAGTGCGGCGGTGCGTTCGCTGCCGGTGCGGCGCCGGGCGAGAGCCAGTGCCGCGCCGGCGAGGACGACCCAGCAGGTGGTCGCGACGACATGGCCGCCGAGGAACCCGTCGGGACCGGCGATCAGGACCCCGGAGGCCACGCTGATGGCGGTGACCGCGTACACCACGACCACGGCAGCAGCGCTGTAGGCCACGCGGGCGAGGTCGCCGGCGGTGAGTCGGGTCCACCCGACGGCGATCACAATGGCGCCGGCACCGGCGAGCAGGCTTCCGATCACGATCGACAGCGAGGCGTTCCCCTCGACGAGACGGGCCTGTGCGAGGACATAGGGCGGCATGTCGTCGAGCAGAGCCGCGAATCCGATGCCCCAGATCACGGTGCTCCCGCCCAGCAGGACCAGCGACGTCGCCGACCATGAGCGGGCGACCAGAGAGGTCACCGTGGCGAGGCCCAGCATCGCGGAGACGGCCACCGGCCCGTCGAAACACACGAGGATCGCAACGAACAGCACGACGAGCGAGGTCGCGGTCCAGATCTGCGCGACGACGTCGGGCAGCGGCCCGAGGCGTTCGGTCCGCACCGCCGAGAAGATCACGGTGATGCCGATGACGAGCACGGCGACCGCGGCCTGCAGTGCGACCGCACCCGCGGTGTCCATCACCTCGCCGGCGAGCAGAACCGGAACCGTCGTCGCCGACGCCAGGCCGGCGAGCACCGCACGGAAACGGGTGGTGGGCATCGCCACCAGCGCACCTGCGAAACCGAGGCCGATCACGACGAGTGTGGCACCGGCGAACTGGAAGCCGGTGTGCGCGGTGTTCGTGCCGCCGAGTGCGGACAGACCGACGACGGTGAGCGGGATGGTCGGGGCTGCCAGTCGCACCGCGTGCAACCAGATCCAGTCGCGGCGCCACTGCACCCACGCCGACGCCGCGGCGAGCACGATCATGAATGCGATCAGGGTCATGTCGAGGCCCCCGGTCAGCACCGGGCCGAGGACGATGAGGGGGACCACCACGAGGAGTCCGAGATGCTCACTGCTCCAGCGGTATGCGAGGACCAGGCCGCCGGCGGCCACGGCGCCGGCCACCGCCAGACCCGCCACGACGGGCAGCCACTCGTAGATCTTGGTGGCCGCCAGGACGTCGAGGTACCCGGCCGCGATGCCCGTTGCGGCCGTGGCGATCGCCCCGGTCCGTCCGCCTGACTTGCGGCGCAACCAGATCGCGGTGGAGACGAGTGCAACCGCGAACACCGCGCCGCCCGCGACACGGAACTCCGGGCGCAGGACGCCGGCCTGGGCGGCGAGCACGAGCAGGAGGGCGATGCCGATCAGCGTGACGCCCACCCCGGCGGTGGCGAGGACCTTGCCGACCAGACCCCGCTCGGCCGCTGCCGCGACCCGTTCGGACAACGGGCGCGCGGGCGGACGCGGCGGCCGCGGAGCACTCGGCCGTTGCGCCACCGGGGCGTACACGGGATGCGGCCCCGGAAGCGGCGGAACCGGACGGGCGGGCGGCCCGTAGGAAGAGCTCCCCTGATTCGGCGGCCGTCCGGGTGACGACCAGGCAGTCGGCGGGTGCTGCGCCATCGGCATGGTCATCGGCGGCGTGGTCATCGGCGGCGTGGTCATCGGCGGAGGGGATGCCGGAGGTGTAGGCGCCGAAGCCGCGGTCGGTGAGGTGAGGGGACTCGCCTGAGCCTGCTCCGCGGACCGCTGACCGGTCTGCGCGGCGGGGTTCTCGACTATCCGCCTCAGCTCGGCGAATTCGGCTGAGACCGTGGACATCTGGCGGGCGATGGCATCGAACTCGGTGGAGATCCGCGCGAGTGTCGCGACCCCGGGGTCGCGTCCGAACATGCTGCTGGAAGTGGTCATGCACCGACCCTGTCCGCTCGCGCTCGACGGGACATGAGTAGTGCTACTCAGCGAGGTTGAGGGTTTCGTGCGGCGGGAGACGGGGGTATGCCTCCGGCATGAACGATGTGCACGATTCCACGGACCGCGGTCGGCAGGATGTGGAGAAGAGGTGGCAGGACACCGGCAGCTATCGGTCCGCGGCTCTCTACGTGGCCGCGGTGGTCGCGGTCGGTGCCGTCGCGTGCGCCATCTTCCTCGCCGTCGACCGCACCAACATCATCCTCGCGTCCCTGATCCCCGGCGTGTGTGTGGTCGGGGGTCTCGGCGCGCTGGTCATCGCGTACCGCACCTACCGCCGAGGCGGTACCTGGCCGATGTGGCAGGGCGCCGCCTGGTTCCTCTTCGCGTTGATGCTGGTGACGCTGTCGTTTCCGGCCATGGCCGCGTGACGACCGATGGATTGCCGACCGGTGAGGTGAACGCCTGGAGGTGACTCGGAAGGGTCGGCCGACGCGGCTGGGGCATGATGTCTGCCATGTCGACCCCGTCGCGTACGAGCACGCTTGCCGTCGGCACCATGGTCCTGCTCACGGCCCTCTATTTCGCGCAGGGCCTGCCGTACGGGTTCTTCAGTCAGGCGGTGCCCGTCATCCTGCGGGAGGAGGGGTACTCACTCACGCAGATCAGCGTGTACGGATTGCTGTTCGCACCGTGGGGCCTGAAGTTCCTGTGGGCGCCGTACGTCGACCGGTACGGGACACGACGCCGCTGGCTCCTGACGATGCAGTTGACGTCCGCGACGATCGCGCTCGTCCTGGCCTGTCTCGACCTCTCCGGGACACTCGTCTGGTTGCTCGTCGGCATCGCGGTCATCAACCTGGCCTCCGCCACCCAGGACATCGCGACCGACGGACTGGCGGTGCAGAGCCTCGGACCTCGACAACGCGGCCTGGGCAACGGGATTCAGGTGGGCGCCTACCGGGTCGGGATGATCGTCGGGGGCGGCGGATTGTTGTGGCTCTTCTCGCTCGCGGGCTGGCGCAGTCTCTTCGTCGCGATGTCGGTCCTGCTCGTGGCGCTGACGCTGCTGGTCTGGTTTCTCGCCCGTACTCCCGCGGACACGACGACGCCGTCGGAGGACCGGGGGCATCGTTCGCGACCGTCGCCGGCTCTGCTGCTGACCGGCTGGCTCGCCAGGCTTCGACGTCCCGGAGTCCTCGTGTTCATCCTGGTCGTCGGGGCGTTCAAGTTCGGCAACTCGATGGGATCGGCCCTCGTCGGGCCGTTCATGTCCGACGTCGGGCTCAGCCTGGGGCAGATCGCTCTCGTGGAAGGCGCGCTGTCCTCGGCCGGTGCGCTCGCCGGTGCGGCCCTCGGCGGTTGGCTGGCGTTCCGCTACGGCCGGCGGCCGGCACTGCTGTTCGGCGGTGTCACCCAAACCCTCAGTCTGGCGCTCTATCTGGCGGCCGCGGCGGGCGCCGGCGGGTTCTGGCTCGTGGTGACCGCGAGTCTGGCCGAACACATCCTCGGTGGGGCGGCGACCGTCGCGGTCTTCACCCTCATGATGGATGCGTGCGAGAAGGGCTACGAAGGAAGCGATTACACGCTGTTCGCATGTGCGGTCGTCGGCGTCCAGGGCGCGGCCGGGTTCGCGGCGGGCGTCGTGGGTGATCTGTTCGGATTCCCGGCGTTGTTCGGGATTGCCCTGGTGCTCTCGGGCCTCGGCGTCATCGTGATGATCCGGGCACTGGACCGCGGCATGGGGCCGGCGTCGATCCAGGCGCTCGCGCGGACGGGGTCACGTTCGGCGGGGTGATGGGTTGTGGGGATCCTCCCCAGGGCTTCGTGGCTCGTCGACTTCGATGCGCTCCTTCGTCGCTTACTCAGCCAGCCCGGCGGCTTGCGCTCCTCGCACCTCAGCCGGCAGTGGGGGGATCAGCGACGGCCGGGGATGAGTGTCGCCAGGGCGTCGTCGACGACCCGTTCGAGATCGTCCCCGAGGCTACCGGCGAGGAACTGCTGCGCCAGCTCGGCCATGGCCCCGGTGAAGACGGCCGCCCGCACCCGCCCGGTGAGCGGATCGACCTCCCGGGCGTCGGCTTCGGCGAAGGAGAGTTCGAAGAGCATCTCCTGCGTCGCGGCGCGTCGTTGCGCGAGTACGGGATTGGTGCGTGCCTCAGTGAACAGGATGCGGCCGCGGCGGGGATCCTCGGAGGCGTGGCCGAGGACGGCGAGCATGCCGGCGCGGGTCCGGGCACGGACGGAGCGGCCGGCGGTCGTCATCGCGGCCTCGACCACCGTGCCCAGTTCGGCGGCCGTGGCGTCGTAGACGGCACCGAGGAGCTCGTCGGTGTCGGTGAAGCTCTCGTAGAAGTACCTGGTGTTGAAACCGCAGTGTCGGCACACCGCGCGCACCGACAGCTCGGTCTCGGGTCCGTCGCCCCCGAAGATGTCGAAGGCCGCGGCGACGAGGATCGCTCGTCGCTCTGCGCGGCGGTCCTCCAGGGGAACGCCGGCCCACCGGGTCGGACTGGACATCGTTTCACCATAGACGGACCGATCGGACCTGAGGTAGGTCTGGTCACATGTGTACCCAAAGCGCTAAAGTGGACACAACCGTGACCACACGGCGACCGTGCCCGCACGGCGTCGCCGTATCGGCAGCCGGAGCCGGGACCAGCCCGCCCCGGTGTCGGTACCGAGAAAGGACGACCGATGAACGTGCCTCTGGCGCCCGTACGATTGCCGTCGACCGAATGGGTTCCGCTGGACCTGCCGCACGAGATGCTCGGATCGTGGCTCAACGGCAAGTTCGACGAGAACGTCCGCGCGAAGTTCTTCCGGGGGATGGAGTTCGAGAGTCCGGCCGGTGATCCCGGGTGGTTCGGTCCCGACAGCGCCACCTGGTACGTCCACTCCCACACCCCGGCGCTGATCTTCGGCCTGCAGTGTGCGTCGTACCTCGAACGTCTCGACCCCAGCATCTTCTGGATGGGGATGCATCACTCCCGTCTGGTCCGGCGGCGTGAGGACGGCACCCCGACCATGTCGATCGACCCCGACGGCGCCATGGCCCGCCTCGGGCACTCCCTGGCGTTCTTCATGGGCACCGCCTACGGATCGACGGAAACCGCTGAGCGACTGGCACGTACGGTGCGCGCCATGCACCACACGATCAAGGGGGTCCGCCCGGACGGCGCCACCTACGACGCCGACGACCCGGACTGGCTGCGGTGGAACTACGCGACGGTCGTGTGGGGTATCGCCACGGCGCACGAGATCTACCATCCCCGACCCTTGCGGGGAGCCGAACTCGACCGGTACTACGGGGAGTTCGTGCGCGTGGGGCATTCGCTCGGTGGCACCGACCTGCCGGCCACCAAGGCGGAGACCCTGGAATGTCTCGAGTCGTATCTCCCGCGTCTCGCCCTCACGCACGGCAACGCGATGGCAACAGGCGTCAACGTGAAGAACCCTGCGCAGGCGGCGGTGGACTGGGCGATCCGCGACACCATGCCCCGGTGGGCGAAACAGTTGATCTCCTATGTGCCGCCGAATCCGCTCGAGCGTCGCGCCCGGCGTTCGGCGGTCTGGACCATCATCAACTCGGCGCACCTGTCGATGGGGGAGGCTCCGGAGTTCGCCGCCGCCCGGCGTCGCGTCGCCGGCGGTACCGATGTGCCGCACACCCTTCCGCGCTATGAACTCGGCTCCGACCCCGAGCTCAGTCGCGCAGAGGTCGAGGCTACCTTCTCCCACTAGGCTTCTCACCAGGCCACCACGCCCGCGGGCGGCACATCCTCATCGATGTGCCGCCCTTCGGCTTTCAAAAGTCCATTCCCACAACAACATTCGCTTTCGTGAATCCGGCGTGAGCCGCACTGAAGCGGAAACAGGGAATTCATCTCACGTCACGCCGGTGTAACAAAGTCAAAATACGTTTACCCCCCATACGCCAGATCGCTACCCGAGTAGCGGCGCGTATGTCATCGGGGGGTCACCCGGCGCGCAGGTGCGCCGGGTATCTGTCACGGCCCCGCCCGAGCCGACCTGAGACGTATTGAGAAAGGCCTCCGGATGCCGTTTGATTCTTTGCCGTCCGCCGTCACCCCCACACGCCGTCGGCGGTACGGCATCCTCATCCCCGCGGCACTGTCCGCCGTCGCACTCGCGCTGAGCGCCTGTGGCAGTTCGGCCAGTGAGGACTCGGCATCGAGCGCCGAGTCCTGCGTCGACACCTCGGGCGACACCATCAAGGTCGGCTCGCTGAACTCGCTGTCGGGCACGATGGCGATCTCCGAGGTCACCGTGCGTGACTCGATCAAGCTGGCCGTCGACCAGATCAACGACGACGGTGGCGTGCTGGGCAAGCAGATCCAGCTCATCGGTGAGGACGGTGCGTCCGAGCCCACCATCTTCGCCGAGAAGGCCGAGAAGCTGATCTCGAGCGACTGTGTCGCAGCGGTGTTCGGCGGCTGGACGTCGTCGAGCCGCAAGGCGATGCTCCCGGTCTTCGAGGACAACAACTCCCTGCTGTACTACCCCGTGCAGTACGAGGGACTGGAGTCGTCGAAGAACATCTTCTACACCGGCGCGACCACCAATCAGCAGATCGTGCCGGCCCTGGAGTACCTGAAGGAGAAGGGCGTCAAGTCCCTCTACCTGGTGGGCAGCGACTACGTGTTCCCGCAGACGGCCAACCGGATCATCAAGGCCTACGCCGCGGCCAACGGCATCGAGATCAAGGGTGAGGACTACACCCCGCTCGGTTCGACCGACTTCTCGACCATCGTCAACAAGGTCCGTACCGCCGACGCCGACGCCGTGTTCAACACTCTCAACGGCGACTCCAACGTGGCCTTCTTCCGTGAGTACAAGAACGTCGGTCTGACCCCGCAGGCGATGCCGGTCGTGTCGGTCTCGATCGCCGAGGAAGAGGTCGGCGGCATCGGTGTCGAGAACATCGAGGGCCAGCTGGTCGCGTGGGACTACTACCAGACGATCGACAACCCGACGAACAAGTCCTTCGTCACGGACTACAAGGCGGCCTACGGCGCCAACAAGCCCACCTCCGATCCCATGGAGGCCGCCTATGTCTCGGTCTACCTGTGGAAGAACACCGTCGAGAAGGCGAACTCGTTCGCGGTTGCCGACGTCCAGAAGGCCGCCGGTGGAGTCACTTTCGAGGCCCCGGAGGGTCTGGTGACCATCGACGGCGAGAACAACCACATCACCAAGACCGCCCGCATCGGTGAGATCCGCGGCGACGGACTCATCTACACGGTGTGGGATTCGGGCCAGCCGATCGAGCCGGACCCATACCTCAAGTCCTACCCGTGGGCCGAGGGTCTCAGCAGCTGACACGACGTGACCCGTCTCGAGCCGCGCGCTCGAGGCGGGTCACGCCTGTGCCCTCACCGACACCCACGACGAACGGATGGTGACGTGGAAACCGTTATCGGACAGCTCTTCACCGGGCTCAGTCTCGGCTCGATCCTGCTGTTGGCAGCACTGGGCCTGTCCCTGACCTTCGGTCAGATGGGCGTGATCAACATGGCCCACGGGTCGTTCATCATGGCCGGCTCCTACACCGCGTATTCGGTCCAGGAGTATCTGATCTCGAATGCCGGTGTGTCCCTGATCGTCTCACTCTTCATCGGCTTCCTCGTCGGCGGTCTCATGGGTGTGCTGCTCGAGGTCACCCTCATCAAACGCATGTACGACCGACCCCTCGACACCCTGCTGGTGACGTTCGGCGTCGGACTCATCCTGCAGCAGCTCGCCCGCGACATCTTCGGTGCGCCTGCGGTCGACGTGACCGCGCCGCCGTGGCTGTCGGGCGGTGTCGACATCCTCGGTGCGGTGGTTCCCAAGACCCGCCTGTTCATCATGCTGCTGGCCGTCATCGCCGTGGTCGCGATCGCCGTCACGATGAAGTACACCCCGATGGGGCGTCGCATCCGTGCCGTCGTGCAACACCGCGACCTGGCGGAGACCAGTGGGATCTCCAGCCGCACCACGGACATCACGACCTTCTTCATCGGCTCGGGGCTGGCCGGCGTCGCCGGTGTGGCGCTGACCCTCATCGGTTCGACCAGTTCGAACACCGGCATGACGTACCTGATCGACGCCTTCCTCGTGGTCGTCATCGGCGGCTTGGGCCAGATCAAGGGCGCGGTCATCGCGGCCATCGCCCTGGGCATCCTGAACTCGTTCATCGAATACAACACGACCGCATCGGTGGCCAAGGTCGCCGTGTTCGTGATCATCGTGATCTTCCTGCAGATCCGCCCCCAGGGCCTGTTCACGGTCCAGTCGAGGAGTCTCGTGTGAAGGACTATTTCAGCGGTCACTGGAAGACCTACGCCGGATTTGCCGTCGCGGCGGTGCTCCTGTTCGGAGTCGCGCCCGCGGTGCTCTCCGATTTCCGGCTCAACCTGCTCGGCAAGTTCCTGTGCTTCGGCATCGTGGCGGTCGGTATCGGTCTGGCCTGGGGTCGCGGCGGCATGCTGACCCTCGGTCAGGGTGTGTACTTCGGACTCGGCGCCTACATCATGGCGATGCATCTGAAGATCGCCGACGCGGAACTCCGCGGCGACGACGTCCCGGACTTCATGCAGATCGCCGGTATCCGGGGACTGCCCGGATACTGGAAGCCGTTCGCGTCGCCGGTGGTGACGATCCTCGGCATCCTGTTCGTGCCCACCGTGATCGCCGTCCTGCTCGGCCTGGGTGTGTTCAAGCGGAAGGTGAAGGGCGCCTACTTCGCGATCCTGTCGCAGGCGCTGGCCGCGGCTTTCGCGATCCTGCTCATAGGACAGCAGAGCACCGGTGGCAGCAACGGGCTCAACCGTTTCCGCAGCTTCTTCGGTCTCGCACTCAACGACCCGGTCAACCGGCAGTTGTTGTTCTTCATCGCCGCGGGCACCCTGCTCGTGGTCGTCGCACTCACCCGGCAGCTGATGTACAGCCGCTACGGCGAGCTGCTCGTCGCGGTGCGTGACCAGGAAGAGCGCGTTCGCTTCCTGGGCTACGACCCGGCGAACGTCAAGGTCGTCGCCTACGCGATCGCGGCACTGTTCGCGAGCATCGCCGGCGCCCTGTTCGTGCCGATCGTCGGCATCATCTCGCCCGCCGACGTCGGGATCGTCCCGTCGATCGCATTCCTCATCGGCGTCGCGATCGGTGGGCGCACCACACTGCTCGGCCCGGTCCTGGGCGCGATCGCGGTCGCCTGGGCGCAGACCAGCCTGTCGGAGAACTTCCCGTCCGGATGGACCTACGCCCAGGGCGTTCTGTTCATCGTCGTCGTCGGCTTCTTCCCGGCCGGACTCGCCGGACTCGGCGCTGTGTTCCGGTGGCGCCGTCAGAGACCGGCCGATCCGTCGCCCACCGGTGACATCGACGAGCACACCACCAGCAAGGTAGGAGCCTCCTCATGAGCGGAACCGAGACGAGCACGATCGAACCGGTCGCCGGCGGCAACGCCGGAATGGAGAGCGACTACCTCCAGGTGCGTGGCCTCAGCGTCGAGTTCGACGGTTTCAAGGCCGTATCCGATGTGGATCTGACACTGTTGCAAGGAGATCTGCGCTTCCTGATCGGTCCCAACGGCGCGGGCAAGACGACCATCATCGACGCGATCACCGGCCTCGTCAGGCCCACCGGCTCGATCCAGAAGTCGGGTGTGGAACTCGTCGGCAGGAAGGTGCACCAGATCGCGCGCCTCGGCGTCGGCCGGACCTTCCAGACCGCCAGCGTGTTCGAGGAACTGAGCGTGCTGCAGAATCTCGACATCGCCGCCGGGGCGGGACGGTCGGTGTGGACCATGCTGCGCCGCCGGCCTGCGGAGATCCCCGCGGGGATAGCCGAAGCCCTGGAGACCATCGGCCTGCAGGACCTGCGCGACACCCCTGCCGGTGTGCTCGCGCACGGGCAGAAGCAGTGGCTGGAGATCGGCATGCTGCTGGTGCAGAACGCCTCGGTGCTGCTGCTCGACGAACCGGTCGCCGGGATGAGCCACGAGGAGCGTGAGGAGACCGGAAATCTGTTGCGCCGCATCGGCGGTGAGCGGACAGTCGTGGTCGTCGAACACGACATGGACTTCATGCGGGCGTTCGCGACCTCGGTGACGGTGCTCGCCCGTGGCCAGGTGCTGGCCGAGGGCAGTGTCGCCGAGGTGCAGGCCAATCCGAAGGTTCAGGAGGTCTACCTCGGAACCGCCGCCGGCGGTGAGGAACTCGAGGAGATCGCCGCCGAATCAGCGGACGTGTCCGCCGCGTCGACCGAGAAGAAGGGCTGAGGGGCGAGATGCTGAAACTCTCCGGAGTGCATGCCGGATACGGCCGGACCGAGGTGCTCCACGGGGTCGACATCGAGGTCCCCACCGACGGTGTCGTCGCGGTGATGGGCCACAACGGCGCCGGCAAGACCACGCTGCTGCGTGCCGCCGTCGGCCTCGTCAAGACCACCCGGGGCTCCATCACCTTCGACGATGTCGACATCACCAAGGCTCGTCCGAGCTCGCGGGTGAAGCACGGCATCGCCTATGTCCCACAGGGACAGCAGAGCTTCGGCCATCTGACCACCGCGGAGAACCTGCAGGTGGTGGCCGACGGCCGCAAACGTGGCAAGGAACTCATCGCCGAGATGCTCGACATGTTCCCGGCGCTCAACGAACTGCTCGGTCGACGTGCAGGTCTGCTGTCGGGTGGTCAGCGTCAGCAACTCGCCATCGCCCGGGCCCTCATCACCGAACCGCGCATGCTCATCCTCGACGAACCCACCGAGGGCATCCAGCCCTCGGTGGTCGCCGAGATCGAACAGACCATCACCACCCTCACCCGGCGAGGCGGACTCGGCGTGCTGCTCGTCGAGCAGCACATCGGATTCGCTCTCGAAGCGGCGCAACAGTATTACGTCCTCGAGAGCGGCCGGGTCACCTCGTCGGGCGACGGCGGTACGGCCGCCGAGGCCACCGTGCGCGAGGCCATGACGATCTGACCGCGACCCACGCGAAGGAGTGGATCACACACCTTTCACGTTGAGCAGCTGGGTCAGCACGGCCTCGACCTCGACCAGGTCCCGGGCGTCGTCCATGATCTGGTCGATCGGCTTGTAGGCGTCCGGGATCTCGTCGATCCACTCCGCGCCGTGCCGGTACTCGATCCCGGTCATCGCCGCTTCGAGATCGTCGAGGGTGAACAGCTTCTTGGCCTTGGTCCGCGAGAACCGCCGGCCCGCACCGTGAGGTGCGGAGAACAATCCCGACTCGTTCCCGAGCCCGCGCACCACATACGACTTGGTGCCCATCGATCCCGGGATGAGACCGTGGGTCCCGGCGCTCGCGTCGATGGCCCCCTTACGGGTGAGCCACACCGCCCGGTCCGCGATCTCCACTTTCTCGGTGTAGTTGTGGTGACAGTTGATCCGACGCAGCTCAATCACGTCGACGGGACGAAACGAGTTGTCTCCCAACCATTCGCCGAACACCGTGAGGAACCGGTCCATCATCTCGGCCCGGTTCTCGAAGGCGAACCGCTGTGCCCACCGCAACTCCCGGATGTAGTCTCCGAACTCCGGTGTTCCGGCGGCGAGATGAGCAAGGTCGGGGTGGGCGAGCGGAATGTGCCGACGCCTGCACTGCTCCTGGGCGATCTTGATGTGCTTCTGCGCGATCTTGTTGCCGACGCCACGGCTGCCCGAGTGCAGGAACAACCAGATACTTCCCATGCCGTCGCCCCGGCCTTGATCATCCCCGACCTGCTCGCACAACTCGATGAAGTGGTTGCCGCCGCCGAGTGAACCCAGCTGTTCGCGCCACTTCGGGGAGTGGGACAGGTCGACGTTCTTCTCCGCTGCGGCCTTCTCCAGCTCGGCGATTCGGGACTCGGTGTGTGGGTACAGGACGGCCTTGTTGTAGTTGCCCGGCGACAGCGGGATCGTCGACTCGACGCGACGCCGCAGGTCGGCGAGGTCGAAGCCGGCGATGTCGTCCTTGCCGATCGAGGTCTGCACGCCGATCATCCCGCAGCCGATGTCGACGCCGACCGCGGCCGGGATCACGGCGTCGACGGTCGGGATGACCGTGCCGACTGCGGATCCCTTGCCCGCGTGGGCGTCGGGCATGAGCGCGACGTGCGGATGGATGAACGGCAGTGTCGAGATCCCGTGCGCCTGCGACCGCGTCGTGTCGTCGAGGATCGAGGCGAAGCTGAGTACCTTCGGTGCGATCATCTCGGGCATTGTGTGTTCCCTACGAGAGATGGACCGCGATCTCCGGTCCGAGGGTGTGCGGTGCGTGGAGGGGGAGGCGGTCGCCGCTCCAGAACCGGCCGGGGTCGAACCAGTTGGAGTCCTTGGCGGTGTCGAGAATGCCCATGTCGCGGTAGGTGATCGCGACGACCTCGGCGCAATACGCGGCTTCGAGGCTCACCGGCTCCGGCGCCGAGACCTCGTGCTGCCGTTGGTCACGATGTTCCCGGACCTTGCGATCGAGGTAGGGGATGCCGCGCACCAGGTCGACGGAGTTGGGGATACGACCACGGAACCATCGTCCGGCGAGACGTGCAGTGGTCGGGAACGGGGTGCCGTCGAGTCGCGCGATCACCTTGAGCAGATGGTCTTCCTGCTCCCTGGTGACCTCTGGGCTGAGCTGACGAATCCAGCACGCCTGCTCGTACCGCACCATCCACTGTTCGACGGCCTCGCGCGCATCGTGCAGCTGGACGCCGCGGTGGTTCGACCCGGTCCAGACGTCGGTGAGTTTGTCGCCGAGTTCGGCGTGCCAGAGGAGCGGCGGCAGATCGTCGATGCAGACAGCCATCGCGACATGGTTCACCGGCGCGTTGGTGAGGGTGCGGATGGCGCGGTCGGGGCCCGAATCGCCGCGGAACAGCCAGACGTCGCCGGTGCGGGTGGCCTCGAGCGCGGTGGTCAGCGAGACGCCGCCGGACTCGACGGCGAGGTCGGCGCGGCGCGGTTTTCTCCTGGAGGACACCTCAGCAGGGTAGAGCTTCGTCGGCACTCGCAGCCATCGGTGGCGGTGACGATCGTTCCGATGCGACTTATCCTGCCCCCATGAGGAATCTGTGGAAGTGGCTCGGCCTCGCCGGTGCCGTCGGCGTGACGACCGGCGGTGTGCTGATCGCGCGGGACCAGCGGCAGCGCAACGCCTACTCGGCCGACGATGTCCGCGAACGTCTGCATCGACGCCTGGCGGAGGCCGACACCGCAGGTGGCGGAGACGAACGATCCTGAGGACACTGGTTGGCGAGGTCGGCCCCGCGGTCGGCCGGGCAAAGCCGAACCACAGATAGGGAACACCATGAGCGACAACAGCGGATTCGGCGGCGGACCGTTCAACTTCGGCCCAGAGGACTTCGACCGGTTCGCGCGTGAGGCGGGAGAGGGCCTGCGCGACGTCTTCGGGAAGCTCTTCGAGGGTCAGGCCGGTCCCGGAGCGTTCTCGATGTTCTTCGACGAGGCGGCCCGAGGCCGCACCCGGACGCAGCCGCGTCCGGAGACAGCCGGTGAGACCGGATCGGGTGTGTGGGCCGTGTTCGTCGTCGACGAGGACGGCGGGGCCCGCGTCGAGCAGGTCTATGCCACCGAGCTCGATGCGCTACGTGCCAACAGGAACAACACCGACCCGCGTCGCAAGGTGCGCTTCCTGCCGTATGGCATCGCGGTCAGTGCTCTCGACGAGGCGCTCGACGCAGAACCGGGTGACAACGAGAAGTCGGACTGAGCGCGATCTGGAGAAACGCATGAGGCCGGTGAGTCCGAGGTGGACTCACCGGCCTCATGGTCGTGCGGAGCACTGTTCGTGCTGCCGTGATGCAGTCACGGCACCTCAGGCGCCGGTACTGCTATCAGAGGTTCGCGCCGCAGACCGGCCACGCACCGGGGCCCTGGGTGGCCAGGACGTTCTCCGCAACGCGGATCTGCTCCTCGCGCGAGGCGTTGGCCGGGTTGCCGGAGCCACCGTTGGCCTCCCAGGTGCTCTGCGAGAACTGCAGGCCGCCGTAGTAGCCGTTGCCGGTGTTGATGGACCAGTCGCCACCGCTCTCGCACTGGGCGACAGCGTCCCAGTTGCCGGAGTCGGCCGAGGCGGTGGACGCCAGCATGCCGAACGGTGCTGCGGTGAGTGCGCCGACGACAGCGGCACGGGCGACGAGCTTGGTCATATGCGTCTTGGTCATTCGCATGGTCTTCGTTCCTCCTATCACCACCCGGGGTTGGCAAGGTGGTTGATTTCGGACCGGGGCCGACCATACGGCTTGGTAACGGTCAGGTCACGTCGGCCTCGTGACCTGCGGGATTTTGGTAACGCACGGATAACGCTGTTAGCTTTGGGGTAAAAGCCCAGCGCACTGCGGCATTCCGCGGAGGGGCGCGGAGTCCGGTGTTCGGACGCGTTCGATGACGAAGGTCACACTCGAAATGTGGTGTGGATCACTTGCTCGAGGGGTGTTGCGCGACTAAGGACGCCGTCGCACGGCGATGCGTCCACCGCGTGCGGGGGCGTAGGCAACGCCCCGCGAGAACCAGCGCTCCGCGCGGTCGTCGGTCGGGAGCAGCTCGAAGTCGCTCAGCACGGTCCGGAGCACCACGTCCATCTCCATCGTCGCGAAAGCGGCGCCGATGCAGCGCCGGGTTCCGCCGCCGAAGGGCAACCAGGCCGGTGGCGGTGCGGTGCCCAGGAAGCGGGTCGGATCGAACCGTTCCGGATTGCCGAACTCGCGGCAGTCGTCGTGGAGCAGGGCGATGGAGACCATCACGTTGTATCCGCGCGGGATGCGCCAGCGGCCGAGTTCGAGGTGGTCTGCGACCACGTGCCGGGCGGCGAAGTCGATGACGGGACGGCTGCGCTGGGTCTCGAGAATGGTCGCGTGCCGGTACTCGGTGCCGCCGGAGTCGACCTCGGTGACGAGTTCGGCCAGGGCGTCGGGGTGGCGACGAAGGCGTTCGAACGCCCACGCGAGAGTCGTGCCCGTGGTCTCGTGACCCGCGGCCAGCATGGTGAGCAGCTCGTCGCCGATCTCCTCGTCGTCCATGCCCGTGCCGTCCTCATAGGTGCTGCGCAGCATCAGGGCGAGGATGTCGTCACGCTCGTCCAGGCGTGAGTCGTTGCGCGACTTGGTGATCAGGTCGCCGATGTAGGTCTTGTACTCCGCATGCATGCGGCGGTAGCGGTGGTTGGGATCGAGTGCCCGCAGGGCGTGGGGGAGATTCGGGAAGGTGGCCGCGCGCGAACCGGTGACGACCATCGGCGGGATCATCCTGCGTAGATTCTCGAGGTCCTTGCCCTGAGCGCCGAACACCGCCCGCAGGATCACGTTCAGCGTGATCCGCATCATCGGCTCCATCGAGGCGAACTCGGTCCCGGCAGGCCAGGTCGCCGCCTCGGTCCGGACCTCTTCCTCGACGATCTGCTCGTAGGTCTTCATCCGCTTGCCGTGCAGCGGCGGGGTCAGCAGTTTGCGGCGGGCGCGATGCTGCCTGCCCTCGAGGGAGAAGATCGACCCGGTGCCCAGGATGCGGCCCAGGTTGGGCTGGACGTTGATGACCTTGTCGCCTGCGGTGAACAGTTCGCGCGCGAGTGCGGCGTCGGAGATGACGACCGCCGGGCCGAATACCGGCAGTTTCACCATGAAGGCCGAACCGTGCCGTCGGTGGAGGTGGCCGAAGAAGTGTCTCCGGGAGGTGAGCGCGGCGACGCCCTGAACAGCCGTCGGTAGGTGGGTGGCGGGCGGCAGGATCGCGTTGCCACTCATGACAGGTGTGCTCATCGGGAGTCGAGGCCTTCCGGAAGAGGGTGGTACGTCGGCGTACCAGTGACGGTACGCGGGGGTATCGGGCAGGGCAAGAGGCTTATGCTCGCTGCGTGAACTCGCATCTGTGGCCGGAAGGCGCGTCGTCGACGCGGGAACGGCTCCTGGCGGCGATGCTCGACTGTGTGGCCGGGTCGGGATACCGCGAGACCACCGTCGCCGATGTCGTCCGTGTGGCGCAGACCTCGCGGCGCTCCTTCTATCAGGAGTTCGACGACAAGCAGGACTGCTTCTTCACGCTTCTGCGGACCACCAACACTTTCATGATCTCCGAGATCGCGGCTGCGATAGATCACGCAGCGACCCCGGAAGTGCAGGTGCGGCAGGCGGTTTCGGCCTATGTCCGCACCGGGGAAAGGTACCCCGGCCTCACGCTCAGCTGGATTCGCGAGTTGCCGGCCCTGGGCCGGGAGGCGAAGTCGGTGAAGGACGAGGCGATGGAGGACTGGATCAGGTTGTTCGTCAGCCTGACATCCACCCCGGAGATGGTCGCCGCGGGCGTGTCGCCGATCAGCCGGGAGCGGGCGATGTTCCTGTGGGGCGGGGTGCGCGAGCTGACCGCCGACGCCGTGGAATCGGGCGCGCCGCTGTCGGAGATCATCGAACCCGCGACAGCGGCATGCCTCGCCCTGATCAGGGCCGGCGGAAGCTAGCGCCAGGCGCCGCGCAGATACTGCGGCGGATACGGCGCCTCGTCGCGGGGGAGGCCCAGTTCGTGTGCGGCGCGCTGCGGCCAGGACGGTTCGCGCAGCGCGACCCGTCCGAAGAGGACAGCCGTGATGTCGTCGTCGCCGGCGATCTTCTCCGCCTGATCCGGTTCGACGATGAGTCCGACCGCCGCGGTCGGGACGCCGGAGTCCCGGTGGACCTTGCGGGCGAGGTCGACCTGGTAGCCGGGGCCGACCGGGATGTCGGCGAGTACGTTGCCGCCGGAGGAGACGTCGATCAGGTCGACGCCGCGGGCCGCGAGGATCTCGGCGAGCCGGGCGGTCTGGGCGACATCCCAGCCGCCGTCGCGCCACTCGGTGCCGGAGAGCCGGATGAACAGCGGCTTCGATTGCGGCCAGACGGCGCGGACGGCCTCGACGACCTCGAGCACGATCCGGGTCCGGCCGGTGAAATCGCCGCCGTAGGCGTCGGTGCGGGTGTTGGAGAACGGCGACAGGAACTCGTGCAGCAGATAGCCGTGCGCCGCGTGGATCTCGACGACGTCGAAGCCGGCCTCGTCGGCGCGGCGGGCAGCCTGCGCGAAGGCATCGACGACCTCGGCGATCTGCTCGACCGTGAGGGAAACCGGGTCCGCGAGTCCCTCGAAGGGCACGTCCGACGGGCCGACGGGCGTCCAGCCGCCGTCGTCGAGGGGGATCGTGCCCGAACCCTCGTCGAAGGGCGAGTAGGTCGACGCCTTCCGGCCGGCGTGGGCGATCTGGGTTCCGATGGCCGAGCCCTGCCCGTGTACGAAGTCGACGATCCGGGACCAGGCCTTCGCCTGCTCGTCGTTCCACAACCCGGCGTCCTGGGGGCTGATGCGGCCCTCGGGGACGACGGCGACGGCCTCGGTGAGGATCAGACCGAAACCGCCGGCGGCACGGGCGCCGAGGTGGGCGAGATGCCAGTCGGTGGGTACACCGTCGCCGGCGAAACAGCTGTATTGACACATCGGCGCGAGCCAGATCCGGTTGGGGATCTCCACGTCGCGGAGCGTGATCGGTTCGAAGAGCGCGGTACTGGTCACAGTTGGAGTCAACCGCCCCGGCGGCCGGCTATTCCCGGACGGTAGGTTGTGACTCAGGTCGCAGTGCCGGCGGCATCCGGTGCGCAGTCCCGGCCGATCGAGGTTCTCTGGGAGAGGGGTTCGCGGATGAGCGAGACGACAGACCGGGTGACGGTCGAGGTGGACGGGCCGCTGGGTGTGATCACCCTGTGCGCCGCGCGGCGTCGCAACCCGTTGTCCACCACCACGATGAAGGCCGTGACCGCGGGACTCCGCCGCTTCGACGAGAACTCCGAGGTGCGGGTCATCGTGATCCGCGCGGAAGGCCCGGCGTTCTCGGCCGGTCACGACCTCGGCGAACTCGTCGACCGCACGCTCGACGACGAACGCGCCGTCTTCGACACCTGCGCCGAGCTGATGCGGACCGTCCACGAGGTGCGTCAGCCGGTGATCGCGGAGGTCGCCGGAATGGCCTTCGCCGCGGGGTGCCAGCTGGTTGCGACCTGTGATCTCGCGGTCGCCGGACGCAGCGCGACGTTCTCGACGCCCGGCGTACGGATCGGGCTGTTCTGCTCGACGCCGATGGTCGCCCTGACCCGTGCCGTCGGCCGCAAGCGGGCCATGCACATGCTGCTGACCGGGGACCCGATCGATGCCGAGACGGCCGCCGATTGGGGGCTCCTCAGCGGCGTCGTCGACGATGCCGAACTCGCCACGACGGTCCGCGAGTTGGCACTGCGGATCGCCGGGTCGAGTGCCCGGACGGTGTCCATCGGCAAACAGGCCTTCTACCGGCAGATCGAACTCGACGAGGCGTCGGCCTACCGCGCGATGTCGGAGACGATGGCGACCAATGCGATGACGTGCGATGCGCAGGAAGGGATGTCGGCGTTTCTACAGAAGCGGACGCCCGTGTGGACCGAATAACCCACAAAACCACCACTTTTGGGCAAAGCCACCACCTTCAAGGTGGTGGCTTTGCTGATCTGTGGTGGTTTTGCGGACCGTTCAGTTGTCGATCTGCGCGGTGGCGGTCGCGAAGCGGGCGAGATGTGCGTCGGCGGTACCGAATTCGTACTCGATGGCGGTGAGGCGCTTGAAGAAGTGACCGATGGCCAGTTCCTCGGTCATGCCCATGCCGCCGTGCAGCTGCACCGAGTTCTGTCCGATGAAGCGTGCGGCCCGGCTGATCGTCGCCTTGGCGGCGGAGACCGCGGCGGCGCGCTCGGCGGGTTCGGCGTCGAGCGACAGGATCGCGAAGTACTGGGCGGCCACCGACTGCTCGAGCTGCAGATGCATGTCCACCATGCGGTGCTGCAGAACCTGGAAGCTGCCGATCGGGACGCCGAACTGCTCGCGCTGCTTGGCGTATTCGACGGTGTCGGTGAAGGCCTTGCGCATCAGTCCGACGGCCTCGGAGACCACGGCTGCGGTGGCGGTGTCCCAGGCCTTCTCGAGCAGGTCGATCGCACCGTCGCCGGCGATGAGTGCGTCGCCGGGGAGCCGGACGTCGGTGAACGTGATGTCGGCGGCCGGCCGGTCGTCGATGGTGCGTAGCCGCTGGAGCTCGAGTCCCTGCGGCGCGCCGTCGGCGAGGTCGATGAGGAACAGCGACACACCTGCGGGGTCGTGCGGTTCGCCCGAGGTGCGGGCACTGACGATGAGGTAGTCGGCGATGGGCGCGGTGGTGACCACGGCCTTGCTGCCGTTGAGCACCCATCCCTCGCCGTCGCGGTCGGCGCTCGTCTCGATGCGCGACAGCACGCCGCCCGAACCGTCCTCCAGTGCGGCGAGCGCGCTGAGGGCATCGCCCGCGGCGATACGACCGGCGGCTTCGAGCGCGACCGGATTACCGGTGGAGTGCAGCAGTCCGGCACCGAGAACCACCGAATCGACGAACGGCTCGACGACCAGGGCGTGTCCGAGTGCCTCGGTGACGACCATCAATTCCTCGGCGCCGCCGCCGAATCCGCCGATCTCCTCGGGCAGGCAGGCACCGACGACGCCGAGGTCCTCGACGAAGGCCTTCCAGATCTTGGGCTGCCAGCCCTCGCCGACCTTCGCGGCGTCGCGGCTGACCTGCAGGTCGTAGCGTGCGTCGAGGAACTTGTTGAGTCCGTCGGACAGCAGCTGCTGTTCGGGGGTGAGTGTGAAGTCCATCAGTTTTCTCCTGTGACCCGTCAGAGACCCAGAGCCGCTTTGGCGAGGATGTTTCGTTGAATTTCGTTGCTACCCGCGTAGATCGAGCCGGCGCGGTCGTTGAAGTAGTGCAGCGGAGCGACGGCCTGCCAGGGCTCACCGCTGACGTAGCCGTC
Source organism: Gordonia sp. GONU (assembly GCF_024733855.1). Classification (NCBI taxonomy): domain Bacteria; kingdom Bacillati; phylum Actinomycetota; class Actinomycetes; order Mycobacteriales; family Gordoniaceae; genus Gordonia; species Gordonia sp. GONU. The sequence goes on from NZ_JANRHB010000008.1 coordinate 158,225, forward strand.
GGTGGGCGGCGTGTACTGGAAGATCGGACCACCGGGGCGGGTCGCATGCGGCTGGAAGACGCGGCCATGCGGACCAGCGGCCTCGAGCGCCAGGGTGGTGATCTCCTGGCTCAGTTCGGTTCCCAGGATCTTCAGCATCGACGCGATCGAGCCGGGGTCCTTGCCCGACGTCATCGCGGCGAGCGCACGATACTCGAGGACCTCGAGGATCTTCGCGCGGATCTGGAGGTCGGTGAGCTTGGCCGCGAACGCCGGATTCTCCGACAGCGGGCCCCCGTCGGGTGCGGTCACCGTTGCTGCGTCACGACCGAGCTGCTCAGCCATGACCTGCAGCGCCGGGGCAGCCGCGCCGCCGCCACGCTCGAAGACGAGGAGGTACTTGGCGACGGTCCAGCCGTCGTCGATCTTGCCGAGCACGTTCTTCTTGGGGACGCGCACGCCGTCGAAGAACACCTGCGCCTGGACCTGCTCGCCGGAGGCGAAGACGAGGTTCTGGACCTCGATGCCGGGGGAGTTCATGTCGATGAGCAGGAAGGTGATGCCCTGCTGCTTGCGCTCCTGGCGCGAGGTGCGGACCAGGCAGAAGATCCAGTTGGCCTCCGAGGCGTGGGTGGTCCAGATCTTGGAGCCGGTGACGACGAGGTCGTCGCCGTCGTCGACCGCGGCCATCGACAGCGACGCGAGGTCGGAACCGGACTCGGGCTCGGAGTAGCCCTGGCAGAAGAAGACGCTGCCGTCGAGGATGCCGGGCAGGAAGAAGTTCTTCTGCTCCTCGGTACCGAAGGCCATGATCGCGTGGGAGACCATGCGGATGCCCATCGGCGACAGCGACGGTGCGCCGGCCAGGATCGACTCGCGGCTGAAGATGTAGTGCTGCGACTGCGACCAGTCGCAGCCGCCGTACTCCACCGGCCACGCCGGCGCGGCCCAACCGCGCTCGTGCAGGATGGCCTGCCACGTCATCGAGGCCTCGTGGTCGGAGTAGACCGACGTGCGCAGCGTGCCCGCCGCCCGCAGGTCAGGGGTCAGCTTCTCGTCGAGGAACGCCCGTACCTCGTCGCGGAACGCGGCGTCGGCCGGAGACCAGTTCATGTCCATGAGCGGTGCGCAACCTATCTGTAAACGGTTGTGGTCAGATTGGGGTCGAATGGCAATCTACCGAATGTTCGCTCCGGAGCGTAGCCCGGCTCACGATTCGCTTTCCAGTGTGACGTCCGGGGGGTCGTCCGGGAGCGGTTCCGGCTTCGACGACGACAGCAGGACATCGGCCCAACGGGTCGCCGGATCGATGTCGATGAGCAGTGCCTTCGCCAACAGGGTGAGCGGGACCGCGAGGATCGCGCCCAGTGGCCCGATCGCCCAGGCCCAGAAGATCAGCGACAGGAACGTCAGGGTCGTCGACAGTCCGACGGCATCTCCGACGAACTTCGGTTGGATGACCGACTGGATGATCACGTTGATGACGCTGTAGACCGCGATCACGATGAGCATCTTCACGACCCCGCCGTCGAGCAGGGCGAGGAGCGCCGGCGGGACGAGTCCGATGACGAAACCGACGTTCGGGATGTAGTTGGTGATGAACGAGAGCAGACCCCACAGGATCGGCAGCGGGACCGACAGCAATGCCAGCGCGATGCTGTCGAACACGGCGACGATCAGTCCGAAGACCGTCGACACCCACAGGTAACTCCGGGTGCCCTGCGCGAAGGCGCCGAATGCGGAGGCGATGTCGGGCCGCACGTCGCGCAGGTGTGTCATCCGGTCGTCGAATCCCACCGAGTCGGCCGCCATGAACAGCAACAGGGCGAGTACGAGGACGAGGGCCGACGCGACGCTGAGAGTGCCGGCCAGCACGTCGGTGACCACGTTGACGACCTTGCCGGTGTCTACGTGCGAGATCATGTCCTGGACCTTGTCCTGGCTCACGCCGTGGCTCGTCAGGAAGTCCTGGAAGCTCGTGATGATCTCGTCGAACTCCTCGTCGTAGTCCGGCAGTATCGTCGCGAGCCGGGCCACTGAGAACACCAGCGTCGCGAACAGCCCGATCAGGATGCCGTAGACGAGCACGACGGTCGTCAGGAACGCTGCCCAGCCGGGAAAGCCCTTGGTGCGCAACCATCTCGGCACCGGTTGAACGGCGACGGTCAGCATCAGCGCCAGGAACGTCGGCGCGGCGAACGACGAGACCGCCTTGATGCCCCCGACCGCGACCACCAGGCCGGCGATGGTGATCAGCACTATCGTCCCGCGGGGGAGCGTCCAGGCCGGCGGGTCGGTGCGGTAGGACGGTGCCTCGAGCGCGCGCGTGGTGGTCCTGGAGCGGTTCGTGCCCCGACGTGCCATGCTCTCGCCTCACTCTCGCCCACGACGTGGGTCGTGCCCGGAGTGCGCGACCGTCATCCAGTGTTCAGTACGACGATCTGCGGCGGAGCGCTTTCCGGCGACGACTCCGCGCCTGCTCGGACTGCGCACGGGCGCGTCGGCGGGGTGTCAGCCGCGGCTTCACCCTTGAACCCAGTGCGCGGCGCCCGGAACACCTCAGGGGCGATTGTGCTCTGTCAGCGACCCTTCCACTCCGGGGTCCGCTTCATGACGAACGCCATGATCCCCTCGAGGGTGTCGCCGCTGACGATCAGCGAGTCGAGCACGTTGGTGCTCGCGCGGACCGCCTCGACGGTGTCGGTGATCGCGTCGGACTGCTCCATCGTCGCGATCGACGCGCGGACGGAGGTGGGGGAGGCGGCGAGGATCTCCTCGGCCACCCCGCGGGCGGTCTCGAGAACCTTGCCGGCCGGGGCGATCCGGCTCACCAGACCGGCAGCGGCGGCCTCGGTGGCGGAGATCCGGCGACCGGTCAGGATCATGTCGCGGGCGAGCGCGGGCGGGATCATCCGCGGAAGACGCACCAGACCGCCTGCGGCGGCGGCCAATCCGACCTTCACCTCGGGCAGTCCGAAGGAGGCCTCCTCGTCGGCGACGATGATGTGGCAGGCCATCGCGATCTCGCAACCGCCGCCCAGCGCGAATCCGTTGACCGCAGCGATGACCGGCTTGGGCAGGCTCGCGCGCGCGGTGAGACCGGCGAATCCGTTCTTGGGCACCGACAGTGCGGCCGGGCTCGTTGTCGCGGCGAGGTCGTTGCCCGCCGAGAACGCCTTGTCGCCCTTGCCCGTCAGGATCGCGACCCACAGGTCGTCGTCGGCGAAGTAGGCGTCGAAGACCGAGTCCAGTTCGGCGTTCGCCGCAGGGTTCAGCGCGTTGCGGGCGTCGGGACGATTGATGGTCACCTCGAGCAGGTGTCCGTCACGACGGATCTCGATGTGTTCGTAGCTGTCCCGGAAGGTCGGCGCGACCGCGGGGTACTTGGCGTTCATCGCCGCCTCGGTCAGCTTGACCCGGTTGCCCTTGTCGAAGGAACGCACCACGATCTCGGTGCCCACCGGGTCGTCCGAGTTGAGCAGGAGGTCGAAGAACTCGTCGTCGTCGGAGTCGAGGTTGGCGACGAACCGCGCGCCGAGTCGGTCCGGCGCGGCGTCGTCGATCAGGCGGCCGACCACGACGCCGGTCCGCTTGCCGCTCTTGCTCGGGATGACCGTGTAGGTCTCGAGGATCGCCGGCCCGTCGGCGTCGCCGACGGTGGGAACGGTCGGCACCGCGTCGAGTTCGGCCTGGACCCGGGCGCTGTTGTCGGCACGCCAGGGCGCCGGCGTCGTCGAGTAGACGCCGGCCGCGTGCTTGCTGAGCACGCCGCCGTTGGCGATGACGAGACCGAAGTCGCCGGGGGACTGCCGTACCCGCGTGACGATCTCGGCGATCCCGTGCAGCGAGTAGTTGTTGCCCGGGCCGCCGAAGAACGGCAGGCCGCCGGTGACGGTGAGGCCACGCGGGTCGTCGGCGGCGAGGCCGAGGCCGTCGAGGATGTTGAAGACCGCGATCGGGAAGCAACTGTAGATGTCGATGACCCGGATGTCGTCGAGACCCACCTCGGCGACCTCGAGTGCGTGCCGGACCGCAGCGGGGGCGGCCGGTGCGGCACCGAGGTCGGGGCGGTCCAGCGAGGTGCGCTCGACGGTCTCCGCGTGACCGTGCAGGAACACCCACTTCGACGGGTCGATGCCGGCGGCCTGCGCGGCCCGGATCGACATGACGACGACGGCGGCGGACTGGTTCACCTGGTCGCGGGCGACGATGTAGCGCGTGAACGGATCGGCGACCACCCGGTTCTCGGGGGTCACGGTCACCAACTCCGCGGCGTCGCGAACGGTCGGGGCAGCCGAATGCGGATTGGCCGCGGCGACCTTCGTGAACGGAGCGAACAGTTCGCCCATCGTGGCGGCGTATTCCTCGCGGCCCAGACCGGTGTTGTGGCGGCGAGCGTTCTCCAGCAGGGCGTACTGCGGGATCACCGACGCGAGACCATGGCGCATCTCGGGGACGGTGATGATGCCCTTGAGGCCGAATCCGCGGTCCTCGAGCTGCCCGCCGACCTCCTCGGCGAAGCTCGGACGCTCGGCGTCCGGCTTCGACTGCAGATGCCGCACGGTCGACATGACCTCGGCGCCGAAGATGACGGCTGCCTCGGAGTCGCCCGCCGCGATGACGCCGGCGAGCTCGGTGAGCATCGTCTGCGGGGTCTGCCCGCCGGTGACGGCCTGCACGGCGCGACGCGGGTCGGCGCCGACGCGTTTGGCGACGGCGCGCGGCACGTTGTCCGGCCGGCCCAGCGGCGAGGAGGACAGGGGACTGGAGATCTCGAACGAGCGGATCGCGGCGATCGTGTCGATGGACGAGGCCAGGTCGGACGCGCCGGCGTCGTCGAAGGCGGCGGCGACGGCGCGCGCCGCGAGGTCCGCTTCACCCAGCGCCTCGTACCCGGGATCGGTCAAACGCTCGGAAGCCTGGCCGACACCGACGACGACGGGGGTGTTCGGATCGAGATCAGCGATCGAGATTGGCATACGCACACAATGGCACAAACGCGTGACGGGCGTCTCAACGTGGTCCGGCATAGGCCATACCTGCGGGTTCGGTACCCAGTCTGCCGCGGCATCGAGTGCTTGGGAACGTTGCGTTCACCGCGGTTTCAATCGTGGCCGAAGGGGCGGGAGCCGACGACACTATCGGCCGACAAGTCTGTATCGAAAGGACGTTTGATGACCGCAACCGTGCCCGCAAGCACGTCGGCCGCCGGCACCACCGACGAGCGGCTCGACGAGGTGTTCGCCCCGATCTTCGCGCGTATCGCGGAAGGCGCGGTGGCTCGTGAAGACGATCGGCGACTCGCACACGACGAGGTGTCGTGGCTGCGTGAGGCCAAGTTCGGCGCGCTGCGCGTGCCGGTCGAGCTCGGCGGGTACGGCGCCTCGGTGCGCCAGCTGTTCCGGCTGCTCATCGACCTGGCCACGGCAGAGTCGAATCTCCCGCAGGCGTTGCGCGTGCACTGGTCGTTCGTCGAGGATCAGCTCGCCGCACTGCCCGATCCCGAGGCCGAGCGCTGGCTGCGCAAGGTCGCCGAGGGCACGCTCGTCGGCAACGCGATCACCGAGCCCGGTGTCGGTGCCATCGACCGCTACCAGACCCGGCTCACAGCCGACGGGGACTCGTGGCGCCTCGACGGCACCAAGTACTACAGCACCGGCAGCTTGTACTCCGACCACATCCTCGTCGCCGCGGACCAGGACGGCGAGCGCGTGTCGGTGCTCGTCGACGCCGACGCCGAGGGCGTCACCCAGCACGACGACTGGGACGGGTTCGGCCAGCGGCTGACCGCCAGCGGCACCACCGAGTTCAGCGGCGTGCAGGTGTCGGGCGATCGCATCCTCGGCCCGGGCTACGGCGTCGAGGGCCGTACGTACGCCACCTCGTATCTCCAGCTGGTGCAACTGTCGGTGCTGGCCGGCATTGCGCAGCGTGCCACCGACGACGTGAGCGAGTGGGTTCGAGAGCGCACGCGCACATTCACCCACTCGACCGCCGACCTGCCCCGCCACGACCCGCTGGTGCAGCAGGTCATCGGCCGGCTGACGGCAGCCGCCTACTCGGCGCGCACCATCGTCCTGGACATCGCCGATCAGCTCGACCGTCTCGCCGAGACCGCCTGGCAGGACGAGAAGCTGCTCGACAAGGTCGAGTTCGACGTCGCCCGTGCCCAGGCGACCGTCATCCCGCTGGTGCTCGACGCGACCACCCAGCTGTTCGAGGTCGGCGGCGCCTCGATCACCTCCGAGCGGCTGCGCCTCGACCGCCACTGGCGCAACGCGCGGGTGATCTCGGTCCACAACCCGCTGATCTTCAAACTGCAGGCCATCGGTGACCACGTCCTCAACGGCACCGAGCTGCCCTACGCGTGGAGTGCCGGCCAGAAGTAGGCGGCTACGCTGGCCCCATGCAGCGGATGGCGGCGGCGGACGCCGAGTCGTACTGGATGTCCGAGCGCATCGCCAACGACCAGTTCCTGCTGTATGGCTTTGCCACACCGTCGATCTCGCTCGACGAGTGCGCCCGGCGACTGCTGGCGCGGGCGCGGCACGTCGACGATCTGTGCCTACGGATCCACGACGTTCCCGCCACCGCCGACCGGCCGTACTGGGTCTCGGCCGAACCCACACCCGACCAGGTCCGCGTCGACACCACGACGCGGACCTGGTCGTCGTGTCTGGACACCGTCGGCGCGCTCGTTGCCGACCAGCTGGTGCCGTCCCGCGCGGCCTGGCGACTGCACCTGTTCGGTCCGGTGGCCGGTCTGCCGGCCGGCGATGGCCATCCGGTCACGGGAGTCGTCGTGGTACTCCAGATCTCCCACGCGCTCGGGGACGGACGTCGGGCGTCGCAGATCGCGCGGGACCTCTTCGACGCCCCGTACCTCGAGAGCGTCGCCGGCCGTGGTGGCGTCCCCGGGCTCATCCGTGACGTCGGAACGCTCGCGCTGGGCGCGTTGCGGTTTCCGGTTGAGTTCGTCTCGACGATCCGACGCGGAATGCAGTTCGCGCAGGTTGGGGGACAGGCGAATCCGGGGAAGCCGGGTTATCCGCTGACGACGCTGAACCGCAATCCCGGGTCGCGGCGGCTCCTGCGGGTCGTCGTGCTCGACCGAGATCGCCTCACGGCGTCCGGGCATCCGGTCACGGTGGCGGTGCTGGTCGCGATCTCGCAGGCGCTACCGAGATATCTCGGCGACGGTTGTGAACGTCTCGGTGTGGAGCTCACCGTCGGACGATCCGACAAATCGAAGACGCGCAACAATTTTCGTAATGTGGGAATCGATCTGCACCTCGAAGCCGACGAACCGCATGAACGTGCGCGACTCATCCGCGATGAGATCGACGCCGCCCGTGCGGCCGATGCCGATCCGGCGCGAGTCGCGCAGCGGCGGGTCTCGGAAGCAACGCCGGCGATCCTCGCACACTGGGGCATCCGGGCCGTCGACCTCGACACCCGGCCGGAGACGGTCACCGGTGTCACCGTGGTGTCCTCGGTGGATCGGGGTGCCGCCCACGTCGACCTCGACGGCGGGGAGATCCTGTTCACCACCGGCTTTCCCGCGCTGTCGCCGGTGCAGGGACTCACACACGGCGTGCACGGCATCGGCGACCGCGTCGCGGTGTCGGTGACCACCAGCCCGGAGGTCATGCCCGATGTCGACCGGTATGTGGGGTTCTTGCGGGAGACCCTTGCTACTACCGAAAGTCGTTGACAACGATCGTGATCCCGCAGGGATTGCGCCCGACGGAATTGTCAGACCTCGTGCCTATGGTGTTGTCATGGCCTTCGAGTTCGGCACCATCGACCCCGCTGGGGAGTGCCCCGACGTGGGTGTCGATGTGTTCGGGCCACTTGCCGGACTGTCGCCCGAGGCGCTGATCAGTACCGCCACGTACTCGGCGACGATGAACGCGGCCAACACCTGCCGGATGCTCATGGTCGCCAGCCTGTTGCACGAGCAGCGGGAAGAGGACTATCTGCTGCGGCGCAGCGAATCCCATTCGGGGGAAGCGGGTTCGGTCGACGAACTAGCAACGATGACCGCCGAGGCGGCTGCGGGTCGGGACCCGTATGCCGAGTTCGGTCCGAATGGGTTAGAGCAGGCCGCCGCCGAGTTCGGCGCCGCGATGAACATGACTCCGGCCGACGCCCGGAACATGATCCGCACCGGGGATGCGATGCGGTATCGATTGCCGTTGACCGGCACCGCGCTGGCGTGTGGGCGCATCGACCTGCACCGGTTCCAGATCGCCGAGCGGCGAACCGATTTCGTCGACGACGCCGCCATGCCGACGGTGGATGCCGCGTTGGCCGAGGTGATCCTGGCCCGTGACCCGATGTCGACGGCCCGTTTCACCGCACTCGTCGACAAGGTCGTCCACACCCATGCCCCGGAAGCGGTGAAGCGCCGCAACGAACATGCCGCCCGTGACCGTGGGGTGACGATCAGTCCGGATCGGCATCAGTCCGGCCGGTCTCGGATCACCGGGCATCTGCCGCACACCGATGCCGCCGCCCTGAACGCGCAGCTGTCGGCGATGGCCGCCACCGTGCACACGCGCGATCCGCGCACCACCGCCCAGCGCCGCGCCGATGCGCTACTCGCACTCGCCCACGGCAAACGAGCCCTGGATTGCCAGTGTCGAGACTGTATACCCGAACCTCTCGCGCACGACCTCGATACCGATCCGACGGTCGGCGCCACCGCCGCTGACATGCCGGTGGCCGAAGGCATCGGTGAATCCGACACCGGCACAACGGTCGTCGACCCTGCCGTGACCGACCCTGCCGCGATCGACACTGCTCCAACTGACTCCGGAACCGCCGCAACGACGAAGCCGACCGAGGAGTGCACGTGCTCCTGCTCCACGTGCCGTGTTCCTCGTCCGACCTATCACATCATCGGGAACCTGACGACGCTGCAGGGTCTGGACGATGATCCGGGCATGCTCGACGGTCACGGCCTCATCGACGCCGCCACCATGCGCCGACTCTTCGTCGACGCCATCCACTCCGTCATCACAACAGGTGTCCGCACCGAACCCACGGAGGCCGACGTCCAGGCCGCCGCCGCAGCCAGCACGTACGTGCCGAGCAAGAAGTTGCAGGCACTGGTGCGCGCCGGTGAGTTGTGTTGCACCTTCCCCGGCTGTAACCAGCCGGTGTGGACCGTCGACCTCGACCACACACACCCGTTCGACCACCGGCACCCCGACCGTGGAGGCAAGACCACCCAACGGAATCTCAAACCGTTGTGCCGATTCCACCACCGCATCAAAACCTTCGGGGCCTGGCGGGATTCCCAGGACGAGTACATGGCGATCTGGTTCGAAGCGCCGACCGGCCATGTGTACCTGGGGAATCCGTACACCGGGCGAGACCTGTTCAGCTCGTTGAAAACCCAGCCGCCCGACCACCCGGCCCGGCGGCGACTCGGCGACGGCCGCATTGCCCGCACGGTCACCCACCGCCGACAACAAGACGAATGGAACCGGAAGAACCCACCACCGTTCTGACACCGCCTGGTGTGGCGGGTTTCGACGCGACGCCTCGCGTTGCTCGGTGTCGGCTCAACCGGCGTTTCGACGCGACGCCCTCGCTTTGCTCGGTGTCGGCTCAACCGGCATGGGGTTGCGTGGTGTGGAAGTTTCGTGCGTCGGCTCGTGCCTACTCAACGAGCGGTGGGGACTGGCCCTCAGGCGTTCGGGCGGCCGTTGGTGTCCGCGGGCGAGGCGTCGCTGCTGCCGCCGGAACCCTTGGGGCCGCGGGTGAGTCGCTTGGGCAGACGCTCGGCGAGACCGCCGAGGGGTGCCACCGTCTGATTCAGCAGGTCGACGGTCTCGGCGAGTTCGTGCACGGTGTCCTGCATGGCGATCAGGTTGGGTGCCAGTTGACCCATCACCTCGGTTAGCTCGGTGAACCGATCCAGCGGACCGCCCGGCGCGATGGCGCGCTCGACCGCGCCGCCCTCGCCGACGAGCTGATCGAGGAGGCCCGCCTCTGCGGCGAAGCGGTCGAGGATGCCGCCCGGAGCGGTGACCTTCTCGAGCATGCCGTCGGGTGCGGTGAGTTTGTCGACGACGCCGCCCTCGGAGGTGAGACGTTCGAGGATGCCCTCGTTCTCGGTGAACTGGTCGACCACGCCGCCGGGGCGGGTGAGGCGATCGAGTGGCCCGTCCTTGGCGGTCAGGCGCATCAGGATGCCGCGGTCGTCGGCCATCTGGTCGAGGAGCCCGCCCTTGGCGGTGAGTCTCTCCAGCAGACCGTCGGGTGCGGTCAGCCGGTCGATGACCCCGCCGGGGTTGAGCAGACGTTCCAGGGGGCCGCCCGAGGCCAGGATGCGTCCGAAGGGCCGCTCCGGACCCAGCAGTTCGGACAGCTGGTTGAGGAGCGCGAGGGGGGTACGCGCCGCGTTGAGTTCGTCCTCGGCGCCGATCGCCAGGCTGATCTCATGCTGAACACTGCCCGCGGTGATCCGTGCGATCGTCACCGCGGATTCGGCTGCGGCGAGGACCACTCCGGTCACCGTGAATCCCAGCCGGAGCGGCATCTCGAGGAGCAGACGAGTCGGATTGGTCCCGGGAGGTGCGCTTCGTTCGGGAAGAGACTCCATGGTTCCCGACACTAGGCCACCGGATCGCGATCGGGGGTGAAGGTCGGGTGATTCCCGGTCAGGTGACCCACCGCGACGCCCCTACTCCTTCGCGGCCTTCGCGGCGGCCTTGGCCGCCTTCTTGAAGTCACGGACCTTCTGCAACGAGTCGGGGTCGACGACGTCGGCGACCGACCGGTATCCCTGCTTGCTGTAGTCGCCGGCGACCTTGGTCCAGCCGGAGGGCTTCACGTCGAGCTGTTTGGCGACGAGTGCGACGAAGATCTTCGCCTTCTGCTCCCCGAATCCGGGCAGCTCACGCAACCTCTTCATGAGGTCGGCGCCACTGGTCGCCTCGGTCCAGATCCGGGCGGCGTCACCGCCGTACTCGTCGGCGACGACCTTCGCCAGTGCCTGCACACGTCCGGCCATCGAGCGGCCGTAGCGGTGGATGGCCGGGGGAGTGGAGCACAGATCCGCGAAGGCCTCGGGGTCTGCGTCGGCGATCTCGGCCGGGTCCATCGTCCCGAAGCGGTCACGGATCTTGGCCGGACCGGCGAAGGCTCGTTCCATCGGGAACTGCTGATCCAGCAACATCCCGACGAGCAGTGCGAACGAATCGGTCGAGAGCAGTTCGTCGGCCGCGGGTTCCTGGGCGATCTGGATCTTCGGCATGGGAACGATTCTGGCAGACGCGGTGGCCGCGCGGCTCTAGACTTCCCCCATGATCAGCGGGGAGAGCAGTTCGGGGCGATGGAGATCACGTGCGGGCATCGGTGCGGTGATCGTCGGCATGGTGGCGGCGCTGATCGGCGTCGCCGGGCCGGGGAGCGCGAAGGCCATCCCCCCGACCACACCGAACCGAACTACGTCACGACGCTGGTCTGCGACAGCGTGAACCCGTGGCCGGCGGGGACGGTGAAGATCCGGGTCGACGTGTTCAACGACATCCGCTTCCCGGCCGACGGACTGCCCGGACCCGCGATCGCACTCATCGGCACCGACCGCGCGAAACCCGTTGCGCTGGAATACACCTACGACGTCACCGTGTCGTGGCGCAATCTGCGCACCGGACGCACCGGCACGGTCTTCGTGCCCGGTCGCGGCTTCACCGTCAAGTGGCAGGTGGACATCCATCCCGGACGCGGGCCCGTCGCGTTCACGATCAGGCAGAAGCTCGGCGCGATGGCCTTCAACCCGATGGTCAATCCGCAGTACTCGTCGTGCAGCGGGCGGGCGACGGCCTGAGCCGCCCCGACCGCGGTGATCAGCGTCGGCGTAGGCGTTCGGCAAGACCGCCGATCAGCAGGTACTGCGCGGCGAAATAGCTGCCGAGCACCCAGGCCTCACCCGCCATCCGGAGACGAGGATCGGTGATCAGGTGACGGCGGTTGATGATGACCAGATCCGACAGCAGGAACGCGACACCGCCGATCCGTAGCCGCGGCTGCGGATCGGACATGGCGCTCGCCGTCGCCGACATCGTCGCGAGCATGTTGCCGTAGGTGCCCAGCACCGGCAGCAGGGCTGGCCGATGACGGGTTAGGACGGCGGCCGATTCGCCGAGCAGGCCGACCCGGGGGAGGAGCTGCCGCGCCGACGGCCGGGCGCCTGCCCGCCACATCGTCGCGATGTAACTCAACTGGGCGCCGGCGAACAACGACGCCCCGAGGCGCAGATAGCGGTCCTTGGCGACCGGCTCGGTCTCGAACTCCTCGAGGTACATCAGCCGGTCGCCCGCCATCGAGAACGCCAGCGCGCCCGCCAATCCGGCGGTGTCGACGGCGTCGCGCCCCCGTGCCCCGGCGGCCACCCGTCCGGCGAGCAGTAGCATCGGCAGCGGTTTGGTCAGGGCCGCCGCCCGCCGGTGGCCCAGCGCGCCGGTGACCGTGGCGGCCGTCGTCGTCGCCGCGTAGGCCAGATCGAACAGCCGTCGGCCCGGAAGACGGCGACCCATCATCGACTCATTTCAGGATCTTGGCGATGAAGGCGCGGATGTCGTTGTCGGACAGCTTCGCCGACTGCGCACCGTCGAGGGTGAGGTAGGTGCGGGACTGCACCTGGCGATCGGCGCGAGCCTCGTTGAGGTACTTGAGCGACAGCGGTACGACGACCGACGTGTCCTGGAGCGACTGCGTCATGATCACCGGCTTGACGAAGCCGCGGCTGGGCAGCGCGGTGGCCTCGGTGAGCAGGTTGGTCAGCTCCTTGTTCCCCGACACCGGCTTGGCGAAGAGGGAACCCATCGCGAGACCGTCGACGTCCTTGCGGAACTCGGTGATGCACTCGTTGGCCGCCTTGGCCATCCATTTCTTGCCGGTGTCGGTGAGCAGCGCGTCGACGTCCAGTCCCGGGCGCGCGTTGCGGATCGCGCTCAGCGTGTAGAGCGCATCCGCGGCGAGTCCGGAGGGGATGCTCGCCGACGACGGCCCGAGATTGGCCAGGAGCGCACCGAATTCGGCCGGGATCGACGTCGCCGCCGCGCCCTTGAAGTTCAGCGAGTTACGCTGCTGCAGTTGCGGTGCGATGCGAGCCAGCGTGATCGCGGCCGCGGCACCCTGCCCCTCGCCGACGACCGCCCACGAGCGCGACAGGTTGTCGGAGACGTCGCGTGAGGCGCTGACCGCGTCGACGATGTTGCGGGCGGTGGCCTCGAGGTCGTAGTACTGCGGGGTCCCCGGTGTGCCGACGCCCGCGTAATCGGTGGAGACGACCGCATAGCCACGGCCGAGCCACCGGCTCAGTTCGGTGGTGTCGTCCTTGATCGGACGCTCCGACGGGGCGCACTTGTCGGCGATGCCACGCGAGCCGTGGGCCCATGCGACCACCGGCCAGCCGCCGGCGGGTGCCCGCCCGGCGGGCACTATCAGCACGCCGGAGGACAGGTGGGCCTTGCCGTCGGCGCCGGTGCTCCAGTAGGTGAAGTCGTTGCCGGAGACGGCGCCGGCCACCATGCGGGCACGGGCGAGGTCACGATTGGCGTGGACGGCACCCGGTGCCTGACCGGGGCCGCGGGTGTCGATCGTCCCGGCGTTGTCGTCGGCGGGGGCGCCCGTCTCCTCGTCGGCGGCGTCGGGCGTCGAGGTGCTGGTCGACGGTGTGGTCGTGGTCGGTTCCGCGACGGCCTCGGCGGCGACGCCGAAGGTGGTCAGGCCCATGGTGAGGGCTACGGCGAGGGCGACCGTGCGGGCGATGGAGGCACTCCGACGGGTTGACGAGATGCCGTGCGTGTTCATGTGTCGTCTATTCGTTCTGTGTGTGGGGGTGGGAGTGTCGTCGGTGAGTGGGGGTCTCACGCGTTGACGACGCCGACTGCCGGGAGGAACCAGCAGTTCTGCGCGCCGTTCTGCGCGGTGCCGAAGACGGCGGAGAGGATGGTGCCCTTGCCGGTCTTCACCGGGGCGAGACGCACACCCGAGAGCAGCGGCAGGGCGGCGAGTGTGGCCTGGTTGCTGACGGGCTCGAGATCGGCGAAGCCACCCTGCAGGGTGCTGGTGTTGAACCAGGCGACCTGCATGGTGCCGCCCTTGCCGGCCTTCGGGGAGGCGGGCACGAACGCGTACGCGGTCTCGCCGTTCTCCACCAGGTTCAGCTTGTCCGGGATCGAGACCCCCGGGAGCATGTCGAGCAGCGGCTTGAGCTGGGTGAGCGGATCGGTCTTCATCGGCCAGGGGCCCGCGACGGCGCCGGCGCCCGCGGTGACCAGACCCAGAGGGTTGTCGGCGGTGGGGGCGGTGCAGAACGGCGCGACGGACGGGGTCAGGGTCTGGATGCCCAGAGTCCTGAGCAGGGCGATCGGATCGGTGGCGGCCACCGGATGGGGAGCGGCGTCGGGAGCCGAGGCCGGCTGCGGCCGCGACGCGTCGAATGGCAGTGCGCCCGCGCGTCCGGAGATGTCCTGGACGGACAACTGGCCGGTACTGCCCAGGACCGCCTGCGCAGCCTGCACGGCCATTTGGTCCACGCCGGCCGACTTCAACAGACGGATTGCTCCGGCGAGTTCGGCGTCGAACGGGATGGAGTATGCGCTCAGCATGTTCGGCGGTAGCAGGGGGAGGGAGGGCGCGGCCGAGGCCGGCGCGGTCGTGGTGACCGCAGCAGCGGCAATCGCCACGCCCACGAGGCCCACACCGCAGCGCCGGATTCCGCGTCGCCCGACGAATGGACGTGTGAACCGAGACGTGATGGACATGGCACTCCTTCAAACAGCCGAACACCCCGCCACGTGTGGCGGGTGTGACAGATGGGATTCAAGTTAAAAGAGACCACGAGTGTGACGACCTGGGCAAGTCGCGAGTCCGAGCTGTGACATCCGCGCGATCGGCGAGATACCGACATTCCCGGCGACCTGGCGTTTTCGGATTTCAGTGCCTGAGACGCGCGCCACATGCTTCGTCACCGGCGGCGGCCGGTGCGTTGGGGGGCGGGCACAAAACAACGGCACCCCGGCGGTGAGCCGGGGTGCCGCTGAACGAAAGTGGACGTGCGTCAGATGATGGCGAGGCCGATCACCGGGACGATCGTGCAGGACACGACCTGCCCCTTGGTCTTGGTGGTCACGTTCCCGTGGATCGCGGAGATGACGCGGCCCTTGCCGGTCCGGGCGATGCCGGTGAAGGTGCCGGGGCCGTCCTTGACGTTGATCTTCGGGTTCCGCTTGAGCGTCGTGGTGCCGGTGCGTCCGGTGTCGACGTTGAGCCAGCTCGCGATGAGCGGCTGGGCCTCGTTGTCGATCGCGGGTCCGGTGCCGAGTGCGGTGTAGACGTAGCCGCCCTCGCCGCGCTTGGGTCCGGGTGCCGGTGCTTCCTGCGGGCCCGCGGTGACCAGTGCGCGTCCGAGGGAACCGCCGCCGGGGATGCAGCCGAGACCGAAGGTCGGGTACAGGAACTCCTGGATCTTCGGAGCGTTCGGGCCCTTCGGGATCTCGGGATCGCCCGGCTTGGTCTCGGCGGCCAGTTGACGGGCGGCCTCCTTGCGTCCGGGTTCCCCGAGGAAGTCGGCGACCGAACGCCAGATCTTGGTGACCTCGGCGGGCATCCCGGGCGTGTTGGCGAAGCTCTCGGCCTGCTGGAGGAGCTGGGCGTTGACCTTGCCATCGGGGCCGGGAGTGGCGACCGAGCCGATGATCGCCGGTGCGAACGCGCCGAGCGAGTCCAGCACGCGCTGATCGACCTTGGGAGCGGGAGCGGCCTGGGCGACGGCCGGAAGGGCGAGGCCGGCCGCGACGACGAGCGCCGATGCACTGAGGAGAAGGCGGTGGCGGCGGGTCCGGTGCGGGCTAGAGGCGGTGGAACGCAACCTCGACGGCCGTGTGAAACGCACTGGTGAGTCCTATCGGTCGTGGCGCTGCGTCGGCCGGAAAGTGCGAGCCTCGTGCGCCTCGTGGTCGTGTGGGTCGTGGTCGTGTGGGTCGCCCGGGGTCTTCAGGTTCTTCGATCATCCCACCCCGGACGTCGCGGGTCATTCTAAGCCCCTCGGCATCTGCTGTGTCCAGGCAGTCCCGTCGGCTGCGACTGTGACGTATGTGGTTATTGATGCAATTGTTACCAAAGTGGTCATGGTCGGCGGCGCATCGTGCGTTTCGGTGGCACCTGGTTGGATGTGGGGGTGGACAGGACAGGGACAGTCGGTCGCAAGGAGTCGGATGTGAACCAACTGCAGGGCGTGAACGAGCTGCAGCCCGTGGGCGGCACCGGTCGTCGGCGTGGGTGGGCGGGGATCGTCTCCCGGACGATCGCACTCACCGTCGGTGTGGGGCTGGCGTTCACGACTGCGGTGGCCTGTGCCGACGAGTCGACGGCGGGAGGTGAGGTCACTCTGCTGACCCATGAGTCCTTCGAGCTGCCCGAGTCGGTCATCGACGGCTTCCGTCAGGAGACCGGGCTCACCCTGAAGATCGTGCGTTCCGGTGATGCCGGGCAACTGGCGTCGACCGTGTCCCTGACCCCGGGCGCACCCAAGGGGGACGCGGTCTACGGCATCGACAACACCTTCGCCTCCCGGCCGATCGAGGCGGGCGCCCTGGAATCCTATGTGTCACCGCTCGCCGCCGGCGGGGCCGCCGAGTACGCGGTCCCCGGTGCGGCCGACCAGCTGACCGCCGTCGACCGCGGTGACGTCTGCCTGAACATCGACAACACCTGGTACGAGTCGCGATCGCTGACGCCGCCGGCGAGCTTCCGTGACCTGACGAAACCGGAGTACGCATCGCAGACCGTGCTGACCGATCCGGCCACCTCCTCGCCGGGCACGGCCTTCCTGCTGACGACGGTCGGGGCCCTCGGCGACGGCTGGCAGGACTACTGGAAGCAGGTCGTCGGCGGTGGCGCGACCATCGTCTCCGGCTGGGAGGTCGCCTACAACCAGTTGTTCAGCGCCGGCGAGGGCAAGGGAGACAAGCCGATCGTGCTGTCCTATGCGTCCTCGCCCGCCGCGACGCCCGGCACCAGCGCCCTGCTCGACAGTTGCTTTCCGCAGGTCGAGTACATCGGCGTCCTCAAGGGCACCCGCAACTCGACGGGGGCACGCAAGCTCGTCGACTACATGCTGAGCCCGGCAGTGCAGTCCGCGCTGCCGGAGTCGATGTATGTGTACCCGGTGCAGCGGGACGTCGCCCTGCCCGAGGGCTGGCCGGCCCGAGCGGCGGTGCCGGCGTGGATGTCATCGATGCCGCCGGCCACGATCGCGGAGAACCGCGAGAGCTGGCTCGACCAGTGGCGTGCCGCTGTCGGAAGGTGATCGCCCGGTGACCCGGGTGACGGCGCGGCCCGTGGCGCGGACGGCAACCGTCGCCGGCCGGGTGGCGCTGCGTCTGATCCCGGCGCTGTTCATCGCCGTCCTGTTCGCCTGGCCGGTCCTCGCGCTCGTCCGCCGAGCCGTGCATCTGGCCGGCGCGTCGGGCGAACGACTCGGCGATCTCCTCACGCGTACCGATGCGTGGGCGCTCCTGGGCGTGACCCTCGGGCAGGCGGCGGCGTCGACCGTGCTCGCGCTCCTCGCGGCCGCGCCGATAGCGTGGCTGTACGCCCATGTCGGTGGGCGCGCATCGGTTCTCCTCGCCGTCGCGGTGACGGTGCCGTTCGTGTTGCCGACGGTGGTGGTCGGCGTCGCCTTCCGATCGTTGCTGAGCGGCCCGCTCTCCTTCCTGCACATCCAGTCCGGGCTCGGCGCGGTGCTGGCGGCGCATGTGTTCATCAACGTCGCCGTCGTCGTGCGCGTGGTGGGTGCGGCGTGGCGGAACCTCGACCCCCGACTGCTGGAGGCTGCGCGCACGCTGGGCGCCGGACGACTGCGCGCGACGCTGACCGTCGTGATCCCCAGGCTGCTACCCGCCACAGCCGGTGCAGCCGCGTTGATCTTCCTGTTCTGTTCCACCAGTTTCGGCGTCGTGATCATCCTGGGTGCGGGACAGTTGCGCACCCTCGAGACCGAGATCTACACCCAGGCCATCGGCTACTTCCGCATCCCGGAGGCGGTGGTGTTGTCGATGGTGCAGATCGTCGTCGTGTTCGCGGCCCTGATGCTCACCCGTGTGTTCGCCGATCCCGCCGGGACCGGCTCCGCCCGTGGCGGCGCCGAGCGGCGTCGTCGGGATGCGGCGTTCGCGAACGCTCGGTTCGTGCTTCCGGCGAGGTGGTTGGTGGGCGCGTGGACGGTGCTGCTGCTCGTCGGGCCGGTCGTGGTCCTGATGGCGCGATCGGTGCGGCCGACGGCCGGGGGTGACTGGACGCTCGCCGGATACCGGGCCCTCGCCGAACCGGTCAACGGGGTCACCCCGCTGGAGAGTCTCGAGTATTCGCTGGTGTCGGCGGCGTTCGCGACCGTCATCGCCGTCGTCGTGGGCATGCTCGCCGCGGTCGCGCTCCACCGTTCCCGCGGGGTGGTCGGTGCGATCGCCTCGGCCATCTCTCTCGTCCCGCTCGGGATCAGTGCTGTCACCCTGGGTTTCGGATATCTGATCGTGCTGGCGTCGATGCCCTACGCGATCGCGGCGTCGCCCGCGATCATCCCGTGCGTGCAGGCGCTGATCGCCATCCCGATGGTCATCCGCATCATCCTGCCCGCGCTCGAGTCGGTACCGGTCCGGCTGCGGCAGGCGGCCGCGACGCTGGGCGCCCGGCCCGCCCGGGTGTTCGCGACGGTCGATCTGCCGATCATCGGCCGTTCGACGGGTGCGGCCGCCGGGTTCGCCTTCGTGATGGCGCTCGGTGAGTTCGGCGCCACCAGCTTCCTGGCCCGGGCCGACACGACGACTCTCCCGGTGCTGATCGGATCGGCTCTCAACCGGCCGGGCGCCGCCAACCTGGCGACCGCGATGGCCGCGTCGGTGGTCCTCGTCGCCGCGACCACCCTCGCCGTGCTGGTGGTCGAGGTGTTCCGGCCGCGAGCGGAGGTGCCGCTGCTGTGACCGGAACCGAACGAGACACCGCGACCGGTTCCCACGCCCTGCTGGAGATCTCCGATCTCACCGTCGCGTACGGCGGGCACACCGTGATCGACGGATTGTCCTGGCGCGTCGGGGGAGCGGGTTCCCTGGTGACCGCGGTCCTCGGCCCGTCCGGTTGCGGCAAGTCGACGCTGCTCCGCGCCGTCGCCGGGCTGGAGCAGCCGACACGCGGGGTCGTGCGCTTCGGCGGTGAGGACCTCGCCGGGGTCGAGGTACACCGTCGGGACTTCGGCGTGGTCTTCCAGGACGGGCAACTCTTCGGCGGGCGCAGCGTCGCGTCGAACATCGGCTACGGCCTGAGGATTCGTCGGTGGTCGCGCCACCGGACCGCCCAGCGCGTGACCGAACTGCTCGACGTCGTCGGTCTTCCCGGCTACGAGAAGCGTTCCGTCGACACGCTGTCCGGCGGTCAGGCGCAGCGCGTCGCACTGGCGCGTGCGCTCGCCCCGCATCCGCGGCTCCTGCTGCTCGACGAGCCGCTGGCAGCGCTCGACCGTAGGCTGAGAGATGAACTGGCGGTGGAGATCTCGGAGATCGTACGGGCGGCGGGTGTCCCCACCGTCGTCGTCACGCACGATCACGCCGAGGCCGCGACCATGGCCGACGAGATCGCGGTGATGCGCGCCGGTGCGATGGTGCAGGTCGCCACACCGTCGCTCCTGTGGCGCCGACCGGTCGACGAGTGGACGGCGCAGTTCCTCGGGGTCACCACCGTGATCGACGCGCAGCTGCGCGCCGGGGTCGCCGACACCGTGCTCGGTCCGATCGCGCTCGACCTGCCGGACGGTTCGCACCGGCTCGGCCTGCGGCCCGAGTCGGTGGCGGTCGCCAGGGCGTCCCCCGACGGCCCGGACGACGACGCGGACACGAACTCCGCCACGGTCGTGCTCGTCGCCGAACTGCCCGCGGGTCCACGCGTGCGCATCGAGACCGCGGTCGGCGAGATCGATGCCGTGGCAGACGAACCCGTCGTCATCGGCGACCGCGTGCGTATCCGTCTGGTGCCCGAGCGCGTCGCGGTGATCGGGTGAGGGCGACCCGGTGACGGAGCGCTGATGACCGACACAGCGCGGCGCGAACTGCTTCTCCCGCCCGGCCTGATGGTGCTCGGCGCGACGTCGATGTATCTCGGGGCGGCGGTCGCCGTCGGCATGTTCGACGACGTCTCGCCGTCGGCGGTGGCCTGGTTGCGCATCGCCGGCGCCGCACTGGTGCTGCTGATCTGGGTCCGGCCACCGCGGTCCGCGTGGCAGCCCTCCCGCCTCCGGTTGGCCGGTTGCTTCGGTCTGATCACGGCGGGTATGAACATCACCTTCTACGAGGCCCTCGCGCACCTGCCGATGGGCACCACCGTCGCACTGGAGTTTCTGGGACCGATCACGGTGGCGGCCTTGGGTTCTCGGACCCGCCGGGACATCGCGGCACTCGTGCTGGCGGGGCTCGGGGTGGTCCTCATCGCCGACGTCCGATGGTCGGGAACCGGTGTGGGGGTGTTGCTGGCCCTGGCCGCGGCCGCCTGCTGGGCCGGCTACATCGTGCTCGGCAAGCGGGTCGCGGCGCGTGGTGCGGGCGTCGAGGATCTCGCCACCGGTTTCGTGATCGCCGCGTTGGCAACCTCACCGCTGGCGTGGTGGGTGCTGGAGGCGGTAGCCGGTTGGGGTTCTTCCGAGGCGGTGCGCGACGGTGCGTCGGCGGCCGCGCTGATCGGCCAGGGCCTGGTGCTGGGCGTGGCGTCGACCGCCATCCCGTACGCCCTGGATCAGGTCGTGTTGCGCGGCGTGGGCCGGGCGCGGTTCGCGATCCTGCTCGCCCTGCTCCCGGTGACCGCGGCGGTGATCGGCCTGATCGTGCTCGGTCAGGTTCCCCGGCCGCTGGAGGCCGTGGGGATCGTGGCGGTCGCGCTGGCGGTCGCGGTGCGGTCGGCAGACCCCGCGGAGCGGTCGATGAACACCGACGAGATCCCGCCGAGCTGATCGTTCAGGCGGCGCGCGCCTTCTTCAGCGCCTTGCTGAGCTCCTTCTTGGTCATGTCCGAGGTGTCGAGCTTGCGCATCCGGTGGATCACCACGGGACACCGCACGCACCGCGTGGAGCTCTTGCAGCACTTCTTCTTGGGCTTCAGAGAGCCCACCTTGACCGCGTCGACCTTGCCCATGCGGCGAGGTTAGCAGGCCCTAATAATGGGTGTTCCGACGCCTGTGATCGCGGTCTCACCACATAAACCGATACTCTGTAGCGTTGAATCCCAAGGTGATCTGCACTTGTCGCCGGTCAGAGCTGTCCGCCGCGAGTCACTGAGTAGTTTCGGCTCGCGCCGAGTGCCGGCCGCCGAAGCGGTCCCCAACCACATGAAAGAGAGCCTGTGAGCGCTGCCCCCACCTTCCGTAACGTCGCGATCGTCGCGCACGTCGACCACGGAAAGACCACCCTCGTCGACGCCATGTTGCGCCAGTCCGGCGTCTTCGGAGAGCGTGCCGAGGTCGTCGACCGGGTGATGGACTCCGGTGACCTCGAACGTGAGAAGGGCATCACCATTCTCGCCAAGAACACCTCGGTGCACCGGCGTCAGCCGGACGGCACCGAAGTGGTCATCAACGTCATCGACACCCCCGGCCACGCCGACTTCGGCGGTGAGGTCGAGCGCGGCCTGTCGATGGTCGACGGCGTCGTGCTCCTGGTCGACTCCTCCGAAGGGCCCCTGCCGCAGACGCGCTTCGTGCTGCGCAAGGCGCTGGCCGCCGAGCTGCCGGTGATCGTGGTCGTCAACAAGACCGACCGCCCCGACGCCCGCATCCAGGAAGTTGTCGACGAGACCCAGGACCTGCTCCTGGACCTCGCGTCCGACCTCGACGAGGAGGCCGCGAAGGCCGCCGAGCTGGTGCTCGAGCTCCCCGTGCTCTACGCCTCCGGCCGCGCCGGTGTGTGCAGCACCGAACAGCCCGCCGACGGTGAGATCCCGGCCGCGGAGAACCTCGACGCTTTCTTCGACGTCCTGCTCGAGCACGTGCCCGCCCCCAAGGGTGATCCCGAAGCGCCGCTGCAGGCTCACGTGACCAACCTCGACGCATCGGCCTTCCTGGGCCGCCTCGCGCTCGTCCGCATCCACAACGGCACGCTCCGTAAGGGGCAGCAGGTGTCCTGGTGCCGCGAGGTCGACGGCAAGCCCGTCGTCGAACGCGCGAAGATCACCGAACTCCTCGCCACCGTCGGCGTCGAGCGCGAACCGGCGGAGTCCGCGTCGGCCGGCGACATCGTGGCCGTCGCCGGTATGCCGGAGATCATGATCGGCGACACCCTCGCCGACCTCGAGAACCCGCAGCCGTTGCCGCGGATCACCGTCGACGAGCCGGCCATCTCGGTGACCATCGGCACCAACTCCTCGCCGCTCGCGGGCCGCGTGTCCGGTCACAAGCTGACCGCCCGCATGGTCAAGCAGCGCCTGGACACCGAACTCATCGGCAACGTGTCGCTGCGGGTGCTCGACATCGGCCGTCCGGACGCCTGGGAGGTGCAGGGTCGAGGTGAGCTCGCGCTCGCGATCCTCGTCGAGCAGATGCGTCGCGAGGGCTTCGAGCTGACCGTCGGCAAGCCGCAGGTGGTCACCCGCAAGGTCGACGGCAAGGTCCAGGAGCCGTTCGAGCACCTGACCGTCGACGTGCCCGAGGAGTACCTCGGTGCGGTCACCCAGCTGCTGGCCGCCCGCAAGGGCCGGATGGAGCAGATGAACAACCACGGCACCGGCTGGGTCCGCATGGAGTTCATCGTGCCGTCGCGTGGCCTGATCGGCTTCCGCACCGACTTCCTCACCGAAACCCGCGGCACCGGTATCGCCAACGCCGTGTTCGACGGTTACGACGCCTGGGCAGGCGAGATCCGCGCCCGCCACACGGGCTCGCTCGTGAGCGACCGTTCCGGCACGGTGACCCCGTTCGCGATGATCCAGCTCGCCGACCGCGGCACGTTCTTCGTGAACCCCGGCGACGACAGCTACGAGGGCCACGTCGTGGGCATCAACCCGCGTCAGGAAGACCTCGACATCAACGTCACCCGCGAGAAGAAGCTGACCAACATGCGGCAGTCCTCCGCCGACGTGATGGAGACGCTGGCCAAGCCGATGCAGCTCGACCTCGAGGCCGCCATGGAGTTCTGTGCCGCCGACGAGTGTGTCGAGGTCACCCCTGAGGTCGTGCGTGTGCGTAAGGTGCACCTGGACTCGTCGACCCGTGCCCGTGAGCGCTCGCGGGCCAAGTCCCGGGACGCAGCGGTCAGCTGACCGCCGAGCCGGTCTCCCGCCGACGGCGGGGGACCGGCATCGTCTGATCGACCGAGAAGCATCTTCATGGGGGTATCCGAGGTGAAACGGGCGAGACCACAGCGGGGTCGCGACGCCACGAACCGGAGCCGTGTGCTCGGGTTGCTCTCGTGCGGTGTCGCACTGCTCATCGCCCTGACGGCGTGCACGGCGGATCCGCCGCCGCCCGTCCGGGACACCGGGCCGCCGCCGACGCCGACCGAGTATCCGGTCGAGAAGACGATCTTCATCGCCACCGACTCGGTGGGAAACGGGTTCAACCCGCACATCGCGGCAGATCAGAACCCGGTGACCACGGCAGTCGCCGCGATGACGCTCCCGAGTGCTTTTTCTCCCGTACAGACGCCCGCCGGACCGGTGTGGGAGCTGCAGCGCCAGTTCGTCACCTCCGCCGAGGTGACGTCGCGTCAGCCCTTCACGGTGACCTACCGCATCCACACCGACGCCCAGTGGTCGGACGGACTGCCGGTCACCGGCGACGATTTCGGCTACCTGTGGCAGCAGATGTCGCGGCAGCCCAACGTGGTGGCCCCGGCGGGCTACCGGCTCATCGACTCGGTGCAGTCCCGGGAGGGCGGCAAGGTCGTCGAGGTGCGCTTCGAGCGGCCGTATCCGGCCTGGCGCGAGCTGTTCACCGGGTTGCTGCCGAGTCACGTCTTCAAGGGCGCTCCGGCCGGCTTCCAGACCGGCATGGACACCGGCAAGCCGGTCTCGGCCGGCCCGTACGCGATCGTCGGGATCGACAAGACCCGCGACGAGGTACGCCTGGCCCGCAACGACCGCTACTGGGTGACGCCGCCGCGGCTGGACCAGATCGTGCTCCGCCGTGCCGGTAGTAACGCGCAGATGCTCGACTCCGTGCGCTCGGGTGACTCCGAGATCGTCGCGCTCGGTGCCTCGCCCGCGACCGCCGCCGAACTGACCGCACTGCCCGGCCTGAAGACCGAACGCAGTCTCACCTCACGCTCGCTGGGCATCAGCGTCAACGCCCGCACCGACGCGATGAGCTCGGTGGAGGTGCGGCGCGCCATCCTCGGCCTCGTCGATCCCCGGCTGACCACGTTCGCCGGTGCGGGGGACTGGATCGTCGAGCCGTATGCGAACACCGTGTTCGCGCCGTCCGACCCGGGTTACACCCCGATCTCTCGCCCGCGTCCCGACCGGGCCGCGGTGGATGCGCTCCTCGCCGGCGCCGGCTACCGCCGGGCGGACCCGGAGACGACCGGACAGACCTCCCCGGTACCCGAACCGTCGACCGAGGCGCCCGCGTCCGGGACGCCGTCCGCGGCCGGCTCCTCCACCCCGTCCAACCCGGCCGCGACGCCGACCCCGGGGGCGGTCGAGGTCGCGGAGCTGCCCGAGGGCATCCTGCCGTTCCAGAAGGACGGTCAGGACCTGCTCGTGCGCGTGGGAGCGGTGGCCGGTGACCCGCGCGCCATCTCGGCCGCGTCGAGTGTCGTCGACCAGCTGCGCAGCGCCGGAATCCGCTCGCAGGTGGTGACGATGCCGAACAGCGAGCTGTACGGCTCGGCGCTGACCCAGAAGCGCGTCGACCTCGTCGTCGGCTGGACCGGGCTCGGTGTGCCGCCGGCGGCGTCGTTGGCCTCGACCGTCGACTGCAATCAGCCCAAGCCGAGTACCGAGCCGTCGCCCGCCACCCCGCCGACCCCCACCAGCATCGCGCCGAGCGGTGGGGACGTCGGCGACAGCTACGCCAGCAACATCTCCGGTCTCTGCGACCCGAGGTTGATCGAGCTCGCGCGCAACGCGCTGTCCGAGGAGGACCCGATCGGGACCCTCGACCAGGCGGAGCCGCTGTTGGCCGCGCAGGCGATCTACCTGCCGCTGTACCAGGATTCGATGATCGTCGGTGTCACGCCCGCGGTCCGCGACGTGCCGCTCACCGGACCGATCCAGGAGTCGATCTTCGGGACCGCGGTCGACTGGAAGCTCTCGTGACCGAGGCCAACCGGGCCGCGGACCGGCGGCTGCTGCTCGTCCACGCCCATCCCGACGACGAGACGATCATGACCGGTGGGACCATCGCCCGCTATCTCGCCGAAGGCGTCGACGTGCGCGTCCTGACCTTCACCCTCGGCGAGGAGGGCGAGGTCATCGGTGACGAATACGCACAACTGGTCGCCGACGGCGGCGCCGACCAGCTCGGCGGCTACCGGATCGCGGAGCTGACGCGCGCCCTCGCGGCACTGAGCCCAGCCGACGGTCCGGCCCTGACCCCGCGCTTCCTCGGCGGCGCCGGACGCTGGCGCGACTCGGGCATGGCCGGCGCCCCGTCGGCGAACCATCCGCGCGCTCTCGTGCAGGCACCGTTCGACGAGCCGGTCGGCGTGTTGGTCGAGCTGCTCCTCGACTTCGCTCCGCAGGTGGTCGTCAGCTACGACGCGTCGGGAACCTACGGGCACCCCGACCACAAGCTCGTGCATGAGGTCACCGCTGCCGCGGTCGCACGCGCCCGTGCGGCCGGCGGCGGCCCCGTGAAGCTGTACGAGTCGGTCACCGAGCGCAGCGCGCTCGAGAACGGCCTGGCGGCGGCTCCCGGTGTGCCCGATGGCTGGCGGATGCCCCATCCCGGTGAACTGCCGAGCTACCCCGACGAGCAGATCACCACCGAGGTCGACGTGGCGGCGTACCACTCCCACAAGGTCGCCGCACTCGCCGCACATGTGACGCAGGTGACCGTCGCGCCGTCGGGAACCGAGTTCGCGCTGTCGAACAACATCCTGCAGCCGATCCACCACCACGAGCACTTCGTCCTCACCGACCACGATCCGCGTGACGCTCTCGGCGGCGACCGGGAGACGGACCTCTTCGCCGGGATCGTGTGAGGACGGTGGGGAACATGTCAGCCCGCGGTACACGCAATCGCACCTCCGGGACTCCGGACCCGAAGAGTCCGACGCGGGGCGGTGGTGGCTCGATGATCGATCCGCACGTCCGTGACCGGCTCCTCCTGGCGCTGCTGATCCTGGACGGCTTCGCGGTGGGCCTTCTCAGCGTGGCGTTCGCGTACCAGCGTTTCGGCGGGGTCGCGCTGCCGGTGGCGGCCCTCGTCGCCGGCCTCCTCAACGCGACGCTGCTCTGGCTGGCGGCCGGGTACACCTCGTCGCCGGTGCGGTATGCCCCGCTCGGCGCCTGGGGGCTGGTGGTTCTCATCGCCGGCGGCATCCCCGGACCGGGCGGTGACGTCATCCTGAGCACGTCGGGGAACTACCTGGTCCAGACCCTGCTGCTCCTCGCACTGGGCATCGGGCCGGCCGCGGTGCTCAGCTGGACTCACCGGCTACCCGAGGCCGACGACTGACTTTCGCCGGGGCCGATCCTGCGGCGCGCAGGCCGACTACGGCCGAGCGTTAGAGTGTGGACATGGTTCTGCGCGCGTGGGCCGAAGACATCACGGCCCCGATCGAGCGCGTCACAGCGGCCCTGAGCCGTCTCCGTGACGACCCGACAGCCCTCGGCCCGGACGCCCTCGACGACGAGGGCTGGGTCGCGTTGCTGGGCGCCTCCGGCACCGAGCTCGAGGAACTGTGCGAACTCGCCGATGCGGTCCGGGGCCGGGTCACCGAGCCGGGCGTCCTGACCTTCGTCGTGAACCGCAATCTCGACACCGGGGTCGCCGCCCGCCTCATCTCGGATGAACGGCGATCCGACGATCCGACACTCGCCGATCTGGTCGGGGAGGCCGTCGAACTCGGCGCCACCGAGATCTGCATGCAGGGGCCGTTGCCCGCCGACCGGCCGGCCGGTGACTACGTGCGCCTGGTCGAAGAGATCACCGGCGCGGCAGACGGTCTGCACCTGCACGCGTACCGCGCGGCGGAGATCGCCGACGGGGCGGCCCGAACCGGGACGACGGTCGACGAACATCTCCGCCGGTTGCGCGCCGCCGGACTCGGGTCGATCCCCGGAACGGCCGCCCAGATCCTCGACGACACCGTGCGCGGGTATCTGTCGCCGACGGGCTCCGCACCGGCGCGTGAGTGGATCGAGGTCGTCGAGGCCGCGCACGGCGTCGGCCTGTTCTCGACCGCAACCATCGTCTACGGGCACGTCGAGACCCCCGAGCAGCAGGTCGCACACCTGCGGACCCTGCTCGGAATCCAGCGCCGCACGGGTGGTTTCAGCGAGCTGATCCTGATGCCGATGGTCTCGTCGAACACGCCGCCGCATCTGATCGACGCCGCGACGTCGACCGCGTCGCAACGGGAGACCCGCGCCCTCCACGCGGTCGCCCGCCTGATGTCCACCGGGCTGATCGACCATCTACAGGTTGCCTGGACCAAGCTGGGGTCCGACACCGTCGACCTTCTGCTGCGCGGCGGTGCCGACGACATCGGCGGCCTGCTTCTCGACGGCCGGCTCATGCCGCATGCGGGTCCGGAGGCGGGTCGTGTCCTCGACGTCGACACCCTCGTCGCCGTCGCCGATCGTGCCGGGCGCACGCCACGTCAGCGCACCACCCGCTACACCGAGCCGGAAACGCATCGGCTGCTCCCGCTCCCGCAGGTACGTTCGTGACGGGAACGGCGACGCAGGGGGGTGACCGGGTGGACGAAAACGACGGGGTGCACGACATCGACGTCGCCATCGTCGGTGCCGGCTTCGCCGGCCTCGGCATGGCCACGCAGCTCGCCCGTCGCGGCCGCGAGTCCTTCGTCGTCCTCGAGCGGGCCGACGCAGTGGGCGGTACCTGGCGCGACAACGTCTACCCCGGCATCGCGTGTGACATCCCCGCGCATCTGTACTCGTTCTCGTTCCGCCCACCGGCCGACTGGGCGTCGCGGTATCCGAGCGGCCGCGAGATCCGTGATTATCTCGAACAGACCGTCGCCGACGAGGGTCTCGCCGAGCACATTCTGCTGAACTGCGAACTGCGGCAGGCGACCTGGGACGAGGCTGCAGCCGGCTGGATGATCACCGCGGCCGGCGCGGACGGCTCCGGCCGGACGTTTCGTGCGCGGACGCTCGTCCTCGCCGTCGGCCGTTTGTCCGAGGCCAGGATCCCCGACATCGAGGGTCTCGTGGGGTTCCCCGGTCAGGTCGTCCACACCGCGGCCTGGCACGACGACGTCGCCGTCGACGGGGCCCGGGTCGGTGTCGTGGGCACCGGTGCGTCGGCGGTGCAGCTCGTCCCGCACCTGGCCGACGCCGCCGAAGAGCTCGTCGTGTTCTGCCGGACCGCTCCCTACGTGGTGCCGCGAGAGGACCGCCGCTACACCGCTGAGGAACGTGCCGCCCTGCTCGATCCGGAGGTCGCCGGCGAGGTCCGCCACCAGCTCCTCACCGAGGCCGACGGCGCGTTCCGGCAGCGACTGGGCCTGCATCCCGACATCGACGAGATCCGGGCGCGGGCCCGCGACCACCTCCACCGCCAGGTCGACGATCCGCTGTTGCGTGAGCTCCTGACGCCCGACTACGAGATCGGATGCAAGAGAATCCTGCTCAGCGACGACTTCTATCCGTCGCTGCAGCGGCCGAACGTGGTCTTCGAGCCGAGCGCGCTCGATTCCGTCACCGAATCGAAGGCCACCGCACGCAGCGGACGCACCTTCGACCTCGACGTCCTCGTGATGGCAACGGGTTTCGAGTCCGCGCGGCCGCCCGCGGCGAGCCGCGTCGTCGGCCGGGCGGGACTTCGCTTGTCCGAGCACTGGTCGTCGGGGATGACCTCGTACGCGTCGACCGTCGTCAGCGGATTCCCCAACATGTTCGTCCTCGACGGGCCGAATGCGGCGCTCGGCCACAACTCGGCGATCTACATGATCGAGACGCAGCTCGACTATGTGCTCGGCGCTCTGGAGTTCCTCGGGGACAGTGATGTGGGGGCGTTGGAGGTCTCGCCCGAGGCCGAGGCCGCCTACACTCGTGAGATCGACGAGCGCAGTGCGTCGACCGTGTGGCTGACCGGTTGCGACAGTTGGTATGTCGACCCGGACAGCGGACGTCTCACGCTGCTCTGGCCGGGCACCGCGGCGTCGTTCCGCGAACGCAACGGGACCTTCGACCCCGCGCCGTACCTGACCAGTCGTGATCCTTCGGAAGGGGAACGATGACCGACCTCAGCATCCCCACGGTGCGGGCCGAGGCTGTGGAAAATCCTGCCGCGGAACGTTCTTCATGTGAGGCGATCGATGCCGCCCTGGCCGCTGCAGAGGCCCGCGAGTCCATCGACATCGACCAGGCGGTCACGCTGCTGTCTTGTGCGGGTGCGGATCTCGTCCGCCTGCAGTCGATCGCCGGTGCGATTCGCGACGAGGGGCTCGACGCGGTCGGGCGTTCGCGTCAGGTCACGTACTCGCGCAAGGTGTTCATCCCGCTGACCCGGCTGTGCCGGGACCGGTGTCACTACTGCACGTTCGTGACGGTGCCCGGCAAACTCGCCCGCGCCGGCGAGGGGTTGTACCTCGAACTCGACGAGGTCGTCGACCTCGCCCGTCGGGGTGCCGAACTCGGCTGCAAAGAGGCTTTGTTCACGCTCGGTGACCGCCCCGAGGACCGGTGGCCCGAGGCGCGCGAATGGCTTGCCGCGCGCGGCTATTCGTCGACCCTCGACTACGTCCGCGCGGCCGCCGTGGCCGTGCTGACCGAGACCGGCCTGCTGCCACATCTGAATCCCGGGGTGATGAGCCTCGAGGAGATCCTGCGTCTGCGTCCGGTGGCCCCGTCGATGGGCATGATGCTCGAGACCACGTCGCGCCGTCTGTACACCGAGAAGGGGCAACCGCACTACGGCAGCCCGGACAAGGACCCGCTGGTCCGGATGCAGGTGCTGCGCGACGCCGGGACCGCGCGGGTCCCGTTCACGACCGGCATCCTCGTCGGGATCGGCGAATCACTGTACGAGCGAGCCGAATCCCTGCTCGCCATCGCGAAGGTGCACGCCGCGGGCGGTCACATCCAGGAGGTGATCGTGCAGAACTTCCGGGCCAAGCCCGACACCGCGATGCGATCCACCCCCGACGCGGAGATGACCGAGTTCCTCGCGGCGGTCGCCGTGGCGCGCATCGTCCTCGGACCGCACATGCGGGTGCAGGCGCCGCCGAACCTGGTGTCGCCGGCCGAGTGTGCCGCGCTCATCGCCTCCGGCATCGACGACTGGGGTGGGGTGTCGCCGCTGACCCCCGACCACGTGAACCCCGAACGTCCCTGGCCGAATCTGGATGCACTGGCCGCCCGCACCGCCGAGTCGGATTTCGTTCTCACCGAACGGATCACGGCGCAGCCGACGTATGTGCTCGACGCCGCGGACTGGATCGACCCGGCACTCGCACACCATGTGTCCGCGCTCGCCGACCCGTCGACCGGCCTCGCCGTCGACACGTGCCCGGTGCCGCGTCCGTGGCCCGCGGTGGCCTAGACCCCCGCGAGATCGTCCCCTCTGGGCAGAAGGGCTCCTGACCAGCGGTTCCGGCGGCGAAGTGGCGATGTCTTCGCTCGCTGGAGGAGTCGCGATCGAGCCGTGTCGGCATCAGCCGAGCACGGGTGCGAGCGCCTCGTAACCGCCGATCACATCGGTCGCGCGATGCAATCCGAGGTCGTGAAGCGCCGCGGCCGCCAGACTCGACGTGTAACCCTGCTGGCACAGGATGATCCACCGCACATCGTGGTCGACGGCTTGGGGGATGCGTGCGTCGCTGGCCGGGTCGCATCGCCATTCGAGGACGTTGCGCTCGATGACCAGTGACCCCTGGGCCTCGCCCTCCGCGGCGCGCTGGGCCGCCGGTCGGATGTCGACGAGGACGGCGCCGGCCGCGAGTTCGTCGGGCACCGATGCGGCGTCGATCCGTTCGATACGTTCGCGGGCCGCGGCGAGGACGTCGTCGATGGTGCGCGGAGCGGGCTTGTCGCTCATTCGGGTTCGTCGGTCAGGACCGTGCGGGTACGACGCAGGTGGCCGGCGTCGGCCACCTCGTAGTACGACATCGCGGTCAGCGGCGGCGAATAGGCGTGCACACTCAGCGTCGGGCCGGTCACCTCGACCGTCGGGTTCTTCACGACGTCGTGCACCCACCCGAGCGGGAAGGCGGCCTGGTCGCCGGCATCGAGAACGCGCACGGCCAGATCGTCCCCCGTCCAGTGGTACTCCCGCAAGGACCCCGACAGGACGGTCAGCGCACCGAGGGAGCCGGCATGGTCGTGGAGTTCGGTGGCCTCCCCGGGAGTCCAGCTGATGAGCCACAGGTCGAGGTCGTCGTCCGCATGCAGGCGCGTCGACCATCGGTGGGTGGTGTCCCACTCGGCCGGTAGAAGGGTGTCGTGACGGCCGTCGAGCACATCGGCCACCCCCTGGTCGGTGATGCGGAGAAGGTCGGCCGGCCGCAGGTGCGTCGGCAGGTGGGTTCGTGTCCGCGGCGCGATCGCGGTCACCGGGCCTCGGGTGCTCGGGGTGACGTTCTTCGGTGGGGAAGCGGCGATCGAGGTGCGAGCCAGGGTCGAGGTCATGGCAGATCCTTGAGAGGGGAGTGGATGTGTGGGTCGGGGCTGATCAGGTCAGCGACAGCACATACACATCGACCGCGAGGTCGGTTCGAGTCCCGGAACGGCCCATCGGCCGGAACGGGGACGGTCTACCGCGACCGGGTTCGACACGACGATCATGCCGCCGAGAATGCCCGACGCCTCGGCCGGAGTCGAGAATTGTCGGCACACTGAGCGAAAGTCGCCCGTCACGCCGGTGGGCACCCGGTCATCGATGTGATCCTCGTTACAGCAAGGCCTTCTGCATGTCCTGGAGCCGGGGGCCGATTTCGTCGTGGACACCACCGCAGCGGATACTGTGGGATGCGATTCGACCAGCCCTCGGATCGCGCCGGCGCCGACGCCGGAGAGTCGTTCGACGCCGAGCTGCTCACCCTGTCGCGCCGACAACGATCTTCCCTAGCGAAGGAGTGAGTGGTGACCTACATCATCGCGGAGCCTTGCGTCGACGTCCTGGACAAGGCTTGCGTGGAGGAATGCCCCGTCGACTGCATCTACGAGGGTGAGCGCATGCTCTACATCCAGCCGGATGAGTGCGTCGACTGTGGCGCGTGCGAACCGGTGTGCCCGGTCGAGGCGATCTTCTACGAGGACGATGTCCCGGATGAGTGGGAGCCCTACGTCAGCGCGAACGCCGACTTCTTCGACGACCTCGGCTCGCCCGGTGGCGCCAGCAAGGTCGGCAAGACCGATGCCGACCCGGCCTTCATCAAGGGCCTGCCGCCGATGAACCAAGAAGACTGACAGCCGACAAGACCGACGGTACGACGCAGACAGACAGTACGAAGAAGACAGAGCGGCCCGCAGTGAGCACACCCATTTCCCGCGCAGCAGCGCCGCTCCGCGTGTCGTCGACGCGCGTGAGCGGTCGGCTGCCCGATTTCCCGTGGGACACCCTCGCGGGTGCGAAAGCCACGGCGCAGTCCCATCCCGACGGCATCGTCGACCTGTCGGTCGGCACGCCGGTGGATCCGGTGCCGGCGCTCATCCGGGACGCGCTGGCCGACGCCTCCGGCTTCCCTGGGTACCCGACCACCATCGGCACCACCGAGCTCCGTGAGGCCGCTGCCGAGTCGCTGACGCGGCGTCACGGTGTCACCGGGCTCGACGAGTCGGGCATCCTCCCGGTGATCGGCACCAAGGAGGCGATCGCCGGCCTGGCGTCGACCCTCGGCCTGGGACCGGGGGACGAGGTCGTGATCCCGGAGGTGGCCTACCCGACCTACGAGGTGAGTGCGCTGCTGGCCGGTGCTCGGCCGGTGCGCGCGGATTCGACCGTCGCGCTGGGGCCGTCGAAGCCCGCGCTGATGTTCATCAACTCGCCGTCGAACCCGACGGGCAAGATCCTCGGCGTCGACCACCTGCGCAAGGTCGTCGGATGGGCACGCGAACGCGGCACCGTCGTGGTGTCCGACGAGTGCTACCTCGGCTTGAGCTGGGAGGGCGAACCGCTGTCGATCCTCGACCCGCGGGTGTGCGACGGCGACCACACCGGTCTGCTGGCCGTGCACTCGCTGTCGAAGATCTCCAACCTCGCGTCGTACCGTGCCGGCTTCTTCGCCGGTGACCCCGATCTCATCGCCGAACTCCTCGCGGTGCGCAAGCACGCCGGCTTGATGCTGCCGTTCCCGATCCAGGGGGCCATGACCGCAGCCCTCCGCGACGACGCGCACGTCGACGAACAGCGTGCGCACTACGCGGATCGTCGTCGTACGTTGCTGGCCGCGGTCGAGGCGGCCAGGTTCCGCATCGACCATTCCGAGGCGGGCCTCTACCTCTGGGCCACCCGTGACGAGCCGTGCCGCGACACCGTCGCCTGGCTCGCCGAACGCGGAATCCTCTGTGCGCCCGGTGATTTCTATGGTCCGGCAGGGCAGAAGCACGTCCGCATGGCGCTCACCGCCTCCGACGAGCGCATCGCGGCCGCGGCCGCGCGACTCACCGCGTAAACCCACCACAAACGGAGAAACCCAGCACCCGATGGGTGCTGGGTTTCTCCATGAGTGGTGGGTTTGTGGAACCTCAGTTGTGCTTGTGCAGCGCCTCGTTGAGTGCGATGCCGTCGCCCTTCCACGGCACGACCTCGACCGCGCCGGTCAGGCTGTTGCGCCGGAACAGCAGATTCGACTGACCTGAGAGGTCGCGCGCCTTGATCTGGGTGCCGTCGGGGCCGGTCACCTTGGTGCCGGCGGTGACGTACAGCCCGGCCTCGATGACGCAGTCGTCGCCGAGCGGGATGCCGCAGCCGGCGTTCGCGCCGAGCAGGCAGCGCTTGCCGAGCGAGATGATCTCCTTGCCGCCGCCGGAGAGGGTGCCCATCGTCGACGCGCCGCCGCCGATGTCGGAGCCGTCACCGACGACCACGCCGGCCGAGATGCGACCTTCGACCATCGACGACCCGAGGGTGCCGGCGTTGAAGTTGACGAAGCCCTCGTGCATCACGGTGGTACCGGCGGCCAGGTGGGCGCCGAGCCGGACACGGTCGGCGTCGCCGATGCGGACTCCGCCGGGGACGACGTAATCGACCATGCGCGGGAACTTGTCGATGGAGTACACCGTGACCGGGCCGCGGGCGCGCAGCTTGGTGCGCACCGACTCGAAGTCCTCGACGGCGCACGGGCCGTGGTTGGTCCAGACGACATTGGTGAGCATCCCGAAGATGCCCTCGAGGTTCGCGCCGTGCGGCTCGATGAGCCGGTGGGAGAGCAGGTGCAGCCGGAGGTAGACGTCGTAGGCGTCGACGGGGGCGGCAGACAGGTCGGCGATGCCGGTGCGAACCGCGATGGTCCGGACGCCGCGGGCCTCGTCCACACCCACCAGGTCGCGCAGTTCGGACGGCGTCGACTCCTCGTCGAGGACGACGGTCTCGGCGGTCTCGACGCCGTCGAGTTCGGGTGCGGGGAACCAGACGTCGAGCACGACTCCCGGGGTCGACCCCCCGTCGGTCACGGTTGCGATACCAGTTGCGTGTGCGCCAGTAGTTGTCACGACTCGTCAGTCTAGGTGATCGAGGACGGCGACTCCCGCCGCCCACCGGTCGTCCAGGCATCGCGGTACTCGGTGCGCGGCGTCATCCGAATGGCTCAAAGTCCTGGTGGGAGCGTGTTCGCCGCTCGTATCGTCGCAGCCATGACCGGCCACGACCGACCTTCCCCACCCGCCCCGCGGCGCAGACGCCGCCGGCTCTGGGTACTCGGTGGCGTGGGGTTCGTGGTTGTCGTCGGCGTCGCGGTCGCGGCGGTGATCTTCCAGCCGTGGCTGATCTTCGTCGACACCGAGGTCGACGACGAGATCCCGGTCGCCGTGACGCCGTCCACCTCGCAGGTCGGTCAGCCGCCGCCGGTCGCGCCGGTCGTGGTGTCACAGGGACGATTCATCAGCCACGAGCACTCCACCTCCGGAACCGTGTCGATCATCGAGAAGCCGGACGGCTCGCGGGTTCTCGCCATCGAGGACCTCGACACCACCACCGGACCCGATGTCCACGTCTGGCTGTCGCAGGCCGAGGTCGTCGAAGGTCTCGGCGGTTGGCGAGCCGCGGCCGACCCGCCACACGTCGACCTCGGGATGATCAAGGGCAACAAGGGCAACCAGGTCTACGAGATCCCCGCCGATGTCGACCTCGACGACAATCCGGCGGTGTTCCTGTGGTGCGTGAAGTTCAGCGTCTCCTTCGGCGCCGCCGAACTGACCTCACCGCCCGCCGACTGACCCCGCTACCGTATGTGCGTGAGCACCGCACTCGACCTCGCCGCCGATCCCGTCGAACTGACCGCCGCCCTCGTCGACATCGAGAGCGAGTCACGCAACGAGACGGCGATCGCCGATGCGGTGGAAGCGGCACTGCGGGAACAGACGACGGGCTTCGAGATCCTTCGGCACGGTAATCGTGTGCTCGCCCGGACCGATCGTGGTCGCGCCCAGCGTGTCATCCTCGCCGGGCACCTCGACACCGTGCCGGTGGCCGGCAATCTGCCGTCGCGTCGGGAGACGCATCCCGAGGAGGGTGACGTCCTGCACGGTTGCGGCACCGTCGACATGAAGTCGGGCGACGCGGTGTTCCTGCACCTCGCCGCGACGCTCGACGAACCCGCGCACGACCTGACGCTGATCTTCTACGACTGCGAGGAGATCGCTGCCGAGTTCAACGGCCTCAACGACATCGAACGTGAGCTGCCCGAATGGCTCGCCGGCGACGTCGCCATCCTCGGCGAACCCACCGCCGGTCTGATCGAGGCGGGATGCCAAGGGACGCTTCGGGTTCGACTGTCCACCTCGGGCACTCGATCGCATTCGGCCCGCTCGTGGATGGGCGACAACGCGATCCACAAACTCGGGGGAGTGTTGACGAAGCTCGCCGGATACGAGGCTCGTCGCGTCGACATCGACGGGTGCGAATACCGCGAGGGACTCTCGGCGGTCGGGCTCGGCGGCGGTGTCGCGGGCAACGTGATCCCCGATGCTGCGCACGTCGACGTGAACTTCCGCTTCGCCCCCGACCGTTCCGTCGAACAGGCCCTCGACCACGTGCGCGAGATCTTCGCCACCGACCTCGCCGATGGCACGGTCACCCTCGAGGTCACCGACGCGGCGGCCGGTGCGCTCCCGGGCCTGGCGCACCCGGCGGCGGCCGCGCTGGTCGAGGCCGCTCAGGGGCGCTTCCGGGCCAAGTACGGCTGGACCGACGTCTCGAGGTTCTCCGCACTCGGCATCCCGGCGGTGAACCTCGGACCCGGCGACCCCAACCTCGCCCACCGCGTCGACGAACGGGTGCCGGTCGAGCAGATCCGCACGGTCACCGACCTGCTGCGCACCTATCTGTCCTGAGCCGCCCGACGCCGGGCGTGGGTGGGTCGGCCCGCTGCTAGCGTGAGCCGCATGTCGACCAATCCGGAATCGTCCGCGTCCGATCCCGCCGCCGACGACGTCTACTACGTCGGACCCATCCGCGTTCGCCCGAAACAGCGCGGCAAGACGACGGACCGGCGTCTCCTCGAGTGGATCGACCCGCGCGACGAGAACCGTCGCGCCGAACGCACGATGCGCGATTCCTGGCGGGTGCTGCGCATCCAGTCGGAGTTCGTCGCGGGCTTCGACGCCATGAGTGAGGTCGCGGAGGCGGTGACGGTCTTCGGGTCGGCACGTCTCGCGCCCGAATCGCCGGAGTACGCACTCGGCGTGCGGGTCGGACGTGCGCTCGGGGAGGCGGGTTATGCCGTCATCACGGGGGGCGGGCCCGGCGTGATGCGGGCGGCCAACCAGGGTGCGCACGAGGCGGGCGCCCAGTCGATCGGCCTCAACATCGAGCTGCCCTTCGAGCAGGACCTCAACCCGTGGGTCGACCTCGGCATGAACTTCCGCTACTTCTTCGTGCGCAAGACCATGTTCGTGAAGTACGCGCAGGCCTTCGTCTGCCTGCCCGGCGGGATGGGCACGCTCGACGAACTCTTCGAGGCGCTCACCCTGGTGCAGACGAAGAAGGTCGTGCGATTCCCGATCGTCCTGGTGGGCCGTGATTTCTGGGGTGGGTTGCTCGACTGGATGCGCGACGTCCTGGCCGCGCGCGGGATGATCTCTCCCGAGGACCTCGACCTCCTGACCGTCGTCGATGACCCCGACGACGTCGTCGCGGCGATCGAGGCGGCCGCTCCCACCCAGCCCGGCGCGAAACAGCCCGGCGCCGATGGCACGATTGCCCGGTGAGTGCCGTCTGTGTCTACTGTGCGTCCGGTCCCGTCGAGCAACGCTTCCTCGACCTCGCTTCCGAGGTGGGCGCGGCGATCGCGCGTGCCGGCCACTCGGTCGTGTCCGGCGGTGGCAATGTCTCGATGATGGGCGCGCTCGTCACCGGGGCGCGCGCGGAGGGCGGCACCACGATCGGGATCATCCCGAAGGCGCTGATCCAGCGCGAAGTCGCCGATCTCGGGTCCGACGAACTCGTCATCACCGAGACCATGCGCGAGCGCAAGCGCCTCATGGATGAGCGCGCGGATGGTTTCATCACGCTTCCCGGGGGTATCGGAACACTGGAGGAGCTGTTCGAGACCTGGACGGGCGGCTACCTCGGGATGCACGACAAGCCGGTGGTTCTGCTCGATCCTTTCGATTTCTACGCGCCGCTCCTGGGCTGGCTGCGAGAGTTGTCGACAACCGGGTTCGTCTCCCGGCGATCGCTGGACCGGCTGCTGGTCACGGCATCGATCGACGAGGCGATCGAGTTGGCGACACAGCGGTAGAACTTCCTACCGGCCGGTAAGGTAGCCCGGTGAGTGCGCGGGGCACTCACGACGCCCAGCGGAGAGCGGAGCCCACATGTCCCCAGACACCCAGCGCAAGGACGTCCAGACAGGCACGACGAACGGTTCGACCAAGGATGCGGTCAAGACCGTCGGCGTCGTGGATCTCCTCCGCGGAGTGGTGAAGATGGCGCCACACGCGAGCGGGATGATCAAGCACGCACCGGGCCTGATCCGTCGGCCACCGGAGGCCAAGAAGACCATCGGATCGGTGTTCCAGAAGCACGCGGCTGCGCATCCGGACCGCCCGTTCGTCCGTTTCGAGGGACGCACGACCACCTACGGCGAAGCCAATCGCCGTGTGAACCGTTACGCCGCAGTCCTTTCCGAGGCGGGCGTCGGCAAGGGTGACGTGGTGGCGCTGCTCTCCAAGAACAACGCCACCGATCTGTTGCTGATGCTGGCGACGGTGAAACTCGGCGCGATCGCCGGGATGCTCAACTACAACCAGCGCGGTCACGTCCTCGAACACTCGGTCGGGCTGCTCGACGCCCAGGTGCTCGTCCACGATCCGGACTGCGCCGAGGCCTTCGAGTCGATCCCGGAATCGGTGCTGCCCGAACACGTCTACGACTTCGCCCAGTTCGATGCGGCCGCGGAGGGCAAACCGGACTCCGATCCGGAGATCACCGCGCAGCTGCCGGCGTCGACCAAGGCCTTCTACATCTTCACCTCGGGGACCACCGGAATGCCCAAGGCCAGCGTGATGAGCCACAACCGCTGGCTGGCGAGCCTCTCCGGCATCGGTGGTCTCGCGGTTCGACTACGCCACAGCGACACCATGTACGTGCCGCTGCCGCTCTATCACAACAACGCCTTGTCGGTGTCGCTGTCGTCGGTGCTCGCATCGGGTGCGTGCATCGCGGTCGGCCGCTCGTTCTCGGCGTCGAAGTTCTGGGACGACGTGATCCTCAACCGCGCCACCGCGTTCTGCTACATCGGCGAGTTGTGTCGCTATCTGCTGGCGCAGCCGGAGAAGCCCACCGACCGGCAGCACTCGGTTCACACCGTGGTCGGCAACGGGATGCGGCCCGACATCTGGGACGAGTTCCGCGAGCGGTTCGGTGTGGACCGCGTCGTCGAGTTCTACGGCGCCAGCGAGCTCAACCTGGCCTTCGTCAACGCCTTCACCGTCGACAAGACGGCCGGGTTCTGCCCGTTGCCGTACAAGATCGTCGAGTACGACGATGAGGGCAACCCCAAGCGCAACGACGACGGGCGGCTCACGGAGGTGGGCAAGGGCGGCACCGGTCTGCTGCTCGCGCAGATCTCCGACCGGGTACCGATCGACGGCTACACCGACGAAGAGGAGACCGAGAAGAAGATCGTTCGGGACGCCTTCAAGAAGGGCGATGCGTACTTCAACTCGGGTGACCTCGTCCGCGACCAGGGCTTCGCGCACATCTCCTTCGTCGACCGGCTCGGCGACACGTTCCGCTGGAAGGGTGAGAACGTGGCCACCACCGAGGTCGAGGGTGCGGTCGACTCCTACGACGCGGTCGCCCAGTCGGTGGTCTACGGTGTCGAGGTGCCCGGCACGGACGGTCGCGCGGGGATGGCGGCCGTGAAGCTGCGCGAGGGCGCCGACCTCGACCCCAAGCGTCTCGCCGAACACCTCTACGAGGAGCTGCCGTCGTATGCGGTCCCGCTGTTCGTGCGGATCGTCGACGACTTCGAGCGGACCTCCACCTTCAAGAACCGCAAGGTCGAGCTCCGCAAGGAGGGCTACGCGGAGGCCGATGCCGACGCCGGACAGGTCTATGTCCTGCTCGGCAAGGAGAAGGGTTACGTGGAGTACTACGAGGACTACGCCGACGAAGTGGCGGCCGCCAAGGTTCCCAAGGGATGACCGTTTCGCCGACCCTGTGCGGTCGTCCGGTGGCCACCGACCGCGCGTTGGTCATGGCGATCGTCAACCGCACGCCCGACTCCTTCTACGACCGTGGCGCCAGCTTCGACGACACGGCCGCGCAGCGACGCGTCGACCAGGTGGTCGCCGAGGGGGCCGACATCGTCGACGTCGGCGGCGTGAAGGCAGGGCCGGGCGAAGAGGTCGACGCGACCACCGAGGCTGCCCGCGTGGTCCCGATGATCTCGTGGATTCGTGAGCGCCATCCCGACGTGCTGATCAGCGTCGACACCTGGCGCAGCGAGGTCGCCGACCAGGCGTGCGCGGCGGGCGCCGATCTCATCAACGACACCTGGGCCGGCTACGACCCCGAGGTCGTCGCGGTGGCGGCCGAACGGGGAGCCGGGATCGTCTGTTCCCACACCGGTGGTGCCGTCGTGCGGACCCGGCCGCACCGTGTCGCCTACGGCGATTCCGTCGACGCCGTGGTCGCCGACGTACTCGCCGAGGTGACCGGTGCGGCGGAGCGGGCGCTGGCAGCGGGCGTGCATCGAGATGCGATCGTTATCGACCCGACGCATGATTTTGGCAAGAACACTCACCACGGGCTCGCTCTGTTACGCCATGTGAAAGATCTTGTTAATACAGGCTGGCCGGTCCTGATGGCGCTGAGCAACAAGGATTTTGTGGGGGAGACTCTGGGTACAGATCTAGAGCAACGGTTGGAGGGAACTCTCGCCGCGACGAGTCTGGCTGCCGCCGACGGCGCCCGGATTTTTCGCGTTCACGAGGTCGCCGCCACTCGTCGCGTGGTCGACATGGTCGCTGCCATCGCGGGAACGAGACCGCCCGCCCGAACAGTCAGGGGACTTGCATGACCAAGCAGAAGCGACGTAACCCCATCAGTCGTGACAAGGCCACCGTGTGGCCGACGCCGGCCGAGTCGCTCGCGGACGAGCGGCAGTGGTCGACGACCCACACCTGGGAACAGCCGAAGTGGACCATCGAGGAACTCGTCGCCGCCAAGGGCGGACGCACCGTCTCGGTGGTTCTGCCTGCCCTGAACGAGGAAGAGACCGTCGCCGATGTGATCGCCACGATCATGCCGCTGTACGGCACGCTCGTCGACGAACTGATCGTCCTGGACTCGGGCTCCACCGACGCCACCGCCGAACGTGCACTGGCCGCCGGCGCGCAGGTCATCACCCGCGAAGAGGCGGTGCCGGAACTCGAACCCGTCAAGGGCAAGGGGGAGGTGCTGTGGCGCTCGATCGCCGCGACCACCGGCGACATCATCGCCTTCGTCGACTCCGACCTGATCGATCCGGATCCGATGTTCGTGCCGAAGATGCTCGGCCCGCTTCTGGTGAATCCCGAGATCCACCTCGTCAAGGGGTACTACCGCCGTCCGCTGCGTACCGGCGGCACCCAGGACGCCAACGGCGGCGGTCGAGTCACCGAACTCGTCGCCCGGCCGCTGTTGGCCTCGCAGAAGCCCGACCTCACCGCGGTCCTGCAACCGCTCGGCGGCGAATACGCCGGAACCCGCGAGATGTTGTCGTCGGTGCCGTTCGCGCCCGGCTACGGCGTCGAGATCGGACTCCTCATCGACACCTACGACCGCTACGGCCTCGCGGGCATCGGCCAGGTGAACCTCGGCGTCCGCACCCACCGCAATCGTCCGCTGATCGAACTCGGCGTGATGAGCCGTCAGATCGTGGGCACGCTCATGCGCCGGTGCGGCATCGAGGACTCCGGTGTCGGGCTGACGCAGTTCACCGCCGAGCCCGACGGCTCGTTCACGCCGCACACCAC
Organism: Gordonia sp. GONU; assembly: GCF_024733855.1. NCBI lineage: Bacteria > Bacillati > Actinomycetota > Actinomycetes > Mycobacteriales > Gordoniaceae > Gordonia > Gordonia sp. GONU. Next base: position 200,014 of record NZ_JANRHB010000008.1, read on the forward strand.
CGAGGTCTACCTCGAGGACCGTCCGCCGATGAACACCCTCCGCTCGATGGGCTCCAAGGTGATGGCCTCCTAGCCGGCCGATCCACCCGACTCCGGCGACACGGTGACACGCCCTCGGCGTGACGCGGTGTCGCCGGATGCTTGTGCGGGCCGGACGGAGGCGGCCAGGTGCCGGCGGGGCCGCGGGACGACGGTCTGTCAGGATGGAATGTATGCAGACCCTGCTGCTGTACCTGCTGATCATGGCGCTCGTCGCCGGGGCAGTGTTCGCCGTCGTGTGGTTCGTCTTCGGGCGCGGGGAGGACCTGCCTCCGGTCGAACCCGAAACCACACTCACCCGTTTGCCGACGGTCGGGATAAGTGGCGACGACGTCCGGGCGCTGCGGTTCGCGCAGACGTTGCGGGGCTACAAGCAGTCCGAGGTCGATTGGGCGCTGGCGCGTCTCGCACGCGAGGTCGACGACCTCCGGTCGGTCATCACACGTCTCCGGGAGCGCGACTCCGGGACAGGTGTGACCCACGGCTCCACAGGCGTTCCCGAGACCGGAACGGGCGACACCACCGGCTCCGAGAACGGCCGGGAGCAGAGGGTTTACGACGACCCGACCCCCAATCCCGCATCCCGCGAAGGAGGTCCGTCGGTACCCTCCGACCGATGACCGGATCACGCCGGAACAGCGCTTGTGTCGCGCACTCGCATTCGATTGAGACGACGACACGTATCATGTTCAAAGCAGGGACACTGTGAAGGGAGCTTGAGAATGGCGGCAATGAAGCCACGTACTGGGGACGGCCCCCTCGAAGCGGCCAAGGAAGGGCGTGGAATCGTTGTCCGGATTCCGATCGAGGGCGGAGGTCGCCTCGTCGTCGAGCTGACCGCCGACGAAGCCGCCGCACTGGGTGAAGAACTCCGCGGGGTCACCGGCTGAACGGAGATCTCGCCGACGTCGTCGAGTTGCTTCGATGCCCGGTGTGTGCCGGGCCATTCGAGACCGGTCTCCCGGGGGCCGGGCACGACGAGACTTCCCCGGTTGTAGCCGGGTCTGGGCCGTCGCCGCGTGGAGGGACACTCCGCTGCGGTGACGGTCACTCCTTCGACGTCGCCAAGCAGGGTTATGTCTCACTGCTCGACGGACGTTCGGGATCGTTGCGCGCCGACACCGCCGCCATGGTCGCGGCCCGCGCACGGGTGCACGACGCCGGGTTCTTCGCTCCGGTCCTCGACGCGGTGGCGGACCGAACGCGCGAATTAGGTGCCGGCGTCGACAAACCCGTCGTACTCGATGCGGGAGCCGGTGGCGGCCACTACCTTCGCGCCGCGGTCTCCGCACTCGCCGACGCCTCGCCGTCCGTCGAGGCCCGCGGGCTCGGCATCGATCTCTCCAAATTCTGCGCGCGGGCCATCTCCCGCGGCACCCCACGCCACGCGGCGATCGTCGCCGACATCTGGCGTGGCCTCCCGGTCGCCGATGACGCTGTCACTGTTGCGCTCTCGGTGTTCGCACCACGCAACGCGGCCGAGTTCGCGCGGGTACTGCAACCCGACGGTGGACTCGTCGTCGTCAGTCCGGCCGCCGACCATCTCGCCGAGATCATCGAACCCATGCGGATGCTGCGCGTCGACTCCGGCAAATCCGAACGGCTCCAGGCAACATTCGCCAACGGCTACGAGATCCTCGATTCGTCGACGATCCGTTCCGTCACCGAACTCGACGCCCAGACCGTGGGCGACCTGGTTGCGATGGGCCCGTCGGCCTTCCATGCCGACGACGCCGACATCCGCTCACGTGCAGACGCATTCGTGGGGAAAGGCGTCGTCGATGTGACACTGTCGGTGGTCGTCACGGTCTGCCGCCCGACCCCGCAGGGCTGACCCCCGCTGGACGGAGATGCTCGGTCAGCGCAGTACGGACCGGTATACCCCGAGAGTCTGTTCGGCAATCGTCGCCCAGGAGAATTCGGCCTCGGCCCGTTCGCGGCCGGCCACTCCCATCGCCGCCGCCCCGGCGGGATCGCCGACGACCGCGTTGACCGTCTGGGCGAGATCGTGTTCGAAGGCTTGCAGATCGACCGGGTCGTAGGGCACCAGACGGCCGGTGACGTGGTCGCGCACGACCTCCGGGATGCCCCCGACCTCCGACGCCACCACGGCGGTCGCGCAGGCCATGGCCTCCAGGTTCACGATGCCCAGCGGTTCATACACCGACGGGCACACGAAGACCGATGCGGCGGTGAGGATCTCGCGGATGCGGGGAAGCGGCAGCATCTCCCGAACCCAGTGCACACCCGGTCGTGATGCCGACAGTTCACCGACCGCCGCCTCGATCTCGGCGCCGATCTCCGGGGTGTCCGGTGCTCCGGCACAGAGCACGAGCTGGATGTCGGGAGCGAACCGGTGTGCGGCCGAAACCAGATGGGCGACGCCCTTCTGCCTCGTGATACGTCCGACGAAGGCGACGATCGGGCGGTCGGGATCGATGCCGAGCGCGGTCAGCGTCGACTCCGGCCCGAACGGATCGTCGACCGGATACCACTGGCTGGTGTCGATGCCGTTGCGCACCACGTGGACACGTTCGGGGTCCAGTCGAGGGTAGGTGTTGCAGACGTCGTTGCGCATTCCGGAACTCACCGCGATCACCGCATCCGCGTATTCGACTGCGTTGCGCTCGACCCAGCTCGACACGCGATAGCCGCCCCCGAGTTGTTCGGCCTTCCACGGCCGCGACGGTTCGAGCGAATGCGCCGTGAGGATGTGCGGGACGCCGTACAGCTGCCCGGCGACGTGGCCGGCGAGTCCGGTGTACCAGGTGTGGGAGTGCACGACGTCGGCGCCCTCGGCGCCGACGGCCATCCGCAGATCGGCCGAGAGTGTCGTGATCGCCGCATTCGCACCGGCCAGACCCGGATCGGGTGAATAGACCGCTGCGGTCTCCCGTTCGGCACCCATGCAGTGCACGTCCACGGTCGCGAGATCGCGTAGATGGCGGACCAATTCGGTGACGTGTACACCGGCGCCGCCGTACACCTCGGGCGGGTACTCCCGTGTCATCATCGCCACCCTCATACCGACGACGCTAGTGGCATCGCGGGCAGTTCGCCATCGCTGTGCGAACACGACCACGAATCCGATGGCGCCGTCGTCTGGCCGAGGCTCCCGATCGCGGTTAAGTTGGGGGAGTGAGATCACAGCCGCACGTCCTCGGCATCGTCCTCGCCGGCGGCGAAGGCAAGCGCCTTTATCCGCTGACAGTCGACCGGGCCAAGCCCGCGGTGCCCTTCGGAGGTGCCTACCGGCTGATCGACTTCGTGCTGTCGAACCTGGTCAACGCCGGATACGAGCGCATTTGCGTGCTGACACAATACAAGTCGCATTCGCTGGACCGGCACATCTCGCAGACGTGGTGGACGTCGGGTTTCCACGGCGAATACATCACCCCGGTGCCGGCCCAGCAGCGACTCGGACCGCGCTGGTACACCGGCAGCGCCGACGCCATCTTCCAGTCGATGAACCTCATCACCGACGAACAACCCGAGTACATCGTGGTCTTCGGTGCCGATCACGTGTACCGCATGGACCCGTCGCAGATGGTCGATGCGCACATCGAATCGGGCGCCGACGTCACCGTCGCCGGCATCCGCGTACCGCGCGCCGAGGCGTTCGCCTTCGGGTGCATCGACTCCGACGCGTCCGGCAGGATCACGCGTTTTCTCGAGAAGCCCGCGGACCCGCCCGGGACACCGGATGATCCGGACTCGACCTTCGCCTCGATGGGCAACTACGTGTTCACCACCGAGGCACTCGTCGACGCCTTGCGCGCCGACGCCGCCGACTCCGACTCCGACCACGACATGGGTGGCGACATCATCCCGGCCTTCGTCGACCGCGGCACGGCGTATGTCTACGACTTCAAGGACAACGAGGTACCCGGCGCAACCGAACGCGACAAGGGGTACTGGCGCGACGTCGGGACCCTGGATGCGTTCTACGAGGCACACATGGACCTCGTGTCGGTGCACCCGATCTTCAACCTCTACAATGGTCGCTGGCCGATCCGCGGTGAGACGCACAACCTGCCGCCGGCCAAATTCGTCCAAGGGGGAGTGGCCGAGGACTCGGTGGTCGGCTCGGGCTGCATCATCTCGGCTGGGACCGTACGCAATTCGGTGCTGTCGTCGAACGTCATCGTCGAGGACGGTGCAATCGTCGAGGGCAGTGTCCTCATGCCGGGCGTACGCGTCGGCAAGGGCGCCGTCGTCCGCCGGGCGATCCTGGACAAGAACGTCGTCGTCGGCGACGGTGAGCAACTCGGCGTCGACCCCGACTCCGATCGGGAACGCTTCTCCGTCAGCGCCGGTGGCGTGGTGACCGTCGGCAAGGGGATTCGGGTCTAGCGCCGAACTTCTGCTCCCTGACGAGCGTCCGGAGCGAGCCACGAAGCGCCGGTGAGGTCGACTCACCAGGCCTTCGTGGCTCGTCGCTTGCGCTCCTCGCACCTCAGCCTGGATGCACCGATGTGGTGTGCCGGTGGTGGTGGAGGGTGTTGTGGGCGTGCGGTTTTGGGGGTGGTGGTATGTGGGCGTGGGTGGTCTGCCGATCTCGGAATGTCGGCTTGTTTCACT
>NZ_JANRHB010000090.1:0-840 GCF_024733855.1 Gordonia sp. GONU
GTCAACCGCGCGGTGATGCCGTACTCGCGACACGTCCGCTCGAAGAGCACCTCAACCGGCAACGGCCGCGTGTGTCTGCCGGTGAACTGGTTGCCGTTGTCGGTGAGCACCTCGAACGGCACGCCCCATCGATTCATCGCCCCGACGAACGCTTCACACACGGCACTGCCACTGGGCTGCTCGAGAACCGCGGCGACGGTGACGAAGCGGGAATGGTCGTCGATGCCGGTCAACAGTTTGCATTCCCGGCCGCCAGCCAGGAACACACCTCCAACCAGGTCGAGTTGCCACAGATGCATCGGAGCTTCCCGCTCCCATCGCTTGTAGACCCGTTTATGTAGCTGCTCTTGAGGATTGACCAATCCGTTGCGTACCAGCACGCGGTGCACCGTGGCCCGCGCGGGCGCGGGCGCATAAGGGTCGAGGCGTCCGAGTTCGTAGACGATGCGCCGGGCACCCCACCGCCGGTGGGTGCGTCGCATTTCGCAGATCGTCGCCTCCACTTGTGGAGAGATCTGGTTCGGGCTAGTACGCGGTCGGCGAGATCGATCCGATAAACCGCCCAGACCTGATGCGGCATAGCGCTTGCGCCACGCCGTGACCGTTTGGCGAGAGACACCGTAACGGTTAGCGACCTCGATGACCGGAGCACCGTCGGCGACTTCGGTGACCGCACGGAACCTGACCTCCACACGCACCCGTGCAGCGATCTCAGCATCGGATTCAGTCTCAGCAGAGAAGGACACCCCCCACACTCTGACTGCGACCACCGACAAGCGTGAGACGTCAACGATGTCCCGACGACACGACGTCAAGCATGTCCCGAGCCCTTACACGTCA
>NZ_JANRHB010000091.1:0-824 GCF_024733855.1 Gordonia sp. GONU
GATTTTTGCCACGAGGATGGGACCACCTGGATTGCCAGTTATGGGACCACCGGCGCGTCGCGTCGGTGGTCCCTTCGTTTTGCTCGTTGACTCAACTGCAAGATTCGCAGGAGGGGCGGCGGGCATGGGCTACCGGGAGGTTGCAGTGGAAGAGATCAGAGAAGTACTGCGTTTGTGGCTGGGCCTGGCGGTGGGATTGCCCTCGCCGGGACTACGCACGATCGCCGCTCACGCCGGAGTCGACCGCAAGACGGTGCGACGGTATGTACAGGCCGCGCAAGCGGCAGGATTGGTCCACGGCGCCGGTGCCGACGCGTTGACCGATGAGCTGATCGGGAGAATCGTGACCGCGGTACGCCCGGTCCGGCCCAACGGGCACGGGCAGGCATGGGAACAACTGGCCGGGTTCACCGATCAGATCAGAACCTGGGTCGCCGGTGATGGCGACCAGAAACCGTTGACACTGACTAAAATTCACATCCTGCTTGCCCGTCAGGGATGCCAGGTGCCCTATCGGACGTTGGTGAGGTTCGCGACCGAGCAATGCGGGTACCGGCGAACAACATCCACCGTGCGCGTGGACGACTGCGCTCCGGGTGCAGAATGTCAGCTCGATTTCGGGTACCTCGGGCTGCTCGATGACCCTGCCAGCGGCAAACGCCGCAAGGTCCATGCCCTGGTGATCACCGCGGTCTACTCGCGGCACACGTTCGTGTGGCTGACCCATTCACAAACCCTGGACGCGGTGATCACCGGCTGCCAAGCGGCGTGGGAATTCTTCGATGGGGTGTTCGCCGTCATCATCCCCGACAACATGAAACCCA
>NZ_JANRHB010000092.1:0-801 GCF_024733855.1 Gordonia sp. GONU
GGTCGATCGAGAATGCCGACCCCGAGATGGTCGAAGCCGCTGCCGCACGTGATGATCGCAGCGATGCGCAGCGCAACCACGACGCGTTCAACGCCTTGCTGAAGGCTGTGTTCGAGGACGGACTCCTGGGCAAGAGTCACCGCGGGTTGCCGATACAGGTGATCGTCAAAGCCGACCTCAACGATCTGATCCGCGAAGCCGGGTTCGCCACCACCGCCACCGGCACCCTGATCCCCATCCCCGGCCTCATCGACATGGCCGCCGACGCCCAACCCTGGCTGGCGGTGTTCAAAGACGCCACCGCCATCCCGCTCTACTTCGGACGCGGCAAACGCCTGGCCACCCGCGAACAGCGACTGGTGTCCTTCGCCCGACCCGACGGCGACGTCTGCTCCACACCCGACTGCGACCTATCCGCCGCGCACGTGGAAATGCATCACGCCCAACTCGATTGGGGTCTGGGTGGCCTCACCGACATCACCGACCTGGCCCCGGCCTGCTCGAAACACAATCGGATGGTCGGCGACCAGCCCGGCCAATACACCACCCGCATGGTCCGCGAGGGACCCGACGAAGGGCGCTGCGTCTGGCAACTCAACGCCGAACCCGGCGCACCACCCAACCCCGAACGTGTGAACCGGCGACCCGACATATCCCGCCGGTTCATCGAGCACCTTGAACAGGTGCGCACCGAGATCCACGGACCCGACCCGGCGTCCGGCGATCAGTCGCGCCTGCACCTGCGCCAAGTCATCGACCTACGCAACGCCTCCGACGCCGAAGCCACCCTCGCCTCGATAA
>NZ_JANRHB010000093.1:0-775 GCF_024733855.1 Gordonia sp. GONU
CTATCGACGAATGGGTCCACGCCTACAACACCTGCAGACCGCATCAGTCGCTGAACATGGCCACCCCTGCCAGCGTGTTCCGCAGTCGCAGCACCGATCCCGACACCATGCCCAGCAAGCCTGTTGGTGCCGAGATCCGACCGGAAGCCGAAGTCGTTCGGCCAGCTCCAACCGTGGCCGATCAGTCGAGTTCCGCCATTGAGTTCGACACTGTCGTGCCGCCGTCCGGTGTAGTGACTATTGCCGGTGTGCAACAGGTGTGGGTCGGAAAGAAACTATGCGCAGCGCAGTGTCGTGATGTGGGCTGACCTGTCGAGCGTGTACATCATCTGCGACGACATCGTGATCAAGACGGTCCGGTCGAAGCTGACCACCGCAGACCTGCAACGACTCCGCGCCCGCGGCACCCGCCCGGGCCGGCCCAGACCGGCGCAAGCCGCGTTCGACACCTCCACCGCCACCCATCGGCCGCGAGCTATCGAGATCGACCGGACCGCGAACCGCGACGGCATCGTCATTGTTCGTGGACATGAACTCGCCCTCGGCGTCGTGACGGCCGGCAGCCGGGTCACCCTGCGGATCGACGGCGAGTTGATCCACGCGACCAACGGCACCCACCTGATCAAGACGCTACCCAATCCTCTTGACCTAGAGAATATTCGCCGCTTGACCGGAGTTCGGGAAGCCAGCACCCCGCTGCCGCCTGCGCCACCGTCAGGGCCGCAGAGCGTGCAGCGCCGGGTTCCCAAGAGCGGTCAGATCATGGTGGCCGGCC
>NZ_JANRHB010000094.1:0-762 GCF_024733855.1 Gordonia sp. GONU
TCTCGTTCCACATCGAGTTGCTCAGCAGGCACGCACAGTGTGTCGCTGTGGCGGCGGGTGTTGACCTCGACACACCAGTCCCGCGCGGCCCGGTTCGCTGCGTGCACATCCAGCTGCACGTGGTCACGACCTGCGGCGATCTTGGCTTCGGTCCACAACGGTTGCGCCAGATCCGACTGCGCGTACCCGCACAGGTTTTCCACGATCCCTTTCGATTCCGGATCGGCGCCGTGACAGAAGTCCGGGGCGAACCCGTAGTGGGTGGCAAACCGCACATACGTGGGGGTCGGTACGACGACGTTGGCGACGACCCCACCTTTGAGGCAGCCCATCCGATCAGCGAGTACCTTGTTGGGTACTCCACCGATCTCTTCCAACGCCTCGGCGATGAATCCGAGTGTGGTGGTGGATGTTTCGTTGGTGGCGAACCGAACGAACCGCCAGCGTGAGAACGCCAACACCGCGCAGAACATGTGTAGCCCGCCGATCACGGCCCAATCGATGACCAGGTAGTCACCCGGAGCCCACACTGCCGGGCGACGCCCACGATGATGGTCACGGCGCCACTGTGTTTTCTCCTGAGCGACGAGACGACGGAAGTTGCGGGCCGAGCCTGCATAACCCGCCGCTCGCGCTACTGATAGCAGACGTTTCGCGGTGATCCGGCCGCGCGACCGCTCGACTCGCTCAGCGACCAGCTCGGCAACGGTGTCGTAGTTGCGGGCCCGTACCATGCGATCTGGTGGTTGATCGTCGGCCTCG
>NZ_JANRHB010000095.1:0-706 GCF_024733855.1 Gordonia sp. GONU
TTATCGAGGCGAGGGTGGCTTCGGCGTCGGAGGCGTTGCGTAGGTCGATGACTTGGCGCAGGTGCAGGCGCGACTGATCGCCGGACGCCGGGTCGGGTCCGTGGATCTCGGTGCGCACCTGGTGGAGGTGCTCGGCGAACCGTCGGGGTAGGTCGGGTCGCCGGTTGATGCGTTCGGGATTCGGAGGCGCGCCGGGTTCGGCGTTGAGCCGCCAGGCGCAACGGCCCGCGTCGGGTCCTTCCCGCACCATGCGGGTGGTGTATCGGCCGGGTTGCTCGCCGACCATCCGATTGTGTTTCGAGCAGGCCGGGGTCAGGTCGGTGATGTCGGTGAGGCCACCGAGACCCCAATCGAGTTGGGCGTGATGCATTTCCACGTGTGCGGCGGCTATGCCGCAGGCGGGGTTGGAGCAGCTTTCGCCGTCGGGTCGGGCGAAGGACACGAGTCGTTGTTCGCGGGTGGCCAGGCGTTTGCCGCGTCCGAAGTAGAGCGGGACGGCGGTGGCGTCTTTGAACACCGCCAGCCAGGGTTGGGCGTCGGCGGCCATGTCGATGAGATCGGGGATCGGGATCAAAGTGCCGGTGACGGTGGTGGCGAACCCGGCTTCGCGGATCAGATCGTTGAGGTCGGCTTTGACGATCACCTGTATCGGCAACCCGCGGTGACTCTTGCCGAGCAGGCCGTCCTCGAACACAGCCTTCAGCAA
>NZ_JANRHB010000096.1:0-667 GCF_024733855.1 Gordonia sp. GONU
TCCCGCCGGTATCGGCACTACACGCCAGTGGCTGATCCGATCCCGCAGCGGGCTCGGCTACAGCCGGCGGCGTTGAGCTCCGGTGAGCGTGCCCAGGTGTGTGCCGTACTCGAAGATGAGCAGTACGCCGATCTATCGGTGTGCCAAACCTATTGGCGGGCTTTCGATGCCGGTCGGGTGCCGTGTTCGCAGAGCAGTTTCTACCGCATTGCCAAAGCCGAACAGATGACCGGTGATCGCCGCCGCGGCCGCCACGGGGGCGGGACCTCACGCCCGGTCCCGAAGGCGGTGGCCACCGCACCAGGGCAGTTGTGGTCGTGGGATGTCACCGAACTCAAAGGACCATCCCGCCAGCGCTACAAGCTGTACCTGGTGATCGATGTGTTCTCCCGCTACCCGGTCGCCTGGCGCATCGAACACCGCGAGGACACCGCTATGGCAGTCGACATGTTCGCCACCGCCTTCACCCGCTACGGCGCCCCGCAGGTGCTCCACGCCGACAACGGGGCGATCATGCGGTCACGCGATCTGCTCGACGCCCTGCAAGCTGCCAAGATCGAAGCCTCGTTCTCCCGGCCCCGAGTCAGTGACGACAACCCGTTCTCCGAATCGCTGTTCAAGACCATCAAATACGACCTGCAGTGTCCCGACCGGTTCGACCACATCG
>NZ_JANRHB010000097.1:0-660 GCF_024733855.1 Gordonia sp. GONU
CGAAGGCAGCCGCCACCAGATCTGTGGAGCTCTCGAAGTGACGATACAAGGTGGTGCGAGCAACACGAGACAGTCGAGTGACCGCCTCCACGGTAACGGCTTCGACCCCGCCACTGTTCAGTAAGGTCACCGCAGCGTCCAACAAACGCTGACGCGACCGAACCCGCCTCGGGTCAACATCGTCGGAATCGATGGTTTCCACCCTGGCCACTCCCTATGAACCAATAATCAAGAACCTCTGACTGCACAACAATACCGTCGGTAACAGAGCGAAACTGCCGGTGGCGGTACCGATTGAAGGCTCAGGAAGGTCACTGATGAGTGGCGACAAGCAACTACCAGCACACGCACCATGGTGCATGGGATGCGGCGAAGATAACCCCAATGGCCTGCACCTCGAGGTATACCTGCACGGCGACCACGTCTATGCCGACCTGCAATTCGACGAGCGCCACTCAGGAGCCCCGGGACTCGCCCACGGCGGAGCCATCTCAGCGGCATGCGACGACATCATGGGTTTCACCCTGTGGATCGCCGAAACACCCGCAGTCACCCGAACCCTCACCGTGGAGTATCGACGCCCGGTCCCACTGCACACCCCCGTGCACATCACCGCCTCCCTCGTCGACGAAACCGACCGCGCGCTCTTCATCGAAGCCA
>NZ_JANRHB010000098.1:0-659 GCF_024733855.1 Gordonia sp. GONU
CGAAGGCAGCCGCCACCAGATCTGTGGAGCTCTCGAAGTGACGATACAAGGTGGTGCGAGCAACACGAGACAGTCGAGTGACCGCCTCCACGGTAACGGCTTCGACCCCGCCACTGTTCAGCAAGGTCACCGCAGCATCCAACAAACGCTGACGCGACCGAACCCGCCTCGGGTCAACATCGTCGGAATCGATGGTTTCCACCTGGCCACTCCCTATATAGCCAAAATCACGAACCCCTGACTGCACAACAATACCGTCGGTAACAGAGCGAAACTGCCAGTGGCGGTACCGATTGAAGGCTCAGAAAGGTCACTTATGAGGGGCGACAAACCACTACCAGCACACGCACCATGGTGCATGGGATGCGGCGAAGACAACCCCAATGGCCTGCACCTCGAGGTACACCTGCACGGCGACCACGTCTACGCCGACCTGCAATTCGACGAGCGCCACTCAGGAGCCCCGGGACTCGCCCACGGCGGAGCCATCTCAGCGGCATGCGATGACATCATGGGTTTCACCCTGTGGATCGCCGAGACACCCGCAGTCACCCGAACCCTCACCGTGGAGTATCGACGCCCGGTCCCACTGCACACCCCCGTGCACATCACCGCCTCCCTCGTCGACGAAACCGACCGCGCGCTCTTCATCGAAGCCA
>NZ_JANRHB010000099.1:0-576 GCF_024733855.1 Gordonia sp. GONU
ACACAGCCTTCAGCAAGGCGTTGAACGCGTCGTGGTTGCGCTGCGCATCGCTGCGATCATCACGTGCGGCAGCGGCTTCGACCATCTCGGGGTCGGCATTCTCGATCGACCCGTGCGGTGAGTCGGGGTCGTCGGGGTTGTTCATGCCGGGTTTGGCCCAGACCGCGAGCAGCATGGTGATCCGCGCGAGGAGTTCGGGTGTGAGGTCGGCGGTCATCTTGGCGGTGCCGTCGGCGCGTTGCCGGTTGACCGACAGTTTGCGACGGCGTTTGCGGTCGGTGTCGTCGGCGAGTGTTCCGTCGGGGTCGAGGTGGGCCAACAGTCGGGCGCCGAGGGCGGTGATGTCGGCGGGGGTGTGGTCGACGGCGATTTCGGCCATCTGTCGTTCGGCGGCGAGCTTCACGTCGTGGTCGACGGCGTGCGGGATCTGGTCGAGGACGTCGATGACCGCATGAACATGGGCGGGGCCGACATGTCCGTCGGCGAAGGCGTCGGCCAGGGTGGGGTGCTGGGGTGGGAGTGGTTCGCCGGTAGGGCTGGGAAAGGTTGCGGTGGCCGACATCTGGTCGCGGCGCC
>NZ_JANRHB010000009.1:0-172554 GCF_024733855.1 Gordonia sp. GONU
CTGTCACGTTGCCGTATTCACGGTCCAACGCCTCGAAAAACAGCTCCTTCAACTCCGCAGAAACCATGATCCCCGCAACTCCCTGATAGCCAGGGTGTTGCGGGGATCACTAGAACCCAAGAGTCCCGGGGTGGGCCGAAAGATCAGCTGTTGATGAATTGCGTTGGTGCCCTGATTGATCGCGCCGCCCACCAGACTCGGATCGTGCTGTTCCAGGTCGACGGGAGTCTGAACGGCGCGCGCGACGACGCGGGAGGTGAACCCCGGAGCATGGCGCGCGATCACGGTTTCGATCCGGTCGGCGAAGCGCTGAGCACGTTCAGTCGTCCATCGGAGGTCGCGGGGGACGTGGGTGTAAGCCCACACGTTCTCGGTTCCCCGGGGAGAACGTGTCGGATCGGCGGTACTCATCTGTCCCAACAGGATGAACGGATCGTCGGGAAGGACTCCGTTGCGCAACTGCGTGTAGTACGTGGCCATTCCGTTGATGTCGCAACCCAGGTGGACGGTTCCCGCGCCGGTGGCGGCCGAGTTCGACCACGGGACGGGACCCGACAGCGCCCAGTCGACCTTCACGGTTCCGTCGTCCCACTCGAACCGCTTCAGATCGTCGGCCATGCGTGACGGGAGATGTTCCTCGCCGATCAGACGGCGATACAGCGTGGGCGCCGGCACATCGGCGAGCACGGCATGCGTTGCCCGCACCTGTTCGCCCTCGGCATCGCGCACCCCGACCGCGCGACGATCCCGCAGGATCACGCCGGTGACCGGTCGGTTGCACTCCACGACGCCTCCGCGGTCGGTCAACCGCGCGACCAGTGCGTCGGTGATCCGGCCGGCACCGCCTTCCGCCACGGGATAGCCCACGGTTTGTCCCAGCATCGTGAGCAACCATCCGTACAGGGCACTCCCCGTGACGTCGGGTCCGAGGACGCTGTGAACCGCATTTCCGGCGAGCAGCAGGCGAGCTCCGTCCCCACTGAACGTCTCCTCCCCGAATCTTCGGACGGGCAACAGGAATCGCCTGATCAGCCGCACCGCCTCGGCCGTGTCGACCGCGCACATCAACGACGTGGCACCGCGGACCGGTGGAAAGGGATGGAGCAATGAGTCGAGCAACTGCCGCCCGATTCGTTTCCACAGAACCACTTCATCGCGCCAGTTCTGTGCATCGACGGCGGCGAATCGTCCTACGGAGGCAGCTGTACGTTCGAGTTCTCGAGAGAGCAGCACCGCTTCGTCGTCGGGCAGTATGTGCGCCAGCACATCCGGTGCATGTCGCCAACGTAGTCCGTAGCCCGACAGACCCAGGCCCTCGACGACCGGTGATGCAATTGCCATGGGGTAGAAGGCACTACAGAGGTCGGTCGGGAACCCGGGCGCGGTGAGTTCGGCGGTTCGCACCGCACCGCCCGGTTCCGCGGTGGCCTCGAGGACGAGCACACTCCAACCCGCATCTGCCAGAAGATTGGCGGCGACGAGCCCGTTGTGTCCGGCCCCGATCACCACCGCGTCGACTGTTCGCATTCCTTCTCAACTCCCGTGCGTCGCCGAAGACGAACTCGCCGATGTTCCCGATCGAGCGCCACGGGCGAGAGCGGCGGCCAGGACTTGGGCGGTGTGCAACGGCGAGACATCCGGCTCGAGGTCCCGGATCTGGGTTCGGCAGCTGAATCCGTCCGCCACCACCAGGGTTTCCGCGCCGGCGTCGCGGATCGCCGGGAGAAGTTTGTCCTCGGCACAGGCGACGGAGACGTCGTAGTGCCCCCGCTCGAACCCGAAATTGCCTGCCAGGCCGCAACATCCGGCGTCCAACACCTCGGCGTCCACGCCCGCGGTCTCGAGTGCAGCGGAGTCGGCGGTGTACTTCAACACCGCGTGTTGGTGACAGTGCGGCTGCAGCAGCGCCGAGGCATGAAGATCGGGAGGGGCCCAATCAGGGGCTCTGCCGCGTAGGAGTTCACCGAGTGTCACCGTTTGCTCGGCGCAACGGTGTGCGTCCTCGTCGCCGTACAACAGTTGTGGCAGATCAGCGCGGAACACCGCGGCACAACTCGGCTCGAGTACCACGATCGGCGTACCGGAACGCAGTGCCGGTCCGAGGATGTCCAGTGTCCGGCGCAAGACCCGCTTGGCGGTCGGCAACTGTCCCGTGGAGATCCACGTGAGTCCACAACATGCGAACCGGTCGGGGAGGTGCACTTCGAAGCCGGCGTCTTCGAGGACGGCGACGGCGTCCCGGCCGATCTGCGGATCGAAGTTCTCGGTGAAGGTGTCGGGCCAGAGCACGACGCGTCCTCGCGTTGCGCCCCCTGTCGGGCCATCACGGTGTGCGAACCAGGCGCTGAAGCGCTCGTCGGCGAACCGCGGCAATGCGCGTTGCGGGTCGATCCCCCCGGCGGATTTCAGTAGTCGCGACAGGACCGGGGCGTGCGCAACGGAGTTGACGAACCGGGGCGCGGCGCTTGCCATACGCGCCCACACCGGGATCCATCCCATCGAATAATGCGTCCGAGGTCGTGGGCGACGTGCATAGAAATGGGAGAGGAACTCGGCCTTGTACGTGGCCATGTCGACATCGACCGGACAGTCGCTCCGGCACCCCTTGCAGGCCAGGCACAAGTCAAGTGCGTCTTTGACTTCCGACGATCGCCACCCGTCGGTGATCACGTCTCCCTCGAGCATCTCGAACAGTAGGCGCGCGCGCCCGCGCGTGGAATGTTCCTCTTCTCCGGTGGCACGATAGCTCGGACACATGACCCCGGACTCGTGCCCGCGGCATTTGCCGACTCCGACGCAGCGAGCGGCGGCGTGCGCGAAGCGGTGACTGTCGTCGGGGTAGGAGAAGTGCGTGATCGTTTCAGCAGGCCGGTAGTCGGCACCCTGTCGCAGATTCTCGTCCAAACGGTTGGGGTGAACGATCTTGCCCGGGTTCATCCTGTTGCCGGGGTCGAACAGTGCCTTGAGTACCTCGAACGCACGGATCAGGTCTGCGCCGAACATCAGGGGGAGGAGTTCACCCCGGGACTGGCCGTCGCCGTGTTCACCGGACAATGATCCGCCGTAGTCGACGACGAGGTGCGCGCTCTCTTCCGCGAACGCGCGGTACTTTGCGATACCGTCCGTCGAGCGCAGATCGAAGGGAATCCGGGTGTGCACACACCCCTGGCCGAAATGTCCGTACAACGAGGCGCTTCCGAAGCCATACCGGTCGAGCAGTCCGCGGAAGTCGCGCAGGTAGTCTCCGAGCCGGTCGGGCGGTACGGCAGCGTCCTCCCAGCCTTCGTGGGTCTCCGGTTCACCGGGCGGGTAGGCGGTGGCACCCAAGCCGGCCTCGCGTGCAGCCCAGATCTGCTTCTTGTGTGTCGCATCATCGAAGATCGCGCCGTGCGCCCCGGTGCGTGGGCACACGTCTTCGATCAGTCCTTTCGCCTTGGCGTCGGCATCGGCGCGGTCGTCACCGTTCATCTGGACCATCAACCAGGCGTTGCCTTCTGGCAGTTGCCGGAGGGCGTCCTCGGCGAGTCGCCGGCTGTGTTCGAGTTGGGCGAGACGGTGGTCGATGCCTTCCAGCGCGGCCGGTCCATGGGTGACGACGAGCGGGACCGCATCGGCGGCCGTGGTGATGTCGTCGAAGCCGAGGAGCACGAGCGCAGAAGCCGCCGGACGTCGAACCAGCTTCAGTTCTGCACCGAGCACGGTGACCAGGGTGCTCTCGCTGCCGACGAGCAGCTGGGCGACGTCGAAGTTCTTCTCGGGCAGCAACGAATCGAGGTTGTAGCCGGAGACACGGCGGGGGATGTCGGGGTAGCGTTCGCGGATCTGGTCGGCGTGGTCATCGCGTAGTCGCCGGAGGCCCCGATAGATCTGAGACGTCCGGTCTCCGACCCGGACGATCCTCTCGTAGTCCGTGTCGGGGGTGGCCTGCACCCACATCCGCGTGCCGTCATAGGTGAGCACGTCGAGGCCGAGGACGGAATCGACGGTCTTGCCGTATGCCTGGGCAGTCGAGCCGCACGAGTTGTTACCGATCATTCCGCCGATCGCGCAGCTGACATGAGTGGACGGTTTCGGTCCGAACATCCACCCGGTCTCCTCGAGTGCATTGTTGAGCACATCCAGAGCGATACCGGGTTCGACTGTGACAGTGCCTTTCTCCTCGTTGACGGCATGTATGCGCGTGCAGTACTTGCTCCAGTCGAGCACGACGGCGGTGTTGCAGCACTGACCGGCGAGACTCGTCCCGCCACCACGGGAGAGCACGGGCACGTCGAAGTCCCGGCAGACGGTCACCGCGTCGACGGCGGCCTCGGGCGTTCTGGGCACGACCACCCCGATCGGCACCTGCCGGTAGTTGGACGCATCCGTGGAGTACGCGGCGCGGGACCCGGCGTCGAACCTGACCTCGCCATCGACCCGTTCCCGGAGGGCTTCGGCCAGTTCGTCGAACAACAGCGGAGTTCGCGGAGTCGCTCCGGAAGCGTGGTTCTCGGTCACGGGTTTGTCCTCACTGTGTGACATCGTCCGGCGTTCTCACCGGACCCGAAAAGGTTCGAGGTCTGCGAACTTGGGTGTCAGGCCATGTCCAGGGGCGTCGTCACTCGGCGTCAGGCAGCCACCGGTCGGGTCGAGCGTGCCGTCGAAGAACGCCGTCTCGATCCGGACATGATCGTGAAACCACTCGAGGTGACGCAGGTTGGGAACTGTGGTGGCGGCGTGGACGTGCAGGTGCGGAGCGCAATGGGCGGACAGATCGAGACCGAAGGTCGCCGCCATCGCCGCCACCCGCAGCCAGTCGGTGATGCCTCCGCAACGGGTGACGTCTGCCTGCAGACAGTCCACGGCACCGGCGGCACACATCTGCCGGAAATACGCAGGCGCATAACCATATTCACCGGCGGCGACATCAACGTCGACCGCCTCGCGTATCTGATGCAGTCCGTCGAGATCGTCGGAGGACACCGGCTCCTCCAGCCAGCGTACGTCCGCGTCGGCGGCGGCCTGCATCATCCGGATCGCCTGTTTGCGGGTGTATCCGCCGTTGGCGTCGACGAACAGTTCCGCCGCATCGCCGATGACCTCTCGTGCCTGACGGATGCGTCGGAGGTCCCGCTCGGGCTCGGTGCCCCAACTCTCGGCGATCTTGATCTTCACCCGGGGGATGCGCTGGTCGTGTACCCAGTGTTCGAGTTGTTCGTCGAGTCGGGTGTGGTCGTAGGTGGTGAAGCCTCCGCTGCCATAGATCGGGACGTGCTCGTGTACCGCTCCGAGCAGCCGATGCAACGGAAGCGAGAGCAGGCGTGCTTTCAGGTCCCACAGGGCCACGTCGACCGCTGACAGTGCACATCCCGCGATTCCCGGTCGGCCCGCGTTGCGCAGTGCACGAATCATCTTCTCGTGGAGGTCGAGTACATCGGCGTCCTCTCGCCCGACGATCAGCGGGGCCAGCAGATCCGCGATGACGGGCACACATGCCGCGGGCGCATAAGTCCATCC
Organism: Gordonia sp. GONU; assembly: GCF_024733855.1. NCBI lineage: Bacteria > Bacillati > Actinomycetota > Actinomycetes > Mycobacteriales > Gordoniaceae > Gordonia > Gordonia sp. GONU. The sequence continues at coordinate 5,497 of NZ_JANRHB010000009.1, forward strand.
CACCCCGACCCCGTCGTCCGTATGTGCCTGCACGAGAACGAGGGTCGTACTGTCCCAGGAAAGTGTCCCGTCCGCTTCGGGCGCGTCGGTGGGAATCGTGTATGCGGCTGCATCGAGTTCGACGACGGTCATCGGCGGCTCCGGCTCGGGTGTCATCCGTTCCTGTGGGGCAAGAATTCCTGAGCCTTGGTTCTGATCCCTTCCTTGATGAATCCCCACCGGTCCTCGTCGCCGCCGAGCACCGCAGCGGTAGCCGATGTGAACTGCTCCCACGTGGCGTGCGGCGGGATGGGGGGCATGTTGGGATCGGTGTGGACATCGAGCACGGTGGGACGCGGTGCGGACAGCGCCGCATCCCAGGCGCCGTCGACGTCGTCCGGGTCGCTCACCGTTATTGCGTGAAGACCGAGCGACGATGCGAAGCCGGCGTAGTCGACGTCCGGCAGGTCCTGGGACTCGGTGAACTTCGGGGACCCGGACATCGCGCGCATCTCCCACGTCACCTGGTTGAGATCGTTGTTGTGCAGAATCGCGACGATCAACCGGGGATCGCGCCAGTCCTCCCAGTACCGCTTGATGGTGATCAGCTCCGCCAGGCCGTTCATCTGCATCGCGCCGTCACCGACGAATGCGATGACCGGCTGGTCCGGGTGGGCGAACTTGGCGCCGATCGCGTACGGGACACCGGGCCCCATGGTCGCCAGGGTGCCCGACAGCGAACCCCGCATGCGTCCTCGGAACCGAAGCTGACGCGCATACCATTGGCCGACGATCCGGAGTCCGCGGTGACGATGGCGTCTTCCGGCATCCGGGGCGACAATGCGGCGAACAGCCGCAGCGGGTTGACGGGGTCGGCCGGTACAGCGGCCTCCATCTCCATGGTCTCCCACCACCGGGCGACATCGGATTCGATCTTCGCCTGCCAGCCCCTGTCCTCCTTGCGCTGCAGGTGGGGGATGAGCGCTTCGAGAGCTGTGCGAGCATCGGCGACGATGTTGACCTCGTTGGGATAGCGCATACCGACGAAGCGACCGTCGACGTCGATCTGTACGCCGCGGGCCTGATCGAGGTCGGGCAGGAACTGCGTGTAGGGGAAACTCGAGCCGATCGTGAGAAGCGTGTCGCAGTCACGCATCATCTCGTAACTCGGTCGCGTACCCAGCAATCCAATCGATCCGGTGACCCAGGGTAGTTCGTCGGACAGAACATCTTTGCCCAGAAGCGCTTTCGCGGCACCGGCGCCGAGGAGATCGGCGACCTGCTCCACCTCCGCAGCGGCGCCGCGTGCACCGTTCCCGACCAGGAGTGCGACCTTTTCGCCCGCGTTGAGGACCGCGGCGGCTCGTGCGATCGCCTCGTCGTCCGGCGCCACTTTCGGTCGATCGAAGCCCAGACTGGACGGGACCATCTTGAACTCATGTGTCGGTGGCGAGTACTCGAGCTCTTGCACGTCAGCCGGGATGATCAACGCCGTGGGTACCCGCTGGGTGAGTGCGACCCGTATCGCGCGGTCGAGCACGTTGGGCAGCTGCTCGGGAACGGTGACCATCTGTACGTAGTCGCTCGCCACGTCCTTGTAGAGACTCAGCAGATCGATTTCCTGCTGATAGGAGCCACCCATCGCGGAGCGGTTGGTCTGTCTCACGATCGCGACCACGGGGACGTGATCGAGTTTGGCGTCGTAGAGGCCGTTGAGCAGATGGACTGCCCCCGGGCCTGACGTCGCCATACACACACCGAGACGGTCGGTGAACTTGGCGTAGCCGACCGCTTCGAACGCACTCATCTCCTCATGCCGAGACTGAACGAACTGCGGGCGGTTTCCAGCTCGTCCCCAGGCCGCGAGCATGCCGTTGATGCCGTCGCCCGCGTAGGCGAAGACGTGTTCGACGTTCCAGTCCCGGAGTCGTTCGAGCAGGAAGTCTGCGACGTTCTTGTCTGCCATCGGTTTCTCCTCGAAATCACGTGCAGTGTGGTTTCTCCTCGAGTCCATGTGCAGTGCCCATGGTCGTCCACGGAGGCGGAACAATCAACCACGAGCAACCATTGCATTCGATCAATCATTGCGAGTAGCAAGGTAGAGAGGGCGAGACGCCATCCGACACAGTCGTTCCTGGGAGTTCCGAGAGGGAAAACGTGGTCCACGCAATGCGAACAAACAGGTCAGATGCGGACGTTGCCCCTCATGTGCTCCGCGAGTATGCCTTGGTCGCAGACGGTGAACGAGGAGCGCTGATCGGTCCACGCGGTGATCTCGCGTGGATGTGCGCACCGCTATGGGGCTCCGAACCCGTTTTCTCCACACTGCTCGGCGGGCCCGGGATCTACCTGGTCGCACCCGACACGCCCCGGTTCGTGTGGGGCGGTTATTACGAGGACGGGTCGTTGATCTGGCGGAGCCGCTGGGTCGACACGGGAATCATCGAGTGCCGCGAGGCTCTCGCGATGCCTGCCGACCGGCACACGGCAGTGATCCTGCGCCGCATCGTCGCGCTCGACGGACCTGCACGGCTGCGCGTACTGCTCCGAGCGCAACCTGACGAAGGCCGCGTGTCGAGTCCATCGCGGGCCCCCGACGACTCCTGGCACATACGGGCGGGACCTCTTCATCTGCGCTGGAGCGGGGCCTCGACCGCGGTCCGGTCCCGGGCCGGAATGGAGATGCATCTCGACGTACCTCAGGGACATACCCACGATCTGGTCCTGGAGATCTCTGACCGCCCGCTGGTCGACATCCCGCCGACACCGGACGAACTCTGGGACCGGACCGAACACGCGTGGGCCACTGCCGTCGCGCCGATCCAAGGCACCCTTGCCGATCGGGACGCACGACACGCGACCGCTGTTCTCACCGGGTTGACAAGCAGCAGTGGAGGAATGGTGGCTGCCGCGACCACCTCGTTACCCGAGAGGGCCGAGCAAGGGCGAAACTACGACTACCGCTACTGCTGGATTCGTGATCAGTGCTATGCGGGTCAGGCGGCGGCCCTGTACGACCCGCATCCGCTTCTCGACGCATCGGTTCGCTTCGTCGGCGAGCGGTTGCTCGCCGATGGCTCGAAGCTGAAGCCCGCGTACACGACGGATGGCGGCGACGTTCCCTCGCAGAGCACAGCCGAGCTTCCGGGCTACCCCGGCGGCAGCGTGGTCGTCGGCAACTGGGTGAACCACCAGTTCCAACTGGACACCTTCGGGGAGGCGTTGTTGCTGTTCGCAGCGGCAGCTCGTCACGACGGCCTCGAATCATCATCCTGGCGCGCGGTGGAAACCGCCGCCGCTGCCATCGAAGCCCGCTGGCGGGAGCCCGACGCCGGAATCTGGGAGCTCGACACTCGACGCTGGACACACTCGACCCTGACGTGCGCTGCCGGTTTACGCGCCGTGGCCGTTTTCGCACCACACGCACAGCGCGACCGCTGGCTCGACCTCGCCGAAACCCTCGTCGACCACGCCCGTCACCGCTGCACCCATCCGTCGGGGCGGTGGCAGCGCGCCCCCGACGACGAACGGGTCGATGCCGCTCTACTGCTTTCGGCGATCAGGGGAGCGATCCCGGCGACGGACCCGTTGAGCCGACGAACACTGGACGCGGTCCGCACCACACTCGGCAGCGACGGCTATGTCTACCGATTCCGGCACGACGATCGCCCGCTCGCCGAAGCCGAAGGCGCCTTCCTGCTGTGCGGATTTCTCATGGCACTCGCTGATCATCAGCAGGGCAACAGATTTGAGGCGGTTCGATGGTTCGAACGGAACCGTGCCGCGTGCGGTCCTCCGGCACTGTTCACCGAGGAATTCGACGTCATCGAACGACAGTTGCGCGGGAATCTACCCCAGGCATTCGTCCACGCGTTGTTACTCGAAACCGCGAGACGACTTGCCCAACCCTGGGATTCGACAACCTGACCTGAGCGCCGCACGGAAAGGACATGCAATGTCATCACCAACCCACCGCCAGATCGTGGTCGTCACCGGCGCGAGCGCGGGCATAGGACGCGCAGTGGCGCGCGCATACGGACATCGACGAGCAAAGGTCGCGTTGATCGCACGCGGAGAGGCCGGGCTCGCAGCGGCGGCATGTGAGGTCGAGGATGCAGGCGGCGAGGCGCTCGTCCTGCCCACCGACGTCGCCGACCCCGAGGCGGTCGAAGCCGCCGCTGCGGCCACCGTCGAGCGGTTCGGTCGCATCGACGTGTGGGTCAACGTGGCATTCACCTCGGTATTCGCACCGTTCACCGAGATCAGTCCGGCCGAATACCGGCGCGTCACCGAGGTCAACTACCTCGGCTTCGTGTACGGCACCATGTCGGCGCTCAAACGGATGCTGCCCGCCGACCACGGCACCATCGTGCACGTCGGCTCCGCCCTGGCCTATCGAGGTATCCCGCTCCAGAGCGCCTATTGCGGATCAAAACACGCCATCCAGGGATTCCATGAATCGGTCCGGTGCGAACTGTTGCACCGCCACAGCAACGTTCACGTGACCATGGTGCAGATGCCCGCGGTCAACACGCCGCAGTTCTCGTGGGTTCTCTCCCGCCTGCCCCGGCATGCACAACCCGTGCCGCCCATCTATCAACCCGAGGTGGCAGCCCGTGCGGTGCTCCATGCCGCGGACCACCCGAAACGCCGCGAATACTGGGTCGGTGCGAGCACCGCGGCAACTCTCGTCGGCAATGCGCTAGCACCCGGACTGCTCGATCGGTACCTGGCGCGCACCGGCTTCGACTCTCAGCAGACCTCGCGCCCCCGCGATCCCGACCAGCCGGCAAACCTCTGGGAGCCGGCGGACGGACCGGACGGAAGCGACTTCGGCGCGCACGGGGTGTTCGACCGACGCGCCAAGAACTCGAGTGCTCAGACCGTCCTGTCTCGTCACCATGGGGTCGCGGGTGTGGCGGCCGCGGTCGCCTCGCTGACTGTTGCGGTACTGGCCAAGCGATCTCGCGCCCTCAGGTGACACCCGGTTACGCCGAAGGCTGCGTTTCACGGGTGCAGGGGCCACACCAGGGTCAGGGAATCGTCAGTGGTCGGCTCTCCCGCCGCGACGGCGAAGGCATCGAACGCGACGGTCAGTTCGTCACGCTGCGTTGCACTCAGCTTCTTGAGCACCGCGGCGATGGCCTCACGTCGATGATCAGTGACGGTCTGCACGAGGTCGGCGCCGTCGGTGGTCACCGTCACCGCCAGTCTGCGTCGATCCTCAGGGGCATCACGTCGGTCCAGCAGGCCTGCCTTCATCAACCTGTCCACGCTTCGACTGGCGCTGGAGGGATCGACGTCGAGTTCGTCGGCGATGACTGCGAGACTGAGCGGCCCCCGGGTGGCGACCAATGTGAGGATCCGCAGCTGAGGAATGCTCACCCGATCCTCCACCTCCGCGACCGAGGCCGCGGCGATCCCGATCAGTGCACGAGAGGCCCACATCACCGCATCGACCTGCTTGTCGAACTTCTTGCGCGATCGGCGCCGAGGTGGGGCAGACGTGGAGTCCATTGAGCCATCTTCTGTCATTCCATGCAGTTGATCAAGCATTGCGCACTGCATGAATCGATGGCGGTTGACGAAGTGATCGCTCAGGCCGCGACGGTGGCACCGCAGATACCACACGCCTCGAACTGCCGACGGCCCCAGCGCGCCACCGGGATGAAGAAGAGCGTGAATTGGCTGTACTCCCGCATCCTGGCCCACTGGGTGGTGTTGTGGCATCGCGGGCATGTCCGCGTCTGTCCCGCACCGAGATGTTGTTGCCTGCGACCGAATCCGAAAAGGAAGAACACGTTGCCATCGTGCCAGAAGGAGGACGTGGCGACCGTTTCCACCGTCACGGGCCCCGAGCCGGCGGCTCCGCCCGTTCAGAAGTTCCATGCCACAACTGCTTCCCGGAGACCAGCAGCATGGTCCGAGACGCCTTAGGCTTGGGCTCGCCGAATATCAACAGAGGGGACCAGACACCGATGGACAGGACTGTGATCGTGACCGGCGGCGCCGGCGGGATGGGACTGGCCACCGCCAGGATCATGGGTCGCGACCACGACGTGGTGCTCACCGACGTCAGAGAGGATCCGCTGGCCTCCGCCGTGGCCGATCTCGAGTCGAGCGGGATCCGGGCTCGGTACGTCGTCGCCGACATCACCGACCGCGGATCCGTGGAGGCCCTCTTCGCGACCTCCGCCGCCTCCGCGCCGGTACGCGCGGTGGTGCACGCCGCCGGGGTGAGCCCACAGATGGGGTCGGCGGAGAAGATCATCAAGATCAACGCCGTCGGGACCATCAACGTCACCGAGGCGTCCCTGGCCGCCGCCGGCGAGGGATTCGCTCTCGTCAACGTCGCGTCCATCGCCGGGCACATGCTGCCGTCGGTCATGGTGCCGCGGCGCACCTACCGGCTGGCGACGCGCGACGTCGAGGAGTTCACCCGCAAGATGATCGCGAACGCATCCCGCGGTCCGGCCAGGATGCATCCCGGTTCGGCGTATTCGCTGAGCAAGAACTTCGTCATCCGTTACTCGGCGGACCGAGCCGGTGCGTTCGGTGCTCGGGGTGCCCGCATCCTGTCCGTCTCGCCGGGATCGTTCGACACCGAGATGGGCCAGCTCGAGGAGAAGAGCGGGTCGGCCAGACTGTTGGAGTTCGCCGCACTCAAACGATTCGGCCGCCCGGACGAGATCGCAGAACTGCTGGCCTTCTGCGCCGGCGACAAACCGGGCTATCTCACCGGCACCGACATCCTGTGCGACGGCGGCACCAAGGCCGGACTGGGCATCAAAGGCATGCTGGCAATGGCTCGCGGCGCCTGAATCCAGACCTCCACCCGCGTGTGGCGCACCTGCCGCCGAGTTGATCGACCCTTCGATGGGCCTGGCACCCGTCCGCTTCGACTGGGGGTGTTCTCTTCGCACGCGTGTGCGAAGATGGTCGGTGTGAGTTCGCATCGAAGGCCGGGACTGACTCCCGACGATCTGGAATCTCTCTCCGCGGCGCTCGCCGCAGGCAAGCGGGCCACCGTGTACCTACGCGATCCGATGCCGTCGCTGGGGCTCGACGCGGGAGCATCGGCACGTGTCGTGTCGATCGACGGATCCACGGTGATGGTGAGCCCCAAGGGCGTCGACGACCAGCTACCGTTCGAGGCCGACGAACTGCAGAAGACCCGAGCAGCGACCTCTGCTTCCTCTGCACGTCAGCGAGCTGCCAGGGCGACACCGGCGCCGAATCCCGGGCAGCCACCGAAACCCGCACAGGCGCCGAAACCCGTTGCGCAGAAACCGAAGGCGGAATCACCCCAGGCACCTGCGGTGCGCACCGAACACTCATCGCGCACTGAACCGGAAACGGACACGGTGAAGCCGAGACCCGTCCCGCCCAAGGCACCCAGACGCCCCAAGACCGCGTCGGTGGTGAGCGTCACCGTGGCGTCGGCGGGCGAGAGCACGTGGACAGTGTCCGTCTCGCACGGCAGCAGGAAGGGCAAGGCAACCGAGGTGACCGCAGACCGGGTGGCTCGTGCGATGCGCGAACTGGGTGACGAGACCGCGGTCGCGGCAGTCGACGGCGTGATCGAGTCCGCACGTGCCGCGGCTCAGGAGCGGATCGATGAGCTCACCCGCGAGTTGGAGAGCGCGCGGGCTGCTCTGGCCCATCTCGACGGAGACTCCACGGACGACTGACGCGCGATCAGCCGGCTGGTGGGGCGAAGAACTCCAGCGCGATGTTGTCCGGGTCGCGAAAAGAGATTCCCGACCCGTAGTGCGCGTGTTTGATTCCGCTGTGCTCGATTCCAGCCTCGTCGAGGCGTGCGACCCAGTCCTCGAGTTCGGATTGCGTGCAGGCGAACGCGATATGGTCCAGTCCCACGTTCAGTTCGCTGAACGGATGCGTACCGCCAGAATTCGTGGTGTGGGTGTGGAGACCGAACAGTGTTCCACCGCCGAGCGCGAAGACCGTGTGGTGGAAATTGCCGGACTCTTCGTCTTCGTCCAGAACGGGCTGGGCGTCGAACAACTTCTGGTACCACGCAGTGCTGACGTCGAGATCGCTGACAGTGATCGCGACGTGGGTGAGTGCAGGAAAGTTCGGCATCGTCGCCTTCTCCTGACCTTGCAAGATTTGGTTTTCCGTTGAGGGACAGCCGGTTCCACGGCCGACCTACGCGAGACCGGAGGTCGTCGAGGACAGCGCGCCGATGAGCGGATCAAGAAGCGCAACGCGTCGATCAGTATATCGCCGGCCCCGAATCGGGAATCCCGGCTCTTTGATACGTGGCGCTACCCGGCCCGACTGGTGAACACTCGACACATGAGCCGCAAGAGGTCTGCTGTCGCAGTCGGTGCCGCCACCACAGCGGCGGCCGTTGTCGTTCGAGATCTGTTTCAGCGCGAGCACTCGTTGCTGCGCAACTTCCCGCTCGTCGGACATGCGCGCTACTGGATCGAGACGTTCGGACCCGAATTACGTCAGTACATCGTCGCCGCCAACGACGAAGAGCGTCCGTTCACCCGCGATCAACGCCGGTGGATCTACTCCTCCTCCAAGAAAGAGAACAACTACTTCGGGTTCGGCACCGACAACGACGTCGAGTTCACGACCGGATTCCCGGTGATCAAACATCGGACGTTCAGCCAGTCGTCTGCACCGGCTTCGGCACCCGAGGCCGGCCACGAGGTGGTCCTGCCCTGCGCGAAGGTGGTCGGCGCAGCACGTGGACGACCGGGTGCGTTCCGCCCGACGTCGGTTGTCAACATCTCCGGGATGAGCTTCGGAGCCCTGTCCGGGAACGCCATCGAGGCACTCAATCGCGGGGCCGCCATGACCGGCGCGCTCCACAACACCGGCGAAGGCGGGATCTCGCCCTATCACCGTCACGGTGGGGACCTGGTCTTCCAGATCGGCACCGCCTATTTCGGCTGCCGAGACGCCGACGGTCGTTTCGACCTCGCCCGCCTGAAAGCCGTCGTCGCCGAAGCTCCGGTACGCGCGCTCGAGATCAAACTCAGCCAGGGCGCCAAGCCCAATCTGGGTGGGTTGCTTCCCGGCCCCAAAGTGACTGCGGAGATCGCAGAGGCGCGCGGCGTCACGGCGGGACGTGATTGCGTGAGTCCATCACGGCACGCCGAATTCTCCGACGCCGACAGCATGCTCGACTGGGTCGAACTTCTCGCCGCCGAAACAGGGCTGCCGGTGGGCATCAAATCCGCGGTCGGAGACCTCGACTCGTGGCATCAGATCGCCGACCTGATGGCGACGACCGGCCGCGGAGTCGACTTCGTCACCATCGACGGAGGAGAAGGTGGCACGGGCGCAGCACCGTTGCTCTTCGCCGACACCGTCTCGCTCCCGTTCTTCCTCGCGTTCAGCAGGGTTTATCGGATCCTTGCCGAGCGGAACCTACATCAGCAGATCACGTTCATCGGGAGCGGCAAGCTCGGCCTACCCGACAACGCCGTCCAGGCCTTCGCACTTGGATGCGACATGGTCAGCGTCGCCCGCGAGGCGATGCTGTCCGTCGGGTGTATCCAGTCCCAGAAATGCCACACCGACACCTGCCCGACGGGTGTCGCCACGCAGAACAGCTGGCTCACAAGGGGATTGGCGCCCGACAATAAGGCACCCCGAGCGGCGAACTACATCACGACGCTACGCCGTGACCTCGCCAGGGTCGCGCAGGCCTGCGGCGTCGACCACCCCGGACTCATCACCACCGACTCGGTGGAGATCCTGGACGGCCGGCGAAGCTCCAGACCGATGACCGAGGTGTACGGGTACTCGCCGGGTATGGGTCTTCCGTCGGACGCCGACTGTGCGGAGATCGCACGTCTGATGAGCGATCAGCGCCAGGGCGGTTCGGCTCCGCCTTCGGCGACGAGCGCGAGCTGAGGAGAACCTGCCGAGTCGACGGAGCGGTGGTCGGATGGCGGTCTCACTCCGGGTCGGCGAAGCGGGGTTCCCGTCCGGACATGCCGGCGCGCACGGCCTCGAGCTGATTCGGCGACCCCATCAACTCGACCTGCAGTGTGCTCTCGAGCAACAGTGCCGCCGCCGGATCGGCGCCACTCCAGGTCTCGTCGTAGAGGCGTTTCGCGGCGCGCACGGCATGTGGCGACTTCGCGGCGATCTCATGGGCGAGCGTCAAGGCGCGGGCGAGAGGGTCGTCGGCAATTCCGGTGACCAACCCGACCTCGTGGGCTTCGGTGCCCGACAGGATGCGGCCCGTGAAGGTCAGTTCCTTGGCCACGTCGGCCGCAAGAAGCCCGGGAAGCGTCTGGGTGATGCCCATGTCGGGCACCAGGCCCCATTTCACCTCCATGATGGACAGGCGGGCGTCGGGGGCCGCGTAGCGGATGTCGGCGCCGAGAGCGATCTGCAGTCCACCTCCGAAGCAGTTGCCGTGGAGCACCGCGATCACCGGCGCCGGCACGCGCCGCCAGTCGAGCGACACTCGCTGCGCATGGTTCCCACGATCGGCGTCGTCCCGCTCCAGCAACGAGCCGCCCAGCCCCTCGCCGCCGAGAGACGAGATGTCGAGGCCGGAACAGAAACTCTTTCCGTCCCCGTGAACGACGACGGCCCGCACGCGACGATCAGCCGCCAGATCGCCGGTCACCTCGAGCAACGCGTCGAACATCGCGGGGTCCAGCGCATTGTGCTTCTCCGCGCGGTTGAGCGTGACCGTCGCGACCCCCGCCTCGTCGACATCGAGCAGGATCCTTTGTGCAGTCACCATCTTCGTCACCTCTCCACCTGTCGTGGGGCCACGGGCATGTACCCGAGCGCTTACACTACGGCCGTGGAGGAATCGGTCTGGGAGTTCAGCGAATCCGACGGCTCGGTCGTGGTGCACACCGGGGTCACCGGACCGGCGGCACGCACCGGCCATCGGCTGACGATCGCGATGCGTGCATGGACCGCGGTCGTGACCTTGAAAGACTTGGTACCCAACCGCATCGCGGCGACGATCTCAGTGGACTCCATGCAGGTGGAAGCCGGCGAGGGCGGACTCATCCCGATGACCGGAGCCGAGAAGTCGCTCGCCCGTATGAACGCCTTGAAGTCCATGCGCGCCGACAAGTACCCCGAGATCTCCTATGAATCCGAGGCACTCACCGCGACGGCACACGGGTACCGAGCCGACGGCACGTTGACCATCCACGGCCGAACACGCCCGCTTTCGTTGGACTTCGAAGTCGTCGAGACCGCGGCGGGCCGGCAGATCTCCACCGACGCGACGATCACTCAGAGCGACTTCGGGATCAAGCCGTACTCACTGATGATGGGCACGTTGAAGGTCGCCGACGACGTTCGAGTCGTCGTCGACGTCGCCCGCGCGCGGTGACCGGTCGCAGCGGGATTCTCGGAGTCGAATGAATCCTGTCTCGTACGCTGGTCGTCAACAGGGTCGACCGGCCCGAGACAAGGATGGTGACGGCAGGTGCGGATTCTGGTGGTCGACGACGACCAGAATGTCGCCGAGACGGTACGGCAGATGATGGTTGCCGAGGGGTGGGTCGTCGATGTCGTCCACGACGGCGCCGCCGGATTCGAGAAAGCCAGCACCAAGCGGTTCGACGTCATCATCCTCGACATCATGATGCCCGGCCGCAATGGCTACGAGGTGGTACGAGACCTCCGAGCGGCCGATGTCTGGACGCCGGTGCTGATGCTGACTGCCAAGGACGGCGAATACGATCAGGCCGACGCCTTCGATTTCGGCGCCGACGACTACCTGACCAAACCCTTCTCGTTCGTGGTGCTCATCGCCCGGTTGCGGGCGCTGGCACGCCGTGGTGCACCCGAGCGGCCGACAGTGCTGACCGCTGGCTCACTGACCTTGGACCCGGCAGCACACACCGCGTCGCGTCGAGGTGAGGATCTGACGCTGACCCGGCGCGAATTCGCGGTTCTCGAGTTCCTGATGCGCCACAAGGGTGACGTCGTCACCAAGGCGCAGATCTTGGATTCGGTCTGGGACATCAACTATCGCGGTGACGAGAACGTGGTAGAGGTCTACGTCAGTTATCTGCGCCGCCGTATCGACACCCCGTTCGGGTGCAAAGCCATCGAAACCGTCCGCGGCGTCGGATATCGGCTGGCCGATGACGGCGGTGGGTGAGGCACGGCACTCACGACGATTCGACGCCCGCCGAGTCGTCGGGACGCGCGTCGGACCACTGCGCGACCGGCAAGATGAAGCCGATCGTGGCGCCTCCACCGGGAGCGTCGGCGATGAGGACCCGACCCTGGTGAGCGCGGACGATCTCGGCGACGATCGCGAGTCCGAGACCCGATCCTCCTCGCATGCGTTCGCGAGCGGTGTCGAGGCGGACGAACCGTTCCACCACCCGTGATTTGTCCGCATCGGCGATTCCCGGTCCATCGTCGGCGACCGTGACCGAGACCTCATCGCCGGTTTCGGAGAGTTCCATGGTGAACGTGAGCCGATCGCGGGTGTGACGCGCCGCGTTGTCGGCGATGTTGCGCAATGCCCGGGACAGCTTTTCCGCGTCGCCTCGGACGCGGACGGCGACGATGCGGACCTCGATCCGATCATGGCCCAGCGCCTCGAGACGCGCGACCTCATCACTGACGACCTCGTCCAGGTCCACATCGGAGATGCGCAGCGGCACCCCACTTTCGTCGGCGCGGGCGAGCAGCAGTAGATCGGCCACCATCGACTGGAGCCGGTGAGCTTCGGGCAACATCACCGCGTCAACGGTGTCGGGGGTGACCGGTCGACCAGTCACGCGCGCGAGGTCGAGCAGACCGATGAGCGTGGTCAGCGGACTGTTCAGTTCGTGGGAAGCGTCGTTGACGAATCGCATCTGCTGTGTGCGGGCGGTGTCGATGCGATCGAGCATCTTGTTCATCGTTGTTGCCAACGTGGCGATCTCGTCACCGGTGGGCGGCACCGGGATTCGGTGGTGCAGCCCTTCGCCGGTGATCTGGTCGACCTGCCGGCGGACATTCTCCACCGGTGCCAGTGCGCGGCCGACGAAATAGTGGGTGAGCACCGCCATCCCGATCACGATGACCGGGAACACGATGCAGCACATCAGGCCGACGATGAGGACCAGCCAGTCGATGGGCCGTTCCAAGACCCCGACCTCGATGCTCATCGGACCATCGGGGGTGCTCACCCCGAGTACTGTCGCCCGGTACTCCGGTCCCGACGGGACAGTGGTGGCACCGTCCACGACGGACTCGGTACCCACCGGCACCCCGGGTGCCAGAGCGGCCGTAGAGCTGTCGCTGCTCGTGGCACGGATGTGTCCGGATGCGTCGACGATCTGCACGATGTCGACGTTTCCGTTCAAGCTCAGCGCCGTGCCGTCGAGCCCCGTCACACCTTCCTCGGCGACGACTCCGGCGATCTCGTGCGCCCGCGCAGCAGTCTCGCGTTCGGCGGAGCGCATCAGCACCTGATGGATGAGGAGCACCAAGATGATTGCAGCGACGGCCAGGGCCAGCGAGACCAAGGCGGTGGCCAGTAGTGTCAATCGGACGCGGACAGGCCGCAACCGATCTGCCAGCCTTCCGGGTAACCGCACCTGTCGACGTCGCACATCCCGACAGTAGTCAGCTCTCGGCCGTCGACGTGGCCTCCGACTCAGCGTCCCCTAAGCATCCGAGCGCGACTATGCGCTCATGTCTTCTTCTACGATCCGCGGCCTGTTCGCGGGGGTTCTGATCCTCGGTGTCTGCGCGCTGGGCGCAGCCCTGGCCACGCACGGTGGTCCGCTCGCCATCGATCAGACGGTCATGACCTGGGTGTTCGACCATCGCCATCAGGGAATGGTCTCGGCGGTATCGACGGTGTCGGATCTGTTCAGCCCGGGAATGGTGATCCTCTGGACACTGGTGATCGCCACCTGGCTGTTCCTCCGCGACCGTACGCTGGGCCGCGCAGCCGCGGTGGTCGGCGGCGTCGTGGCTGCCGGCGCATTCACGGAGATCGTGAAACTCTCGGTCCATCGACCGCGACCGCCGATGCATTACCACGCCGGAATCACCGAGATGACCCTCTCGTATCCGTCCGGGCATGTCACCGGGACCACGGCGCTCGCCCTGACGACCGCCGTGGTCGCGACGGCGGGGGCGAGCCGTCGAAGTCGGATGTCTGTGGTCGGGGCGGGCCTTGCGATAAGCCTGGTTGCCGCCGCCACCCGCCTCTATCTCGGGGTGCACTGGTTTTCCGACGTGCTGGCCGCGTTCGCGGTGGGAGCAGCTGCAGCCCTGATCATTCCCACTACCACGGACGCCGTCATGAGCGGGATTCGCCGTCGCGGATCCGGCCGAGTACCCGGTTGGTTCGCCCCATACCCACACGCTCCCGCGAAAGGTGTTTGTAAACATGGACTCTGACATTCTCGGCTCCAGCTCGACGCGTCTCGCCATGAGCAAGGTCCCCGAGGTGACCGTCTATTTCTGGATCATCAAGATCCTGGCGACCACGGTCGGCGAGACCGCGGCCGACTACGTCAACATGACACTCGGCCTCGGTTTGCAGTCGACCACAGTCGTGGCGGTGATCTTGCTGGTCGTCACGCTAGTCGCCCAGTTCACCTCCACCCGTTACTTGCCGGCACTGTATTGGTGGACAGTGCTGCTGGTCAGCGTGACCGGCACGCTCATCACCGACAACCTGACCGACAACCTCGGTGTTCCGCTGATGGCGACCACCATCGTGTTCGCGCTCGCACTGGTCGCTGTGTTCGCCACCTGGTACGCATTCGAACGCACCTTGTCGATTCATTCGATACGGACAGGGCGCCGAGAGGCGTTCTACTGGCTCGCGATCCTGACGACGTTCGCCCTCGGCACCGCGTCGGGCGACCTGGTCGCCGAGAAACTCGCGCTCGGTTACCTCACTTCACTGATCATCTTCACAGTGGTCATCGCGGTGGTCACCGCCGCCCACTATCTGTTCAAACTCAATATGGTGGTTGCGTTCTGGGCAGCATACGTGGTGACCCGTCCATTGGGTGCGTCACTGGGCGATCTGTTGACCCAGCCCCGCGACGACGGCGGGTTGGGTTTGAGTACAACCGCTACGAACCTGGTCTTCCTCGCCGTGATGGTTCTCCTTGTCGGCTACCTCAGCCTGACAAAGATCGATCGGCTCGAACAACGCGACGTCTCACACGCGAGCCATAACTCGACCGGTCCAGCGCCCGCCGATCCTCGGTAGGCTCGATTACGCCCGACTTGTCGACTCGGCCCGACCGCCGCCGAGAACGGTCGGGCACGCACAACTGGCCGGAGGCAGAGCATGAGTGGACTGATCCTGATCGCCGTCATCGTCCTGGTCGTCGTCGGGGTGGTGGTGATCGCACAGCAGCGCTCCGGGGCGAACGCCGCTCGCACGCTCGACGACGCCAAGGCTGACGCACGGCAAGCCATCGAACGCCTCGGCGGGCAAGTGTTCATGTTGGTCGGTGATGGTCCGGCGTCGAAGCAGGCGCTCGCCGATGCGGGGGAGCGGTACACCGCAGCCGGCTCCCAGATCGAGCAGGCGAACTCGCCCGCACAGGCGCGATTGGCCAAGCAGACCGCCCTCGAAGGCCTTTACTACATCCGTGCGGCTCGAGTCGCGATGAACCTCGACCCCGGTCCGGCCATCCCGGAACTCGATGGTCAGCAGAGTGCGGGCAGGGTCACCGAAGATCGGCAGGTCGACTTCGAAGGACGCAAGGTCGAGGCGTCACCCAACCCGTCTGATCGGACGCCGAACTACTACCCGGGTGGCCGCGTCGCCGGTCGTCCGGTCCCGGCCGGTTGGTATTCGGAGCCCTGGTGGCGGCCGGCGCTCGTGGCGGGCGCCTGGGGCGTCGGGTCCATGTTCCTGTTCTCGGCAATGTTCTCCGGCATGGCGGGCGTCCCGTATGACGCACAGGGCTTCGAGAGCGGCGTCGGCGACGGTTCGGACCTGGGCGCCATCGACGGAGGCGACGCCGGCGGCGGGGATGACTTCGGCGGAGACGACTTCGGTGGGGGCGATGCCGGCGGCGATTTCGGCGGCGGCGACTTCGGTGGCGGCGATTTCGGTGGCGGCGGGTTCGATTTCTGATCCCGCCGATTCGTCGAAACCCGCGGCGGGTTCCCCTCGCGGCAGGGTCGTAGCCGTGCGTCGTCACCATCGGACAGCGCCTCGGAACGGTGGCCGGCTTTCCTAGGTGGTCGCGGCGTTCGGCGTCGCGGAGTGCTTCCCGCTCCCGCCTGTTGCGGGCATGTTCGGCCCGCCGCCGTGCCTGTCTGGCGGCCAGTCGGCTGCGGTAGCGGCGCGGGTTGTCCTCCGGGCCGATGATGCGTGCACCGGGTGGAGCTTGGGCGGCCTGTTCGAACCGGATCCGACGCAGATCGGGTCCCACACCCCGGTGCGGGTTCGCAGGACATACGCGATCTCGGCGTCAGGTACGGGGACAACCGAACCAGGTCAATCGACCATGAGCCGAATTCGGTGACACAGATCACTCGGCGCCATATAGTTACCCAATGCCACTTAGTCATCTAAGTGACAGAGGACGGCTGCGCCGTCTCTATCCCCTACTGAAAAGGACACCGATGAAACCGTTCAGAGGCTCGCGCGTCGCCCAGATGGTGGCCGCATCGATAGCGGTGGTGGCGCTGAGCGCGACAGCCGCATGTAGCAGCGACGACAGCAGTGACGGCTCCGCGTCCGAGAGCGTCGCCGCGCCGGAGGGTTCGTTCCCCGGGAATGCGGCCAGTGGCGAGCCCGTGAAGATCGGTCTCATCAACAACGAAGGCGGACAGGCCATCTCGATGCCCGAGAACCGGGAATCGGCCGAGGCCGTCGTCCAGTACGCGAACGAGAACCTCGGTGGCATCGGTGGCCGGCCCATCGAACTGGTCACCTGTAAGCAAGGCGAAGACGCCAACCAGGCCCGCGACTGTGCCAACAAGATGGTGGAGGCGAAGGTCTCTGCAGTCCTCATGACCAGCAGCGGCCAGGGCAATTCGATGGTTCCGATCATCACCGGCGCCGGGATCCCCTACGTTTCGGCGGCCGGTCAGGCGTCGTCGGAGCTGACGACCCCCGGCGCCTTCATGTGGACCGCCGGCCTGCCGGGAGCCCTCACCTCGATGGCGAAGTACTCCGCGCAACAGGGCATGAAGAACGTCACCGCCTATGTGATCGACGTCCCGGCGGCGACTGCCGGTGTCCAGGCGATGGGCGCACCCGCCTTCCAGGCCGCGGGAGTCAACCTCAAGGTCGTGCCGATCCCGCCGGGCACCCCGGACGCGACGCCGCAGGTGAGTGCCGGCCTGGGAGACAAGCCTGACGGTGTGGTGGTCATCGGTGAATCCACTCTCTGCACATCGGTGTTCAAAGCGCTGGGCACGGTGTCGACGACGGCCGAGAAGATGACCATCCAGCCGTGTTCCGATCCGGCGGTCGTCGAGGCGGTCGGTGCCGAGAATCTCAACGACACGAAGGTCTCGACCGCTTCGGTCATCAACTCCGATGACCCGGAGACCCAGCTCTACAAGGCGATCATGGCCAAGTACGCGCCCGACACCGACATCGAGGGCTTCGCGATCATCGGCTATCAGGGCATGCTCGGCCTGGTCCGCGCAACCGAGTCGGTGCAGGGCACCGACACCTCACCCGCCGCCCTGACCGCGGCGATCAAGAGCGCCAAGGATGTTCCGCTCCCAGCCGGCTACGGACTGAAGTTCACCTGCGACGGCAAGGCGATGCCGGGCATGCCGTCGGTGTGCGGCAGCGGAGGCATCATCGTCACCTTCAAGGACGGCGAGCTCATCGACCCGAAGCTCGTCTGAACACGGCGAAGATTCACCACACCCGCACGATGACCGGAAGTCGGTAGATGACCCAAGATATCCAGTTCTTGCTCCTAGGGCTCGGCAACGGCGCTGTCTACGCAGCATTGGCGCTGGCTCTGGTCATGACCTACCGGAGTTCGGGTGTGGTGAACTTCGCCACCGGGGCCATCGCGCTCTACATCGCGTACACGTACGCGTACTTGCGCGATGGTGAACTCCTCATCCCGATCCCGGGATTTCCCAAGACAATTGATCTCGGGGGACCCCTGGGACTGGCGCCCGCCATGGTGATCGCTCTACTGATCGCCGCCGGGTTGGGCGCTCTTCTGTACCTCTGCGTGTTCCGGATGTTGCGGACCGCACCAGCGACGGCCAAGGCGGTGGCGTCGATCGCCGTGATGTTGGTGATCCAGGCCGTGCTCGCCGCCCGGGTGGGCACCAGCCCGGTGTCGGTGGATGCGATCCTGCCCACCGAGATCATCGAGATCGGCGACATCCGGGTCCCGGCTGATCGCGTCTGGATTGCGGCGCTGGTCGTCGTGCTGACGGTGCTGTTGATCCTGGCGTTCCGTCTGACCCGCTTCGGTCTGGCCACCCGAGCGGCCGCCGAATCGGAGAAAGGTGCGATCGTCGCAGGTCTGTCACCTGAACGCATCGCCTACGCCAACTGGGCACTGTCGACGATGATCGCGGGTCTGTCAGGCATCCTCATCGCCCCGATCGTCCCGCTGATCCCGGTGTCCTACACGCTGTTCATCGTGCCGGCACTGGCCGCTGCGCTGGTCGGCAACTTCAGTGCGATCGGGCCGGCGGTGGCGGCCGGGCTGGGTATCGGAGTCCTGCAGTCGGAGATGACACACCTGCAGGCAACGGTCAGCTGGATGCCGCAATCAGGGATGGCCGAGCTGATACCCCTGGCGATGATCTTGATCTTCCTGGTGCTGCGCGGCAAACCCCTACCCACCCGCGGCGCCATCGTCCAGAACACTCTGGGCGCCGCACCTCGTCCACGAAATCTGTTGTTTCCCAGCATCGCCGGTGTCGTGGTCGCACTCGGGTTCCTGATCTTCACCGAGGGCAGTGTCCGGGGCGCGGTCATCGTCACGTTCACGGTGGCGATCATCGCCCTGTCCCAGGTCGTGGTCACCGGGTTCGCCGGTCAGATCTCATTGGCGCAGTTGACCCTTGCGGGAGTGGCAGCGTTCATGATGTCGCGTCTGACCACCGATTGGGGTGTTCCGTTCCCGATCGCACCGGTGCTGGCGGCCGTGGTGGCGACGGTGGTGGGTGTTGTCGTCGGACTCCCGGCACTGCGTATCCGGGGTCTGCCGGTCGCGGTCGTCACGCTCAGTCTCGCCGTGTTCCTGGAGGCGTTCTGGTTCCGCAACAACGAGTTCAACGGAGGAATCGACGGGGCTGCCGTCAAGGATCCGTCGCTGTTCGGCCTGGATCTCGGCATCGGTTCCGGAAACACCTACCCCAACATCGCGTTCGGCGTCCTGTGCCTCATCGTCCTGACGTTGGTCGGCCTGGGTGTCGCCCGGCTGCGGACCAGCAGGCTGGGCGCCTCGATGCTGGCGGTACGCGCGAATGAACGATCGGCCGCGGCGGCCGGAGTGAACGTGTCGCGAACGAAGCTGGTGGCGTTCGCCATCGGCGCGTTCATCGCCGGGATCGGCGGCTCACTCATGGCTTATCAGCAGACCGTCGTGGTTCCCGAATCATATGCCGCCATCGCCGGAATCGGGATGTTCGCACTGGTGTACCTGGCCGGTGTCACCTGTGTCTCCGGCGGCGTTCTCGCGGGGATCATGGGGGCCGGCGGCATCCTGTTCGTCCTGCTCGACCGTGCGGTCAACCTGGGCACGTACTACCACGTCATCACCGGCATCCTCCTGGTCATCACCGTCATCGCCAACCCCGAGGGCATCATCTCCGAGGTACACAAGGCGACGAACTGGTTGCGCACCAGGGTCTTCGGCCGCAAGGACACCGTCGCCGATCTCGAACTGGCCATCTCGCCCGGCACCGATTCGCCGACTGTCGAGGAACCCCGCGCACCCGGCGAGGTCATCCTGTCGTCGAAGGAGATCGGCGTCCGCTACGGCGGCGTGACCGCCGTCGAGAACGTGTCGTTCGACGTCCGCGAAGGCGAGATCATCGGCCTCATCGGACCCAACGGAGCCGGCAAGACCACCCTCATCGACGCCATCAGCGGATTCGCGGACTCGACCGGCAGTGTGAACCTGGAGGGCCACAGCCTCGACGGACAGCGCCCCTTCCAGCGCAGCCGCCACGGGCTGGGTCGCACGTTCCAGGGCATCGAACTGTACGACGACCTCTCGGTCCGTGAGAATGTCGCCGTCGGCACCACCGCCGCTCGGCACCGCCCGGACACGGCGACGCTGGGGGAGGACGAGTTGGACCGGCTCTTCGAGTTGTTGCACCTCGTCCCGGTGGTCGACCGCCAGGTGAAGGAACTCTCGCAGGGACAGCGGCAGCTCGTCTCCGTTGCTCGCGCACTTGCCGGGCGACCGCGGGTGGTCCTCCTCGACGAACCGGCCGCCGGCCTCGACAGCACCGAGAGCTTGTGGCTCGGACACCGACTCCGAGCGATCCGCGATGCGGGGGTGACCGTCGTGATGATCGACCACGACATGGAACTGGTTCTCGCAGTCTGTGACCGGATCGTCGTTCTCGACCTCGGCAAGGTGATCGCGATCGGAACCCCCGACGAGATCCGCAACGATCCGGCCGTTACCAGCGCCTATCTCGGCGCCACCCACAGCGGTGAGGAGCTGAAGGCATGAGCCCCGTACTACTCAGCTGCACCGGATTGGACGCCGGATACAACGGTCGGCCGTGCGTTCGCGGATTCGATCTCGAGCTCGGCGCGGGGGAGGTGCTGGCGCTCCTCGGCCCGAACGGGGCAGGCAAGACCACGGTGTTGATGTCGCTGGCCGGCCTGCTGCCGACCTTGGCCGGCACGGTGTCCGTCGACGGACACCAGGTGAAGTCCGGACACGCTCGGAGGGCGGCCAAGGCCGGACTGGTCCTGGTTCCCGACGACCGCTCGTTGTTCACCTCGCTCACCGTCGAGGAGAATCTACGGCTCTCGGTCCGATCGCGACGTTCCTGGCCGGCCGAACGCGATTCGATCCTGGAGACCTTCCCGCAGCTGGCCGACCGGCTCAAGGTGCCGGCCGGTGCGCTGTCGGGAGGTGAGCAACAGATGCTCGCGATCGGGCGGGCTCTCGTTCAGCACCCCAAGGTCCTGCTGATCGATGAGCTCAGCATGGGTCTGGCGCCGGTCATCGTCGAACGTCTTCTACCCGTGGTGCGTGCCGTCGCCGACAGCACCGGTGCTGCGGTCATCCTCGTCGAGCAACATGTCCAGCTCGCCCTCGAGGTCGCGGACACGGCCATGGTCATGCGCCACGGCAACCAGGTGCTCCGAGGCGATGCCGCCGAACTCGCCGCGACGCCCGAGGTGATCGAGAACGCGTACATGGGGGAGGCGTTCGCTTCGTCCTGAACGGAAATCGAACTGCAGCTCAGACCCTTCCGATATCCAGTCCTGAACCGGCCAACTGTCAGGCCGGCTCCAGCGCCCGCTTGGCCTTCTCCAACGCGGCGAGCGTACGCAACACAGAATCGCGCTTGGCGGTCAGGTCGGACACCTTCGCCTTGCCGCTCAAACCGGAATCCTTCTGAGCGACTGCCAGGCGTTCCTCGATTTCGGCGAGCTGTGCCAGCAGGGCTTCGGCGCGGTTCATGAGCGCAGCACGGTCGGGTCGGGAGACGTCGGCGGGTCGGGTGCCCCCGGACTTGACGTTCTGCGCCTTGACGGGCGCAGCGTTTCCACCTGTCTTTGTCGCGGTGGACGCGGAGCGGGCGACGCCACGCTGCCCGGACCGGGATGCACCTCGCGGTGGAGTGTGCGTACGGGTCTGATTCAGCACCGCCCAGGCTTCGCGAGCTGCGACCCGGTGTTCGCGTTCTTCTTCATCGTCGGACGCCAGCGACCCACCCAGGGGTCGTAGACCATAGAACCCGACGAACTCGCGGGCCGCGGCGACGGTCTGTTCTGCGGTGCGGCAGCGTCCGCATCGCGGTTCCCCGCGGAGTTCCGCGATGTCCTCGCTGGACGAGCACCATACGCATGCGTGGGCAGTGAGATCGGTCACGAGAGTATTGGCAGCAGCGGGATTCACGGGTGAAAAGACTACGGCACAAAGCTTTTCACATTGAAATCGGGTTGGTCGCACGAAAGGTCGCAGGTCGACCGGGCCTCACGCCGCGGGCGATGCCCGACGCGGCAGGACCTTTTCCGATCTACTGGTGACTTTCGACCCCGCCGTTCTCGTCGGGTCGGTACGACGATGAAGTTTCCGGAGGGGAACGGGCGGCGCCACATCTGGGAGACAACCATGACTGATTCAGTGACCGATGCGACGGCACCGATCGTCGTCGGTGTGGACGGTTCGGACTGCGCTCTGATGGCGGTTCGCTGGGCGGCCGGCGCCGCCGTCCGGGAGAAACGACATCTGCGTCTGATCTCCGCGGTGGGCATCGTGCCCGGCGCATATGCGCCGGCACCGACGATGACTTCCCCGGCAGTGGTGGAGGCCATGCATGCCGGCGCGGCGCGTGCCCTCGACGCCGCGACGCAGGTGGCGGCCGACGTCGCCCCGAACGTCGACGTCGAGGGCAAGACCGTGAGCGGATCGGCCACGCTCGCGCTCCGGCACGCGTCTACCTGGGCCCACATGCTTGTCCTCGGTAGACGTGGGCTGGGTGGAGTCCGCGGACTGCTCTTCGGATCGGTCAGCAATGACGCGACAGCGCACGCAGAGTGTCCGGTGGTGGTGGTCGGCGGCCCTGCTCCGACGACCGGACCCGTGGTCGTCGGTGTCGACGGGTCGCCTACGTCGACGGCTGCGATCGGCCACGCGTTCCGTCAGGCGGACCTGTTGAAGACGGCTCTGCTCGGGGTGCATGCGTACGGAGGCTCGTCGGGAGCCGCGTTCTACGGTGCGGATCAGAGGACCCTTCGACAGTTCGAAGACGAAGCCGAAGAATTGCTGGGTGAACAGCTCGCCGGTTATCCGGAGGACTTTCCGGACGTCAAGATCGAGCGGCGGGTCGGGATCGCTTCACCGGCGGAGGAGATCGTGGACGCCGCACAGTCAGCACAACTGGTCGTGGTGGGAACGCGGGGCCGCGGTGGTTTCCGCGGTCTGCTCTTGGGATCGACCAGCCGGGCTGTCATGGAGGTGGCCCCGTGTCCGGTGATGGTGGTGCACAAGAATCCCTGACCGGTCGGAAGTCGCCGAGGTCTTGACTGGTGGAGGCCTCTCAGAGAGGTAGGTGGGAAGATGACCACAACCACGTGGGTCGTGATCGGCTGCGCAATCGTCGCGATCCTGCTCGTGGCCGCCACGGCCATCCGGATCGTTCCCGAGTACGAACGAGGCGTCGTGTTGCGCTTCGGCAAACTCGCCGGCACACGCAAACCAGGACTGCGCCTGATCATCCCCGTCGCCGACCGCATGATCAAGGTCTCCATGCGAGTGGTGACGATGCCGATCCAATCGCAGGGAATCATCACCCGAGACAACGTGAGCGTGGACATCTCCGCGGTCGCCTACTACCGCGTCGTCGACCCGGTGAAGGCGGTGGTCGAAATCGAAGACGTCCATGCAGCGATCAACCAGATCGCCCAGACCACGCTGCGCAAAGTCGTCGGACAACACTCTCTCGACGACGTGCTCGCACATACCGACTCGATCAACGACGACATCCTTCGCATCCTCGAGATGACCGCGCAGGAATGGGGCGTCGAGGTTCGACTGGTGGAACTCAAGGACATCCAGTTGCCCGGTGGGATGCAACGCGCAATGGCCCGCGAGGCCGAGGCCGAGCGGGAGAAGCGCGCCAAGATCATCGCGGCCGAAGGGGAAGCCGTTGCCGCCCATCAGCTTTCCACCGCAGCGAAGACCATGGCCGAGAACCCGATCGCCTTGCAGCTCCGCAGCCTGCAAACCCTTATGGAGATCGGCGTGGAGAAGAACACGACAGTGGTGTTCCCAGCGCCGCTGATGGCCTCACTCGCCGACCTGACCGCGTTCTTGTCCCGCGAAAACGGCGCACGAGACGCTCCCGGATTCCGCGGAGACAGCTCGGACATCTGACACGGTCAACAGCACCATCTCGTCCGGGCCATCCGTCTGAGGTCCACCCTGCGTGGCGATCTTCTCATTTCGTCACAGACCGGTCGGGTACGTCTCGGGGTGTTGACTCTCCTCCCACATACCGAAGGGTTCGAGGGGGCGCACCGCATCTGTCCGATCGAGATGAATGTACGCGTCGAACTGTTCGGGAACGCGGACGTGGAAGTAGTGGCTCTGGCGTTCGGTTTCCGGCAGATAGATCACACCGATTGCGCGAGCAAGGCGAATCGAGTCGACCGAATCGGCCGCACCGGCCGCCTGCGACGACAAGAAGAACGACTGCACTCCCGCCTGGTGGAAGGCCTCTTCGACGCTACCGGGGAGTGCGCGGCGAACCGTCATGCGTCGAGCCGGTCCGCCCCATTCGTCTGCGGCGGTGACGGTTCCTTCGAACGTCGAGAATCCGATGAGCCGACAGCGTCGCCGATACCGTTCACGCACCAGCTGCCCCAGGGTCAGCTGACCGTCGGCTCCGACTTCGGTCGCCCGTGCATCGCCCACGTGCGAGTTGTGTGCCCACACCACGATCTTCGCCGGGCTGGACGAACGTGAAGACAGATGTTCGGCGAGCGCGTCGAGGGTTTCGGCCATGTGGCGGTCGCGCACGTTCCAGGACGTGACCCGACCCCGGAACATGGTGCGGTAATAGAGTTCGGCGTCCTTCACCGCCACGGCATTCCGCCGGGCACAGAACAGTTCATCGGCCTCCGCGCCGTCGCCGCGGAGACGTTCCAGGGTCGCGGCGTACATCTCGACCAATTGGGTGACGACCTGCTGTTCGCAGGACTGTCCTGCACCGAACGCAGCCGCGTACCCGTATGCCTGTCCATCCGCAGCCGTGGAGTGATCGAAGCATGCGTATCGCGCGCGAGCACGCCGGGCCGCCTCGCGATCAACGGTGTCCAGGTAGGCGATCACATCCTGCATCGAGCGGTGCAGACTGTAGAGGTCGAGCCCGTAGAAACCGACTCGATCCAGATCCTGTGCTCGGCCGGCGTTGTATCGATGCAGCCAGTCGACGAAGTCCTTGACCACGGTATTTCGCCACATCCACGCCGGAAACCGTTCGAACCCCGACAGCGCCTCGTCGGCGGATCCGTCACTTCCCTTCCCCTGGACCCAGCGATTGACTCGGTAGGCGTCGGGCCAGTCGGCCTCCGCAGCCACCGCCGTGAAGCCTTTGTTCTCGATGAGCCACCGGGTGATTCGAGCGCGGGAGTCATAGAACTCTTCGGTGCCGTGAGAACTCTCGCCGATGAGTACGAATTCCGCGTCGCCGATGAAGTCGTCCAGCACTGCATCCGGCGGGACACCGTATCTGCACTCGATCGCCGATCGTGCGACGACGGCCGCCAGGGTTTGTTCGTGCGGATGTTCTGAGGGCGTGGTGGTGGGTGTGGACAGCAGGGTTCGGACCTCGTCGTCGGGCACCTGCGGGAAGGTCCGGTATGACTGGCCGACGGCTGCGAACAGTGTTGGCATGGAGGCACAGACGACTTCGTCGACCGCTCCGGCGAGTGCGAGACAGGTGGATTCGGGGGCCACCGGGACCGCGATGATGATCGCGGCCGGCTCACGTTCGCGTAGCGCACTCACCGCTGCCCGCATGCTGGCTCCGGTCGCCAGTCCGTCATCGACGAGGATGACTGTCGTGCCTGCGATCTCCAGCGGCGGGCGAGCCCCTCGGTACAGCCTCTCCCGCTTCTCGAGCGTGCGGGTCTCTCGTTCGACCACGGTCCGCAACTGTTCTTGGGTGACTCGACCGGCTCGCACCACGTCGTCGTCGAGCACGATGCGTCCGCCGGCTGCGATTGCCCCGAAGGCGAACTCCTCGTTCCCGGGCAGTCCCAGTTTGCGCACGACGAACACGTCCAACGGCAGTCGAAGCGATGCGGCGACCTCGAAGGCGACCGGAACTCCACCGCGGGCCAGGCCGAGGACGACGACGTCGTCGTGATCGCGGAATCCGGACAGCAGCTCGGCGAGGGCGCGCCCGGCCTCCCGACGGTCACGAAACAGCTGCGGTGCCGTCGTTTTCGCTGTCACCGGGGTGTTCATCGTCTGATCTCCTGTGCGTAGCGCACGACATCGGCGACGGTTCGGAGTTTGGCGTAGTCCTCTTCGGGCACGTCGACCCCGAGTCTCTTCTTGATGCCGGTCAAGAAGCTCAACCAGTCCATCGAGTCCAGGTCGGCTTGTTCGCGAATGGGCTCGTCGAAAGCGAGATCCCCGTCAGACAATTCGGGTGCCACCTCGAGCAGTGCGTCCACGACCGCGGCGGTGGTCGTCTCATCGTCCATGGTTGCTCCTCACAGTTCGTGCGGCCGCAGCAGCAGTTCTCGGATGGTGGAGAGAAACTTTGCGCCTTGGCGTCCGTCGCTGGCTCGGTGATCGGCGGAGAGCGAGACGGTGACCACCGGGATGGGTTTGATCTCGCCGTCGACGATCCAGGGACGCTGGGTCATCGTGCCCACGCCGACCAGCGCGACCTGCGGTGGATAGATCGCGCCGAAGACGGCCTCGACGCCGTTGTCGCCGAGGTTGGTCACCGTGATGGTCGAGTCCGTGAACTCGGAGCTGCGCAGCTTACCGCTGCGGGTACGCGCCACCAGGTCGACGAGATCGGACTGCAGGGTGTCGAGAGACTTGTCGGGCACGTCATGGATCGCGGGTGCGATCAGTCCGCCGCCCCGTAACGCGATCGCGACTCCCACGTGGACGTGTGTTTGCATCGTGAACTCGTCGTCGGTCCAGAATCCGTTCATCGACGGACATTTGCGCGCGGCTACGGCCACGGCCTTCAAGATCAGGACGGCCGGGAGAAGACGCTCTTCGACCGGGTGTTGGGCGTTGCGTTCGGACAACCACCTCGACGCCGTCTCCATCGGAATCGTCTCGGCGAGGTAGTAGTGCGGTATCTCCCTTTTGGACCGGCTCATCGCCGCAGCGATGGTGCGACGCATTTCTCGTGCTCGACTGTCGGGTGCCTTGGTTTTGGCAGGCCGCTCGACGTCGTCCAGTGTTATCGCGCCTCCGGGTCCGGTGCCGCGCAAGCGGTCAGGATCGAGTCCGAGCTCTCGCGCACGACGCCGGGCGGCGGGGGAGATGCGTACTCGGTTCGGCGCCACGGGGACGGTCGGGGCCGCGACAGTTGTCGTATGTGGGACGGACGGTGCGGCCGACCCGGTCGACGGGGAGGTTCGAGCGGTCACCAGGTCCGGTTCGGCAGGTGCTGCGGGTGGGGGCGTCGACGATGGCGCCCCTGCATGGTCTCGTGCTGGTTGTTTCGCCGTGGACGGCGTCTCGCCCGGTTCGTAGAAAGTGGCCATCACCGTTCCGACCGGGATGGTCTCGCCGACTTCGACTTTCAGGTCGGCTACGGTGCCGTCGTGCCAGGTTTCCACCTCGATTGCGGATTTGGTGGTCTCCACTTCGGCGACGACTTGCCCCTTCTGAACAGTGTCTCCGGGGGCGATCTGCCACTCGGTGAGCTTCGCCTCGTCCATGTCGGCACCGAGCGAGGGAAGCCGGAACTCGATCACGGTGCCTCACCTACTCCGATCCCATGACGGAGCGCACCGCGGCTTCGATTGTCTCTCGTCGCGGGAGTGCGGCCTGTTCGAGTTGGCGCGCGTAGGGGATGGGTACCTCGGCGGTGCAGACACGTGCGGGAGGTGCATCGAGGTCGTAGAAGGCCTGCTCGACGAGTTGGGCCATCAATTCACCGGCGAGACTGCCGCTGCGCCACCCTTCGTCGACGATCACCGCCCGGTGGGTTCGCGTCACCGATGCCACGACCGTCGCCATGTCGAGCGGTCTGAGTACTCTCAGATCGACAACTTCGCAGCTGATCCCGTCCTCGGCAAGCTGGTCGGCGGCATCCATTGTCTTGGGCAAGGACCCTCCGTAGGTGATCAGGGTGAGGTCGGTGCCCGGTCGCCGGACGGCTGCCGAGGTGATGTCGACATCGAGCGGGTCCTCGAGATCGTCGGCGAGGTTGTAGAGCTGTGCATGTTCGAATATGACGACCGGATCGGGATCTGCCAGGGCAGGTGCGAGCATCCCGCGTGCATCGGCAACGGTCGACGGCGCGAGGACGGTGATGCCCGGGATGTGTGCGTACCAGTTCTCGAAACTGTGGGAGTGTTGGGCAGCGAGCTGACGGCCGGCACCCGTGGACATCCGGATAACGAGCGGGACGGAGAACTGCCCCCCGGACATGTGCCGCAACGCCGCTGCGGTGTTCACCAGCTGATCGAGTGACAGCAGACTGAAGTTGACCGTCATGACCTCGACGATGGGGCGCAAACCGTTCAAAGCGGCGCCGACGCCGACGCCGACGAAACCGAGTTCGGACAGCGGTGCATCCCGAATCCGTTCTGGTCCGAACTCTTCGAGGAGCCCTTTGGTGACCGCGTAAGTACCGCCGTAGCGACCCACGTCCTCACCCATCACGAAGACACGGTCATCGGAGAGAAGCGCCTCTCGATGGGCGTCGCGAAGGGCACCTCGATACGTGGTCTTCACAGCGCCTCCTCGGCGTGTGGCGTGGAAACATCACGCAGGAGGTCATCGACGGGTTCAAGGGTGCCCTTCTCCGCGAAAGCCACCGCCGCGTCGACCTCTGCTTCGGCCCGGGTCTTGATCGCCGAGACCTGGTCGTCGGTGAGAAGATCCAACTCTTTCAGTCGTGCGGTGAAGGTCGATATCGGGTCCTTCTTCTTCCATTCGTCCACCTCGGCCTTGTCCCGGTAGAGATCCGGATCGAACATCGAATGCGCGCGGAACCGGTAGGTCAGGAACTCGATGAAGTACGGCCCGCCGGTATCGCGGACATATTCCGCGCCGTGGTCTGCGGCCTCGTGACAGGCCATCACGTCCATACCGTCCACCTGGACAGTGGGCAGGTTGTAGGCCGCGGCCTTGGCCCGTAGATCGGTTTGTGACTGCGCCCGTTCGAGAGCCGTTCCCATCGCGTACCGGTTGTTCTCGCAGCAGAAGAGTATCGGCAGATTCCAGAGTGCTGCCATGTTGACGGATTCATGGAAGGCGCCTTCGGCGACGGCGCCGTCACCGAAGAAGCACGCCGTCACCCGCGTGCGTCCGTGAATCGCCTCGGCCAAGGCGATTCCGACCGCGAGCGGTAGCCCTCCGGCCACGATGGCGTTGCCGCCGAAGAATCGGGTGCGAGAGTCGAACAGGTGCATCGACCCACCGCGTCCGCGTGAGCATCCCTCCTGCTTGCCGAACATCTCCGCCATGATCGCGGTCATGGGTACGCCGTGGATCAATGCATGACCGTGCTCGCGGTACGTTGCAACCACCGCTTCGTCGTCGGTCAAGGCTCGTAGTGCTCCGACCGCGACGGCTTCCTGTCCCACGTACAAGTGCAGGAAGCCACGAATCTTGGTGGCTCCGTACAGTTCTGCTGCGCGTTCCTCCATGCTGCGAATGCGAACCATGTCGCAGAGAAGCCCGTGGAGGAAATCCTGACGATAAGCGCGGATCGCTGACGGGCTGCTCATGATTTCGCCTCGGATGTCGGAATGTGGCCGTCGGACTCCAACGTCGACAAGTCGCCCTCGGGCAGTCCGAGTTCGCGGGCGCGTACCAGTCGCCGCATGATCTTGCCGCTGCGGGTGTGCGGTAGCGCCGCGGCGTACTCGACGTCTTTGGGGGCGACCGCCGCCCCCAGTTTCTTGCGTGCGTGCCCGAGAAGCTCACGACGCAGTGCGTCGTCGAATTCATATCCGTGCTTCAGGGTGACGAACGCCTTGACCATTTCGCCGGTCACCGGAGAGGGCACGCCGATCACCGCGGCCTCGGCCACTGCGGGATGCTCCATCAGCACGTTCTCCACCTCGAATGGGCCGATCAGGTGTCCGGCGGATTTGATGACGTCGTCGGCACGTCCGACGAACCAGTAGTAGCCGTCGGCGTCTCTGGTGGCGAGGTCCCCGGTAAGGTACAGATCGTCGACGAAGCAGTCCCGGTAGCGTTGGGCGTTGTTCAGGTAACTGCGGAACATCGACGGCCACCCTGCGCGAAGGGCCAGTTCCCCGACTTGGTCCGGGGTATCGATGACGGTGACGCGGTGGTCTGCGCTTCGTTGCACGAGGCACGCGTCGACACCCGGTAGCGGCCGTCCCATCGATCCCGGTTTGATGTCGAAAGCCGCCGTGTTGGCGATCATGATGCCGCCGGTCTCGGTCTGCCACCAGTTGTCATGGATCGGCAGCCCGAGGACATCGCGTCCCCACCACACCGCCTCGGGATTCAGCGGTTCGCCCACGCTGGCGACAAACCGCAGATCGGGGTGTGAGAACTTGCGCGCCAGGTCCTCCCCGGCCCTCATCAGCATGCGGATCGCCGTCGGCGCGGTGTACCACACCGACACCTTCTCCTGCTCGAGGATCCGGTACCAACGCTCGGCATCGAAGTCTTCGGGATCGACGATCGAGGTGATGCCGTGCAGTAGTGGCGCGATGATTCCGTACGACGTGCCGGTCACCCAACCGGGGTCGGCGGTGCACCAGTAGATGTCGTCTGGGTGCAGGTCGAGTGCGTAGAAGCCGGTTGCGTAGTGGGTCGCGAGGGCGCCGTGGACGTGGACTGCACCCTTGGGAGTGCCGGTGGTCCCGCTGGTGAAGTGCAGCAGCGCTGGATCGTCCTCGGTGGTCGGGGTCAAGTCGGCGTCGTCAGAGGCCGCGGCCATGAGTTCACTGAAGCTTTCCGTTCCGGAAACCGTAGCGACCGAACCAGATTCGCCGATGACGATGACCCGGCGCAGAGTCGGCATCGTGTCGCGGATCGCTGCCAGCTTCTTGCGATACAGCGACTCGGTGATGAGCAGGACTGCGCCACGGCCGAGCCGAATCCGGGTGGCGATCGGCTCTGGTCCGAACGCGGAGAACAGGGGAGAGACGATCGTGCCGTTGCGGAGAGCGCCCATCACCCCGGCATAGAGTTCCGGGCCGCGGGCGGCGACGACGAACATGACGTCGCCCTTGCCGATGCCGAGCTCGCGGAGCACATTGGTGAACCGCCGGGCCGAGTGCGCCAGCTGGTCATAGGACAGATCGACACTGCCGATCGTGCCGGTCGTGGCCGCGGATCCCATGAACCGTAGCGCGGTTCGAGCGCCGGCCTCGCAGTCGGCGTGGCGGTCGACCGCGGTGTAGGCGATGTTGCACCCGCCGTCGGGGGTTCGCAGCAGGGGGTCTGACCGCGCCCAGCTGAACGTTTCCCGCGTGGCCTGATAGTCGTCGAAATTGGGGCGCACCAGCAGCTCCGCCGGCGTTTTGCGGATGATCTCGGTGGCGGCGTGCGCAGCGGCCGGCTGTCGGGTCATCGTGATGCTCTGGTCAGCGAACCGTCGGCGCTCGGAGCGGCTTCGGGAAGGTCGAGGTCGGCCGCGAGACCGGTGACCGCGCCTCCGTCGACGACGAACTCTGCGCCGGTGGAATATGTCGCCTCGGTGACGATGAACCGGATCATCCGCGCGACTTCATCTGCCTCACCGTAGCGAGGTATCGGCTGATTCATCGTGAGCTCGTCGCCGAGCCCTTCGGTCATCGGGGTGCGGATCGGTCCGGGGTGTACCGAACAGACGCGGATGCCGTCGGCGCTGAGGTCGAGTGAGGCGGCCTTGGTGAGTCCCCGCAATCCCCACTTGCTCGCGACGTAGCCGGCGAGGTTCGGATAACCCATCAGTCCCGCTGTCGACGACACGTTGACGATCACCCCCGCTCCGCTGCGCCGCAGTTGATCCGCGGCCAGGTGCATACCGAGGTAGGGGCCGACCAGGTTGACCTCGAGAATGCGATGAAACTGATCGGGTGTGAAGGTCTCGATGCTGCCGAAGTCGAGAATTCCGGCATTGTTGATCAGAGCGGTCAGGGCCCCGGCACGTTCCTCGGTTCTGGAAAGGACGGCTTGCCAATTGTTCGCGTCTGTGACGTCCAGATACTCGAACATCGCAGTGGGACCGATCGATTCAGCAACGGAATGACCATCGAGAATGTCCGCGATGACCACGGTCATCCCTGCTGAGGCCAACGCACGCGCAGTCGCTTCACCGATTCCACGGGCGCCGCCGGTGATCAGAGCGACTCCGGTGTCGGGCTGGTGGTTCTCTGCCATGATTCGCGGCTTTCGTCGGGTGTGGAGAAGGCCCTCATCACCATTCGACTCCCCGAATCCACCCGCCTCTAGTGTCCAATGGCCCACACTCGTGTGGCCAACGTCGGAGATCGAACCTTATGCCGCTTTCGGGCGGTTCATACTATTCACCTTGGGCCGACTCGGCTACCGGGGCTGACCCGTGCCGAAATCCGGAAGTGATCGGATCAGTACGGAGGATAGGTGGTGTTGCCCTGGAGGATCAGGGTCGAATGTCGTGACCCCGGGACAGGCCGAATCGAAGTCGGCTCCGCAGGGTGCGGCAATGGTTGGCAACGCGCCTCAGCGGTCGTGTCGCGTCTGCACGATCGGCCGTCGAGGCGGGGCAGACAGCGGTTCGGACGAAGTACTGCTGCCATGGCCGCGGATTCTAATCAATCATCCTGTTGCGCCGAATCATTCATGTGAGGGAGTGGACCTCGTACGGGTCCAACCTCGGCCCGCCGGGCAGGTGCGTCCACGGTGACCCGAGATCGGATCGCGCCTCCCAGTGCGATCAAGGCGACACCTATACCGACGCAGGCGGCCTGCATGAAGCTGTAGGTGCGGATGACGAGGAGTTGGATGATGATCCACCCGATGAGCCAGCCTCCTGCCACCACCGACACCCACACCGCGCGGGTGTCGGACTTTCGATACAGCAACCAGGCCGCGACGGACATCGGCACTCCAACGAACACGGCCAACGCGACGCCGGCCAAGACCGGACTATCCAGCGGCAGGCGGGAATTGATGGTCTCACCGAAATCGGTACCGCCACCGATCAGGCCCACGGCACCGGCGAAGGCAAACAGCGCGGTCAGCGAGGTCAGCAAAACGGCTGCTCCCCGGAAGACACCGGATCGCTGGGTGCGAGCCTCGTTGTTGTCGGTCATCTGGTCGCACCTCGGTGGCGTAGAGCTTCCCTCACTACAGCGTGCTCGCGACGTCGCCTCGACATCAGGGCCTGAAGTCACCTCTCGACGGCTACCGACCGGATCACCGGCGGCCTGGTCGAGGTCGACGTCGAGATGAAGGACTGCACCCTCACGTCGAGTCCAGCGGGACCATCCCTGGTCGCGGACCAGCTGCAGCATGCGTGTGTTCTCGGCGAGGATATCTGCGGTGAGTTCGTGATATCCGCTTTCACGGGCCCAGATCGCCAGATGGTAAAGCAGTTCGGTACCCACTCCGTGGTCCTGGTGATCGTGTGCGACAACCATCGCAACCTCACCACTCTCGGTCCCGTTCGACTGGCCATCACGCTGTGGTGCCGGGCCCACCGTCACCAAGTACGCGACCCCGATCAGCCGCGTCCCGGTGAACGCACCGAGCGCGAGATGCCGGCCATCTTGTGCGCAGATGTCCGCTGCCAAGACAGCGAGATCACCCGGGCGCAGCGCGAAGAACCGAAAGTAGGTCTCGCGATCACCCATCTGTTGGTGCAGCGCGACAACCGACGCCTGGTCGGCCGGCTGCAATGGGCGGATGAGCAGGTCGGTGGGGGTACTCGTGGGGGAGAAGCCCGCACCGGCCTGATCGGCCGCAGACCGCGCGTCGTCCGTCATACATCCATGGAAATCTGGCGTCTGGAGCCGAGCTAGGGCCGATTGCCATGCAACGAGTGCCCTAAGACTCACGGAGTGGACCCTCGTCTTTGCGGCAGATGGGCCGGACTCACCGATCCTACGAGTGAAGTCGGTCGCTGCTACGCCGATCGCTGGAAAGAGGCCGGCCCGCGTCTGGCAGCTCAGTGGTTGCGTAGGAAACTGCAATAGCAGCATCTGACAGTAATGGCGTCATCTGCCGGACGGACGTACTCTTGCTGCATGGGCGCACCGTCGGGCTGGCGTGAACGGCGTCAGCAGAGTGCCATGCTCGACATATCCGACACCGCGCTGGACATGTTCGCCGAGCACGGCTTCATCGAAACGACAATCGTCGATGTCGCGCAGGCTGCCGGCGTGTCCGAGCGCACGTTTCACCGATATTTCCCCACCAAAGGGCACGCCATCGCACCCGCTCTCGATGCCGGCTGGCAGGACTATGTGGACAGGTTCGCCAGCCGACCCCACTCGGAGTCAGTGGTAGACGGGCTTGTCGACTCGCTTGAGTCGGTTTTGGACGGCCCCCATGGCCGGCGGCACGCGACGTTTCTCAAGTCTCTGCCGAACTCACCGATGCTCGCGCCCGCTTGGCTGAGTGTGCATGATCGATGCCGCGCCGCGCTGCAGCCAGTGTTGGCCCGCCGACTCCAGCTCGACCCCAATGGAGACCGTGCCGAGTTCGTGGCCGCTTGTGTGATCGCCGCCAATCGGGTGGCCGTCGAACGCTGGTCGCGAGATCCGCGCCAGGCAATCGCCGCCACGGTGCGGACCTGTCTTGACACCATGGGCCCACTGTTGACCCCCGATCCCGGGTGTCGCACCCTCACAGAAAGCAGGACACCATGACCGCTGGAAAACTGGCTGGCCGAGTCGCCTTCATCACCGGTGCCGCGCGCGGTCAGGGACGCGCCGAGGCCGTCGCTCTCGCCAAGCACGGCGTCGACGTCATCCTCACGGATATATGCGCGGCGCCAGCCAAGACCGATTATCCCGCAACGACTCCCGAAGACTTGGAAGAGACGGTAGCCCTCGTCGAGAAGGCCGGGCAGCGCGCGGTGCACGCAGTGGCCGATGTGCGCGACCTGGGCGCAATGGAGGCGTTGGTGGCACGAGGGGTTGCGGAGTTGGGGCGACTGGACATCGTGGTCGCGAACGCCGGCATCGTCAGTTGGGGACGATTCTGGGAGATGACCCCGGAGCGCTGGCAGGACATGATCGACATCAATTTGACTGGCGTCTTCAACACGCTGCGCGCTGCGGCTCCGGTCATGATCGAACTCGGGAACGGTGGCTCGATCATCGCGACCAGCTCGGTGGCCGGGATCAAGTCGCTACCCGGACAAGCCCACTACAGCGCCGCCAAGCACGGTGTCGTCGGATTGGTGAAATCAGCCGCGATAGAACTGGCTCCGTACAAGATCCGCGTCAACTCTATCCACCCCTGGGGCGTAAACACCCCGATGGGAGCAATGGGTGCCGACGGAGAGAAGGTATTCGCCGACAACCCCTCTTACAGCGCCGCCATGGGCCAGTACTGGTTCGATCCGCCGATCTCAGAACCTGAGGACATCGCCAACACCGTTGTCTTTCTGGCCGGCGACGAATCCCGCACCATCACCGGGATTCAGCTACCGATAGACCACGGCGCAACCAAGATCTGACCCTACGCGGTCCACGGGATCGATCCGGGTTCGGTTGTCTTCCAAAGGCAACAGTCGGCCATTGGCTGGCTCCGATTCCAGTGGTAGATGATTCGGCCTTGCTCGCCCACGGACACTTCCTACCCCCGCTTTCGGGGAGCAGGTCCTCGAAGCGGTCCCTCAGCGCAGTGCGGCCACGACCTGATCGGCCATCGCCTGCTGGCCACGTGTGTTGGCGTGCATCGCCGGGAAGCTGACCGCACCCAACGTCGGCTCGACCCATCGCCGATCGCCCGCGCAGGCGTCGTGGCCGGTGGAGACCTTGGTCATGTCAACATAGGTTGCGCGTGTGGCTGCGGCGGCGCGGCGCATGGCGTCGTTGAGGGCGGCGAAGGCCCGGTGCAGGTATTCGATGTCTCCGGGCGCCGTAAGCAAAGACACCGAGCAGAGCGCAGTGCCCACGGCCGGGAAGATCTGCGGATACCCGACGAGGAGGACGCGGGCGCGCGGCGCGGCGCGGTTGATGCTGCGCAACGCGTTCACGAGGTCGGGGTATGTCGAGGAGTTGATCTTGTCGACCAACGAGGTGCCGAACTCATCGCGGCATGGGGCCGCCGACAACGGCGCGGACATCCAGGCCTGCTGGCAGGCCGAGGTCGAGTAGTTGAACAGCCCGTTGTTGTTTGCGCCGATCGTCAGGGTGATCAAGCGGGTGGCCGGTCCCACCGCGCTGATCTGCGGCCCCTGCCACCGGTATTGCGACCGGACCAGGTTCTTGGTCGTCGCGCCTGCGCAACTGACGTCGGCGACCGGGGTCCCGCGTCGCTTGGCGACAAGGTGGGAGTAGTTGACCAGCGAGTTCGAGCAGAAGGTTGCCGCACTCGTCGCCTGGGGGAACACTGATGCGCCTGCGCTGTAGCTGTCACCGAGATTCACGTACGGGTATCCGTCCGCTGCCTGGGCCCCGCCCGCCTGGGCGAGTCCGCCAACAAGAGCGACGGCGGTGGCCGCCGCGGTCAGCACGGATCGGATGCCGAGGCGTCGGCGGGGCCTGCGGCCGTACGGCAAGGGCATCCGGAACTCCAGATCGTGGTACTCAAGTGACTGATGTTGTTAGTTGAATTGAATCTAACATACGGGCCGACAAACCCACGCTCGGCGTCCGCATTTACGGGGATTAGCCCAATCGAGACACCCGTAACGTTTCGTCGCTCGTGACGAAACTCGTCGCACCACAATGATGCATTCGCGCGTCAGGTTGACATAGGGAGAAGGCCGAGTCTTCTCATCTGTTTCGACTCGTCCTCTTTAACCGGTACCGGGACGTGTTGAAGTAGGACGAGTGTCTGCGCGGCGGTATGCGGTAGGGACTAGGGGACTCGGCTGTCTGCACCGGGAGAGCCACCGGCGCCGGCGCGGGCTGTGTCGCGTCGAGGTCGAAGCCGAGGGGACCGCGGGCGGTCAGGTCGAACCACTCCGTGGTTTCGGTTCGTGTCGCTTCGGACGTGACCCGACGAGACTGCGTAATGACCTAGTTCTAGGCCTGGTGTGTGATCCTCGACGAATGAGTGGTGAGTGGGAAGACGTCAATCTCCTACATGATCTCGATCCGGCACGGTGGATCGACGTACGCCTCGGCGCCGCGAATCGCACCGAGGTCCGCTCGCTTGTGCCGTCTGGGTTTGAGCAGTACGCGCGAATATTGAACCCAGCGGAAATCGAGAACGCAGACTGGTCGGTGACTCCCGTTCGATGGGCAGACGTCGCTCGCGCTTCCGGCGCCATCATCCATGCAGGCATGCAATTTGCCGCGATCAGCGCCAATACACCCCCAAGACGCATGTTTTGTGACTACAGCCCCCGACAGAACGCGGCCGCCAGCGAGTTCGCGACAGGGTGCATCTCCCGTCTCGCTGAGGTGCTCGCAGAGCACACCCACACCCCGGACGAGTGCTTCTTCGGATTCTGGGAGGGCAACACTGCCTTCAGCGGCATCGATCCCACCATCCCGCGAATTGCTTTAGGAGGCGGCAACTTCCGCTACTACGTGCTGGACGACGCTGTCGGTCGTGCCGGTAACTCATTCCATGGCCTTATTGCCCATCTTTGGTGGCCCGCAGACCGCGAATGGTTTGTAGCAGCCCATTTCGACTTCGACAGCATCTTCGTCGGTCGGACCGCCGCGTGCATCGACGATCCAATTCTTGCCCCTGACCTGGAAGCATGGCAGGTCCACCCGGACCAACAGGTCATGGCTGACAGCGACACACTCAACCCGCTGCCATCTTCGATGCGCTGACTTCGCTCGCCGCCTCCCGATCCGAACCTACGAACTTCCGGCGCCGCCATACTGATGACGATGAGACCGCAACAACGAACCGGGCTCAGCAGGGACCACCCGTCGGGGACGTAGCCCAGGGGCGAGTAGTTGCGCGGGGTGCTTCAC
This sequence comes from Gordonia sp. GONU, assembly GCF_024733855.1. Taxonomy (NCBI): domain Bacteria; kingdom Bacillati; phylum Actinomycetota; class Actinomycetes; order Mycobacteriales; family Gordoniaceae; genus Gordonia; species Gordonia sp. GONU. Next base: position 43,385 of record NZ_JANRHB010000009.1, read on the forward strand.
CGAAGACCGGTGGAGGCCCTAAAGCTCTTGCCGTCAATTGGGTTTCAACCTTCCTCCTTTACTGGTAACGGAAGGTGTTGAAGTAGGACGAGTTGCCTTAGCGGCGCTAGGCAGGGGACTAGAGGCTGGGCTGCGATCTGCTGCCGGGGTCAGTCCACCGAAGCCAATCGTTGAGCGGCGCAGCACGTAGGGTGATACTCCCTGCGATCTTCATCGGCACTTCGACAGCAGCTGGACACTCCCGCGCCTCGGTGAGCGCCGCTCATGGCATTTGGCCTGGAACCGGATGTGTGGCAATGGTGGGCGGGCCTACGTCCCTAATGACAACCGGAGTCACAGGTTGTGGCAGACGCGAAACAGCAGCGGTCCCTGGAGGGAAGAGACTCGCGCGCCGCACGTCGACCGGCACAGCGAGCGACGCACGCCATCGACTGCCACACTTTCGGTTCGGCACCAAGGCGGCCGCCTGATCGGCACCTTGCATATCACCGGCGACGGACAGCACACGCCTCCACACCCTCCATTTCGTCACATGTGACGATTCACTGGTGGCCTCCTAATGTGGTTGGCCTCCCTATGCGAAACTTGCTGCAGCCGAGAGACGTAGAGGAGATGGCGGGCGTATCTCGCTGCGAGGAGATGCGTGACTTAGGAGTCGCGCTGGCAGTGAATCTTCAGCTCTGGCGGTAGACCCTCGAGTTCACGGACCGCAGACGCCGAGCGGTCCACGGTCACAAAGAGCGTTAGGACGGTGCGCCGCCGCGGACCGGACCCTGACACGCCAGGCGGCGACGGCAACCGACACGCACGGTCACTCGAGATGCAGAGGGTCGAGTTCTCTCATCTGTTCTGACTCGTCCTCGTTAAGTGCCGATAAGATACATTATGTCAAGTCGTCTATCGCGAGTTGCATCAGCCGCGAACTCGACCCGCCGCCGAGGGCCTTGTCCCGCCTGCAAGCGTCCCAGTCGCCTGCTCGCTGGACTCGACAGCCATGCGCAACCAATCTGCACCGACTGCGCCGGCATCGACGATCCGCGGTTGACCTGCACACGGTGCGGCGACCAAGACGAACCGTACCGAAAGGGCCTCTGCGCCCGCTGCTGCCTCACCAGCGACCTCAACGCCCTACTCACCCCTCCCGATTCAGACGCGGTCGCCAACGAACTGAGGCCACTACTCGACGCCCTGACCGGACAGGACAATCCGCGCAGCGCCATTATCTGGCTACGCAACCCCGACGTCCTCGATCTGCTCACAGGTATCACCGCCGGCCGCTACCCCATCACCCACGTGACGTTCGCTGACCATGCCTCACCCCGTGCCGCACGCCACCTACGCGACCTCCTCGTCAAATGCGGGATCTTGACGCCGTACGATCGGAACCTAGACCGCTTCACTAGCTGGATCGACACCAAACTCGCGACGACGCCCATCCTGCAGGCACACGACGTGATTGCCCGTTTCGCGACGTGGAATCATCTTCGCAAACTCCGCACCCGAGCCGAGCAGGGCCCTCTCTCCGAGGGGCCCATACTCAACGCCAAACAGGAGATCACCGTCGCAATCGACTTCGTGAATTGGCTCCAGCGCAACGGCATTGAACTTGCGTCGACGACGCAGGCCGATATCGACCACTGGATAACCACCGGCCCCAGCACTCGCAGTACCGCGATGATGTTCGTCAAGTGGTGTATCCGACATCAACACCTGCCCGCGGACCTGGTGTTTCCGCGTCGTCAGGTTCGCCAGTCTCCGATCACTGATGACCGGCAGCGCTACGCCCGCCTCGCAGAGACTCTTCGCCGACCTGACACCCCAACCTGGGTGAAAGCCGCGACCGTCCTCCTCCTGATCTGCGCCCAACCTGTCACCCGAATCGCGGCGATCCGCCTCGAGGCAATCACCCACAGCGACAATGGTGTGATCAACATTGAGTTCGGCGAGACTCCAGTCAAGATCCCCACCACGCTCGCCGCTCCGATCACCGAGTTACTGCGGCGACGGCCCCACATGAAAACCGCTGCCAATCAGACGTCAGCGTGGCTGTTCCCCGGCCGGACCCCAGGCCAACACGTCAATCCCCAGGCGCTGATGAAGCATCTACGCGCCAACGGAATCGAACTCCGTGGTGCCCGCAACAGCGCTATGCGGGAACTGCTCCGCGACATCCCACCAGCAATCGTCGCCGACCAATTCGGTTTTCACCCCGGCACCACAGAACGACACGCGCTCGGTACCGGCACAGGCTGGAGCGCCTATCCCACACTGCACGGGAACCAGGAGGACACACCATAGACCGCGATCACCCGGTCCTGGCCAGACAACCATGAGCGTGGAAAGCCTTGCTAATCAGCAGTTTAGATGACACACAGGACTGCCGGATGGACAATCGAATGGTGATGCAGGGCGGTAACGAGGCAACCTTCCGAATCCAATTACGACCTGACCTACGAGGGCCGGAACTCAGCGACGCGATCCGTCACGCCGTCCTCCAACGCGCCGGTGACGCAGGGGCAGTCTCAATTGGCGACATCGAAGTGACCGGCTGCATCCTCCTAGACGATGGGAGAAAGCAGCACTCTGTCCGCGTTCGACTCTATTTCGGAGGGCCACACGCACGTCCACGCCCCTGAACACTTCACATCGCCAACCGAACCAGCATTCAATGGCACGTCGTTTGTCTGCTTCGTGGCATGGCTGCTCGAACGACAAGAGATCGAGAACGTGGCCAGCCACCTGATGTTGAGTCGAGCGCGATTGACGGAGCAACAATGACTTTGACAATCTGGTCAAGAGCGCTGTCGTGGTACGCGTAAGGAGGTTCAGATGGCACGACTCCCTGCAAATGAGATCCCAGCCAGGGCGGACATAGCAGCTGTCTTGAATCGCTCGGCGGATCTCGTTCTCGTACTCTCGTCGACCTGGGTCTACACCTCAGCAGTCCGGTTCGAGATCGACGTCTACAAACGCGAGCCGACGGTCCCACTTGCAACCTACGGCTTTGGGAGGCCCGAGCGCGGTAGCACATTCTTGCTGGCGTTCGAATGGGCAGACGACACCATCTCATCGAACCTCCCCATCTCAGAGCTCCACGGCGGACTCGTCCATGCCGGCAGTCACGGCGGCCCACAACAGGCACACATCACCTTGCGACTCGACCATCTGCCACCGGCCGGCGAGTTCGTCATCCACTCCGCCTGGCCATACTTCGACCTCGCCGAGGATCAAGTCAGTTTCGAGGCGCAACGCATTATCGACGCCGTGGAACACGTGCAAACACTGTGGCCGCAGGAGGTCCCCAGCTTTACCGCTTCCGACACCGCACCAACAACCGTCGACGGTGTGCTTGAAGCCCCCACCACCGGATGGTTCGGCCGACAGTTCACCGCCGCTACGCAGCGCTCGAAAACAACAGACCCAGAGGGTACGGGCTTTCACGTCACACCCGGCTGATCTCATACACCGCACACACACTGCAGTCGCGATCGATCACGTCATGCGCAGGGTGCCTGCAGTCTTTCGCGAGTTGTTGCAGCACTCCCGACTCGCCCACTCTGCCAGATTGTGCTGTCATCGGGCATCGAAGAATTGTGAGGACGCCGAGTGCCACCCCGTAGCGGTTTAGCCGCATCCATTACGGCGGTCGACAGTAGAACTCGGGGCCCGAGAACCCGCGCCTTCAGCAGTCATGCACTGCATATTGGATCAGATGCATCACCTCGCCACTCCTCCTGGTCCTGACCGCGGTCACGAACACCATTGTTTCGCAGCGGCATTCGAGCAAGCGACACAGCTTTGACGCGAGGCCGAGCGCTTGAGGCCGGGCCGCGTTGCCACGGAATTCAACCCGATGACCTGCGGATTGGCGTCGATGATGCATTGGATGAATCAATGATGCATCAGATGAGACGCCCTGGCGTTCTGTAAATGGATGGCCGCGGCAACCCGGTCCGGCGCATAGTCGTGGCATGCTGCGTTTCTCTGCTGATGTCTCGCCCGCGGACTGGATCACGCGAAGTCGTGACGCGACCGACGACGTCGCGTCGGGCCAGGCATGGAAGGCACTAGCACTGTTCGGCCCTCCTGAGTTCGAGGCCTACGCGCGAGTCCGCTTCATACCGGATCCAGACCGTCCCCATCAGGGCGTTCCGAGCGAAGACTTCACACAGGCCGTCTACGCAGGCTACGAGCACGCCATCGTCGCCAGGACGTGCAGAACTCTGGCTGCGGAGACGCGCAGCTCCGATGACTGCTACTTCGCGATCTGGGCCGGCTATCCAGGTGTGCTGTCTCCCTACCGGGTGGGCCCCGGATGCACATCCCCAACCGCGACTATCACCTCTACGTCGGCACACTGTCCGACCTCAAGGCGTGGGAGCAGCCACTGACACACGAGACGCCTGCGCTGCTTCACGACCCGCCGGCCTTCGTATGGCCGCCGACCGCCTGGTGCCTGGCCAGTGACGTGGATCCCGCACTGGGCCGGGATCGGAGCGGACACAACCACCATCCGTGCCCTCACGACCCGCGACGACATCGATGTCGTGACCGCAGCCCGCTACGGCCGCCAGCCGTTCTACGACTAACCCCACGGAGCCGAGAACGGATGCACGTCGCGGATTCCAATTACTAACCGTAGGTGTATCGCAGGTTGGCGTTGATCAGGTTGCCGATGCGTTGGCACAGATGACGGAGCTGACGGTCTTCCGGATAGGGCTGCTCGGTGAGCAACGTCCACCGCAGATCGGTACCACTGCGCCCGCCGCTCAGATCGAATACGACCCGAGCATCTGGCCGCTTCGTCCACAACGACGACCACACCACTCGCGTGGGTCGGTCGGACTCGACCACAGTGGGCGCAATCTCATCGTCCAAAAGGTGAAGCCAAGGGCGGGAAGGCTGCCGATTTGGGCTCACGAGGTCATCGAAGACCACGTGCGGCGGCGCCGGCTGATTCTTTTCTTTCGACGCGACAGCTTCCACACGACAAGATTCTCAACGCCTCACCGGACGTGCAACCACATTATGCAGCGACCGAATATGCAGGGTTACCACTAGTCCGTAGCTAAGGGCCGCCGTGAGCGCACATCCTGACCGAGGACACCCTGCATCTATTTAGTGCCTCCCGAGATCGACCTTTGGGAAGCAGCACTCGACAGGCTCCTCGACGAGCGGTGACCATCGTGCGCGGCGGCCATCTCCCAGTGGCCGGGGTGGACTTTTCCAACACGATCTGGCAGATTCGAACGTATCGAAAGGTGTTTCGTTCTGTTCGTATAGTGAGGTGGTTCGGCATGGCAACGCAAACCCAGGCGCTCGCTTCTGAGACGTTCCTGCCCGAGCATGCTGAGCAGCTTGCGCCGGTGCTGAGTTTCCTGCAAGCCCATGAACGGTCAGCCGGGGCTACTGCCCAGCCTTCATACGCCCTGGTCGGGGTCGACGAGCACGATCGAATCGAGCTGCCGGAGAACCTTCATCAGGTCCTCAAGCGGGTAGTTGAGGCAATGTCTCAGGGCCGAGCTGTCACCGTGGCGCCGCAGAGCATGACCCTCACGACGCAGCAAGCCGCCGACCTGCTGGGCGTGAGTCGGCCTACAATCGTCCGGTTGATCAACGACGGACAGATCGCTGCCGAGCGGGTTGGCAATCGGCATCGGCTGCTTCTTGACGACGTGCTTGCCTACCGGGATGCCCGTCGGACACGGCAATACGACGCCATCGCGGCGACGTCGGTGCCTATCAACGTCGAGGATGACCCAGAGGTGATCCGACGGCAGCTGCGCGAGGCCCGTAAAGCAGTTGCAGCACGTCGCAAGACAGCGAAAAGAGCTGGCTGACACAATCGACCCCATGTTCGTAGCCGTTCTCGACACCTGCGTGCTGTGGCCGAGCCTGCAGCGAGACGTTCTGCTCTCACTCGCAGCTGAGAACCTATATCGCCCCCTGTGGTCGGACGCGATCCTCGAAGAACTCGAGTTCCACGAGGCACGCAAACTCGTTGACCGCGGCGCCGATCCGGAAGACGCCGCGGCACGAGCAGCGCACCTCGTAGAGCAGATGGCAGCTGCGTTCGACGATGCCTGTGTCGTTGTGGCATGTCCCCGATAACCGGTCCAGGCAGTTCTAGAGCCAGTTCCTACTTGCAGTCTGTCAGTCGATCTTGCAGTCCACGGGGTGATGCCGGTGGGTGCATCCGGCAGCGTACTCGGCAGGGGTCTTGTAGCCCAGCGCCGAATGACGGTGTCGGTGGTTGTGGTCATCCTTGAAGTCGGTGATGACCACGCGAGCCTCGAGCAGGGTGGGCCAGCAGTTGCGGTTCAAACATTCATCACGGAGTCGGTTGTTGAACGACTCGATGAACCCGTTGTTCCAGGGCGTGCCGGGCGGAATGTAGGAAATCCCTACCGACCCTGCGCAGAAGTCTCGCAGGGCCTCTGAGATGAACTCGGGGCCGTTGTCCATGCGCAACACCATCGGCGGGCCACCCCAGATCGCGAACGTCTTCTCCAGCTCCTCGATCAGTCGCTGCGCGGGGATGGAGCGGTCCACGATGTTCAGCAGCGACATCCGGGTGTGCTCGTCGACCATCGACGCGATCTTGATCTTCTTGCCATCCACGGTGGAATCGAACTGAAAGTCCAATGCCCACACCACATTCGGCGCATCCGCGACCACGACCGGCACCGACGATTGGCCAGCCCGTTTCCGGCGCGGCGCCCGGCGCACCTGTAGGCCTTCCTCCTTCCACAGCCGATGCACCTTCTTCTTGTTCACCTCGATGCCGTCGCCGAACCGCAGGTGCGCCCACGCCCGCCGGAACCCGTGACGGGGGTTCTGGCGAGCGTAGGTACGCAACTGCTCACGCAGCCCGGCGTCGGGGTCGGCCGGAGTCTGCGCCAACGGCAGGCGCCGATAGGCAGATCGAGAGAGCCCAACTACCCTGCACGCCATACGTTCTGACATGCTCATCGCATCCTTGAGCATGTCGATCGCGGCCCGCTTGGCGGTCGGGCTCAGAATTTTCCCTTCGCAATTTCCCGCAGCGCGTCTTTCTCCAACTCTGCGTCGGCGAGTAACCGCTTGAGCCGGCTGTTCTGCTCGCGCAGTTCCCTGAGTTCTTTGGCCGCGTCGGCGTCCATACCGCCGTACTGGCGGCGCCAGTTGTACAGGGTGGCTGCCGATACCTCGAGGTCGGCGGCGATCTCCTCGCCGGTCTTGCCTTCGGCGGCCAGCTCGTCGGCTCTGCGCAGTTTGCGCACGATGTCCTCGGCCGAGTGGCGCTTACGTCCTGCCATGATCCCTATCGTCCCTTCTCCGCCCTCATCAGGGCAATCAGGACTCTAAAACCGCCCGGACCGGTTCACGGGGGACATGCCAGTTGGCTGGGAGGTGCTCGACGGTTCATTTAGCCTCCCGGATCCAGACGATGAGCACCTCGTGGCAGCAGCTGTCATCGGTGGTGCAGAGGCAATTGTGCCCAACAACATCTCAGACCTCCCCCAGGGGAAAGTGCCCGCTCAGATTCAGGTGATCAAACCACCTGTGTTTGTTGCTGACACGGTAGCGGTCTCGCCCGACGCTGCGGTCCGTGCGCTGCGGACGATGATTGGTCGACGCACCAATCCTCCTGAAACCCTCGAGCATGTACTCGAAGTACTGGAGCGGCGATACGGCATGGTCGACGCCGTTGAGATGATCCGAGCCGCCGCGAGCTAGATCCAACGAAAGTCGTTGGCGTGCAACCAATAATAGTAATTATGACATTTCGTCTGTGGCGAGTTGCATCATCCGCGAACTCGACACCCCCCGTATCGGTGTCGGATGACAAGGTGCTTGGGATTTTGACACCCTAGTTGAGACACGGTGACACGGACATGGGACTTGACCCGTCGTGACCTGCACAAATCTACCGGGTACTCCCAAATCGACTGTCATCTAGGCACAGTCGCCGTGCAGATCGGTTCGGGAGTCTGGCACCGATCGGATCTCGCACGTGCGGATAGTCGCAGATCAACCTCCGGAGCAGTCGTCATCGCTCCCATGTGCGTTTGACCACTGCACATCTAGGCGCTGTCTCGCAACGCGATCTCTTCTCGCGCGCGCTGCAACCGGCGATCACATTGAGCATCGCTGGCTATTCGGCGGAAGGCGAATCTATGGCCGTAGCCGCCGTCAGAGAGCCGGAATCCCAGTGAGCTGAGCAGATCCGCTTCAATATCGATAGCATTCAGCAGGATTGAGTCTAGTTCTGAGGCGTCGAGTGACGTACGGACGTCCGGGATGCTCTCGTAGAAGGCGACACGTTTGCCCCAATGTGCCGCGATGTAGTCATCCCAGTTCTGTCTCGAATGGCTTGACAGAGCTGATAAATCGGGCGTCGGACTAGAGTTGTATGCGGCGACGTATGCAAGGTGCTTGGTCAGCCAATCTTGCGTTGACATGACGGCATCGTGAAACTTCTCCACGTCTGAGCTAGCCGGGTCGACCAAGGCATTCATGAGTTCGCAGTTCAGCCAGAACATTGCGTCGTCAATGTAATCAACGCCGCCGGTCACTGCGACCGGATACCCGAGGTCAGCGAGCCCACGCTCGATCCGAAGTTCATCAATGGCCAGGGCGCCGAGGCACATCAGCAGCCAACGCCACTCGGAGTCAACGAGGTGCCGGCGGCCTGTCACTCCCTCGCCGCGTTTGCCGAGCTTGACGTGGCCGGCCTCATGCGCGGCGAGCCTTTCCAGCAGGAGGTTGTCACGGTTGCGCAGTTCGGGTGCGTTGAAGACGATGACGTCGCCGCCGGTAGGTGTGTGGTGGATCGTCTTTGCAGCGACGATTCCCGCTCCCCTGCCGGCTGAATAGGCGGGGTTCCGGGTGAGTCGCTGAACGGTGTCTACGAAGTCATCGACGATCGCGACCCGGGCGTCCGGCTCTGACATTGCAGTGAGCCCCGCTTCGATCGCGTTCAGCTGATCCTCGCGGAAACCTACTCCAGTGACCTCAGCTTGCATTCGGCACTCACTTTCGTTTCACCGGGCCCGAAGCCGACGCTCCAGGGCTCGGTATTCAGCATAGATTTGAGCGCCGACAAGACCTGCGGCGTTGGTTCCCGCCCGACTGATCGGGAGGCGAGTAGCGCGCCTCCGACTGACCATCCACCTGTCGCAGGACAGATCGGCTTGGAAGTCGCGCACTCGCTGGCACCGATCGGATCTCCCGCGTGCGGATAGTCGCAGATCAACCTCCCGAGTAGTTGTCACCGCTCTCACTTGCGCTGTCATCCGACAATCGGGGGTCACACCCACCGCCCGAACGGCCACCCTACTTGCGAATACAAGCCGTTGAGTGTCTTGGGGCGCAGGCCGCCTCGCCGTAATGCCGCGGTTCGCGCTGCCGATTCGCTGGATCAGCCAGTCGTGTTCTCCAAGCGAGGACTTCTCACGGCCCGCGTACGCGGGCTACGAGCACACCATCGTCGCTAGAACGTGCCGGGCCCTGGCTGCGTCGACGCGCAGCTCTCACGACTGCTACTTCGCGATCTGGGCCGGCTATTCAGGGGCCGTGTCTCCCCTGCCGGGAGGACCCCGGATGCATATCCCCAACCGCGACTACCACCTGTACACCGGTGCACTATCCGAAATTGGGAAGTGGGAAGAGCCCTGGACACCCGAAACACCTGAGCTCCTCCGAAACCCGCCAGCCTTCGTATGGGCCGCCGACCACGCCTGGTGCCTGGCCAGCGACACCGATCCTCATTGGGCCGGGATCGGCGCCGACACAGCCACCATCCGCGCGCTCACAATCCGAGAAGACATCGACGTCGTACCTGCCGACCGGTACGCTCACCAGCCGTTCTACGACTAACCGCTCACACCGCGCACAGCGGCTCATACGCAGGTCCGAGATCGGGGACCTAGACGATGTGGCCGCCAGCATCCTGCTGGACAACGGAAGAAAGCAGCGCTCTACGCGGGTTCGCCTCTACTTCGAAGGGCCACACGCGCACGTCCACTCCCCAGAAAGATCGCGCCGCCAAAGGAATCGAAGAGGCGGTACCACCGCCCACCCAATGAGCCAGACCCCACAGACCACGGGATGGCGATCAGCGCAACGGATTACGCCAGCCCAGCTCGCGGGCGCGGTCCAGGATGATCCGTTCGCACCGGGGCCGGTCACTCGGCGAGTTCCGCCAGGTCTCAACGGCGTCGGCGATCGTGGGCAGAACTGTCACCTCTCGGCCGGCAGCGGGAGCAGGATGCTCAGCGGCAAGGATGTCGCTCCATAACCAGCCACCGATCACGGGGTGAACGAAGCCGTCGCCGCGACGCCAGGTGGAACGCGCTGAGGATCGAGGTCACGGGGCTCGTTCTGCAGTGCGGCGAGGTAGCGAATTCCCCCACCTGCGAACGTGTCCCAAGTGCCTTCGTAGATCGAGTACTGGGTCGCGCAGAAGATGAAACGGTCGAAAACGTCCCTTGCGAATGGGGCGGTCCGGCGCATGTTGTCAACCTGGGACACCGATATGGCGCCATATAGCAGATGGTCGAGGATGCGATCCTCGAGATCGAGACTCATGTGCAGTCCTCATGCACTAGGGGCACCGACGGACGACGCCGTCGGGCATGAGGTCACCTTCGACGAGGATAGCGGCACCGGAGAATTGCCCGAACCCCACGTGCGACCCCGCAGCCGTATTAGCTGCACCACAGGTCCTCAGCGAGCAAGGGCGTGATGGCCGCACGAGAACTCGGAACCCGAGAACACGCATCTTCAGCAGCCGAATACTGCGAACCTCATCTGCGCATCATTTATCCCAGTCCTCCGACCTCTACCAACCGCTCGCTCCTCCATGATTCTCGGCCGGCTGTGCACGTCGCCGAGGTGGATCTTGTCCAGTCGATATCCACGGCGGCGGTCCCTGTGCCGCTGCAGTTTCCGCCCGTAGTGGGTTTGCCTGTGACTGGCATACTCTGCGCGTGAGCAATACACCAGGCGCTGCGGCAGATCGGCGCGTAGAGAACGACTCAACCACCCCGCAGGGCACGTGGTCCACCGCCGCGCCAGCTCTTGATGAACTGCGCAAGGCTGCCGCAACTCTGCATCGCCTGAATACTGCCGCCACCCAAGCTCAGTGGGGCGACACCGGGGCGCTGGCCGATTTGACAGCTGACGCTGCACTCGAGATCGCCCACTTCGCCGATGGCTCGACCAAAGACATTGCCGCAGAAGGAGCCTCACCACTGTGGACCCAGCGCGCCGAGGACGCTGTGCTCGCAGTCGCGGTCACCTCCGGCACTGCACCGACACCACATCAAGCGACCGCCGACGCCGTGATCGCAGCGTCTCTGGCCAACATTGCTGTCGTCGAGGCGACTCTTGCCGCGGCGCGCGCCGCCGGGATCCCGACCCACACGACCGACCGACCAGCCATGAGCCGGATCGCCGCACTCAGGTTCACCGAGTCCCTCGCGGGGCTGGGCCGCAATGTCATTGCCGAAGTACGTCACATACTCGGCGGGCAACCGCGCTCGATACTGCTGCGTATTGCCATCACCCTGGCTCTGAGCGCCGCGCTGGTGGTGAGCTACCACACCCTGGGATGGAGACGGTACGACGACGCCGCATCACTGACCCTTTATGTGTTCTCGGTGATCGTCGGAAGCGTGGTGTGCACAAACGCTCTGTGCTTCGAAGCCGGCCGAGTACGCCGCCGGCTGGCAGGTGGTCAACGCCTATGGCAATTGCTGATCGTCAAGAATCTTGCGATGGCGGTCCTGGTGATGGCAGCCGGCACGCCGGTGATCGCTGTGCTTGCCCTCACCGCTGGGACCGATCCGATCGCCATGGTCGACCAGTTCGTCACGATGATCTTCATCTGGTTGGGAGTGGGCAACGTACTCTCGGTGATCTTCCCCCTACGCCAAGAACCCTTCTCGGCTCGCCTGCGAGACGGCACCTGGGTCCCGTATCTGCTGTCCTTCGCACTGTCCTACGGGGTCGGACTCACGGTCAACCTCATGATCTACTGGCGGCTCTGGGCCCGCCACAGCGCCGGCGACCACATCACCGGCGGTGACACCGCAGCCTTCGTCGTGGTCGTCGCCAGCGCACTGAGCAGCTGGATACTGCTGACACTCCTCGCGGTCGCCTGCAGTCACAATCCACGAATACGCCAACTCCTCTCCCAAGAAATGGTCGAATATCAGGCCCAGCGCGCGCGAGCCTGACACCACCGTCGGTCCCCTAGTCCAGACGCGACGCGATCCGTTCGATGCGCGGCAACGCGATGGCCAATACCGGCACATACGCCACCGCCCAGACCGGCGCGCCGAAGCTGAGAACGGCGGCCCGGGTGCTCCCAGTCGGCGGCCAGGGCTACTGACCGTAGGTGTATCGCAGGTTGGCGTTGATCAGGTTGCCGATACGTTGGCACAGATGACGCAGCTGGCGATCATCCGGTGAGGGCTGCTCGGTGAGCAGCGTCCACCGCAGGTTTGTACCGCTGCGCCCGCCGCTCAGGTCGAAGATGACCTGAGCGTCCGGTCGCTTGGTCCACAACGATGACCAGACCACACGCGTGGGTCGATCGGACTCGAGGATGATAGGCGCCATCTCGTCGTCGAGCAGGTGGAGCCAGGGTCGTGACGGCTGCCGGTTCGGGCTGACGAGGTCATCGAAAACCACATGCGGCGGCGCCGGCTGGTTCTTCTCCTTCGATGCAACAGCTTCCACGTGACAAGACTCTCAACGCTTCATGAGGCGCCGCAACTGCAATATGCAGCGACCGACCATACAGAGTGACCAGCAAGTACCGCATATTGCAGCATGAATCAACCCACCTCCGACCTTGGCCGATAGCAGTATTCGCTCGCGGCCTTTCGCTTCACACAAGCGTGATCGTTTGCCCTCTGCGGGTTCTGGGTATCTGTGGCACTACATCAACAACACGAGGTGACCCCGGCATGTGCCTAGGTCTAACGGATCCGGGCCGCATTCGGTCCCGGACGGCCCGTCTGCGAAGAGTTCGATGTAGCCCAGCACTGGCAGCGCGGCAATGCGTCCCAGGCGTTTGGCACACGCGGTGATGACCGAATGCTCCCTGGACTCGCACCTGGCCAGCGCCCCTCGCGCCTTCGCGGACACAGGACACGAGGTCGCGGCCCGTTGGGACTCAAGAACGTAGGAGGAGCACATGGCCCCTGACTGGTTGACGATTGTCGCCTGGATCTCCCTGTCGATCGCAGCGTTGTGCGCAGCGGGGATCCTCGTCGACACGTTTGTCGCCGGCCATCGGCAACCGATGTGGATCATGGAGGCCGTGTGGCCGGTGACAGCCTTGTACGCCGGCCCGGTCGCGGTGTGGGCATATGCCAGGTATGGGAGGCCCATGACCGCGAAGTGGCAACGCCGCCGCCAACTCTCGGAGCCTCCCGAGAAGCCGAAGTGGGCGTCTACCGCGGTTGGTGTGAGCCACTGCGGCGCCGGTTGCACCCTCGGCGACATCATCGCCGCCTTCATCGTGTTCGCTCTGGGATTGCAGGTCGCGGGTAGCGCTTTGGTCCCCGAGCTCATCGGCGACTACGCACTCGCCCTGCTGCTCGGCATACTCTTTCAGTACTTTGCGATCGCGCCCATGCGCAAACTTGGTGTCCGCGATGGCCTTACGGCCGCAGCAAAGGCCGACTTCCTGTCCTTGACGGCCTTCGAGATCGGCCTGTTCGCATGGATGATCCTGGTCAGCACCGTGCTGTTCACCGCCCCCCATCTCCATCCCGACGAGGCGGCCTATTGGCTGATGATGCAGATCGGCATGGTCCTCGGCTTCATCACCGCGTGGCCGGCCAACGTCTGGCTCATGCGACGGGGAATCAAGGAAGTGATGTAGGCGTGAAGGAGACCGGCACGCTCTTCATCCAGTGAAAAGAGTTGTTCGGCATGCGCTCGGGCGCACCCGCGAGCTCCAGGTCGGGCATCCGCGCAAGGAGTTCCAGGATGCAGACTCGTAGCTCCAGGCGCGCAAGCTGGTTGCCCAGGCAGAAGTGCGGGCCACCACCGAAGGTGAAGTGCTTGTTGTCGCGCCGATCGATCCGGAAGCGATCAGGTTCGTCGAACACAGATGCGTCGCGGTTGGATGACGACCGCCACATCACGACCCGCTCCCCCTCGGAGATCTTGGTTCCGGCGATCTCGACGTCCCGCGTGGCTGTGCGAGCGTTGTGCATGATGGGCGTGTGCCACCGGAGGATCTCCTCGACTGCACCGTTGATGAGTCCCGGGTCATTCCTCAACGCCTGCAATTGATCAGGGTTCTCGAGCAGAGCGAGCAACCCGCCCGAGAAGGCGTTGCGTGAGGTTTCGTTCCCGCCGGCCATGAGTTGCGCGAAGTGGAGGATCACCTCCATGTCGTCGAGCTTGCGACCGTCGACATCGGCTTCGAGCAAACGCGACAAGAGGTCGTCGGTGGGGTTCGCTCGCTTCTCGGCAACGAGACCCACCAAGTAGCCAGCCAATTCCGCCATCATGGCCATGCCCTCTTCGGGCGTACCGTGGGTGTCGGCCATCGTGTTGGTCCATTTGAACAGCAGGTGCTGGTCCGATTCGGGAACTCCGAGCATGTCGGAGATGACGGCCAGTGGGAACTTCACGCCGATGTCGTCTACGAGGTCGCAGCTTCCCTGATCGATGATCTCGTCGACCGCGGTGTTGAACACTGCACGAATATGAGGTTCACGCGCCATCACGGCCTTGGGCGTGAACACTTTCGCCAGAATGGCACGCTGTTTCCCGTGGTCCGGCGGGTCCATCATGCTGAAGACGTTGCTGGTGTATTCCTTTGGCAGGATTCCTTCTTCGCGCAGGAAGATACCTCGCCGCGCCGACGAGAAGGTCTCCCAGTCATTGATGACGGCGACGTCGTCGGCGTAGCGCGACAGGGACCAGAACCCGTCATTGTCATCGGTCGGCTTGTTCCACAGGACCGGCGCCTCGGCGCGCATTCGAGCGAAGATCTCGTGCGGCGGGCCGTTTTCGAAGAATCTCAGATCATTGAAGTCGACTTCTTCGAGCGGAATGCTGCGCTGTGTCTCGGCGTCCATGATGACTGTCCTTCTGTCGCATGTGTTCAACGGCAAATGGACGACGCCGACGATCACTCGACGCACGCCCAGAAGAACGGGAAGCGGGTGCCCCGTTGTCGCCGAGCCTCGCCCGCAACGCTAGTTGGTCGGACTATCTGATCGGCGTGGTTGGACACGCTATCCAACTTCCAAAAACACGTCAAGGTATAGTCAGCGCACCATGACTTCACGCGCCGAACGACAGGAGCAACGCCGGACAGAGCGCAAAGAGGCACTCGTCCTACGACTCTTGGAGCCGGTCGAATCTCTGCTGCGCGAGGGCCGGCGTTGGGCGGACCTCACGGTCGACGAGATCATCGAGCGCGCCGACGTCCCGAGATCGACCTTCTACTACAACTTTCGGGTGAAGGACGAGCTGCTGATCGCCATCACCAAGCCCGCCATGCAGGAGATCATCGACTCGGCGGCCGGCCTCTACAAGCTCGGCCCGACTGCGTCGCGAGCCGAGTTCGACGAGCAAGTACGACGCACCGTCGACGTCTGGACGCCGCACGTGTCGTTGATCGACGCACTGTACGAAGCGGGCGCCGTGAACCCCCGCGCCCGAGAGCAGTTCAAGACCGGATGGTCGGGCGCATACCAAGACGCCATCGACTACATCCGCGCCGGCCAGGCCGACGGCACCATTCGCCCCGAGATCGATCCGGTCAACCACGCCGCTTGGCTCACCTGGATGGCCGAGCGCGGCATCTCACAACTGGTGGAACCCGCCGAACCCGAACAACGCGACGCGGTGTGCGCCGCGCTCGCCGACATCATCTGGAGCGTTCTGTACGGAACCTCTATCAACAGCGCCAACTGATTTCGGTACGCCAGCGCCAGTTCACGCGCGACCGCACGGCACGTCAAACCCGGCGTCGTCAGCGCACAGCGAGCTCTCGAGACCGCCACGACATACGCTCATGGTCAGGTCGCACCGGAGTTGTCACTCGCCACGCGTCCGCCGTCAGCGGTGCTGAACCGTCCGATACCGGATGACCTGTAGGGGCTCCATCGTCAGCACGACCCGGCCATCGGCGTCGACGAGTTGTCCAGCACAGCGCAGATCTGCGCGGTCTGTGGTCGGTGCGTCACCGCGGAAACGCGGAGAAACTCCGAGGATCGTGATGCTGGCGGTGTGAATGACGTCCGGGCGAAGCGGATTGGGCAGACGCATGCGTTCGATGCCCTTGCCGGCCACCAGGGCCAGCCGAGGAACGAACATGCGCGAGGCCAGACCGGAGTAGAGCGCCAGAGAATGCGCCGCGCTTCCGATGATGCCGCCGAACGGTCCGTTCGCCGCCGCTTCCCGGCTGACATGAATCGGCAGCGGATCGTACTGGCTCGCGAAGTCGACGATCTCCACTTCGGTCACGCTCGTCGTACCCAACTCGAAGACCTCCCCCACTGACAGGTCCTCGGCATATAGCCTGGTCATCTCGCCTGAAGCGTGAGAGTCCGACAGTCCCGACCCGGGCGACGCTGAAGTCATAAATCTAAAGTAGCTAGATTACGAGGGGTCAGCAAACCGGGCGGAGTGCAACCGGCCGGGCTGATCTGACGCACTGTCCACGACCGACAGTTCCGAGTCAGGTCGCGGCGGGATAGGTGACCTGGTCCTGCGGTCCGACGACCGCGCCGGCACTCAGATGCGCAGCATCGACATGGCCGGCGCCGAGAATGTGCCATACGTCCTCGCCCCGGGCGAGCAGATGGTCGGCGATGATCCGCCGGTGACACCGCCACCACACCGCCTCCGAGCACATCAGAGCGACGCGCGAGTCCTGCCCCCTCCCGCGCAGTCCGGTGAGTGCATCTGCGAACTCGTCGGACAATGCATGGTCGGCGTAGTTGTGGAAGCTGCGGTTCTCCCACCACCCGTTGACATCGGCCGGCACATCGTGACTCACCGGACGCCGCCCGGTGAGTCCTTCAGCGTGCCAATACCCGATCCCCGACTCGTCCAGGCTCACCGTGAGCGCGTCCTGGTCGAATTGCGGGTATCGAGTCGAGCCGGGGAGCCTCCGGACGTCGGCAACCACCTGAATGCTGCTCGCGGCGAGCAGATCGATGAACTCGGCAAGGGTCCTAGTGGAGTGACCGATGGTGAAGAACGGCTGGCTCCAGCTCGTCTGCGCTGATCGCCCACTTCGCGGCATTTCCCCATCGTAGGTAGACGACCCGCCGCGGGACATTCGCCTGTCCGTGAGACACATTCTCCGAATTGTCCCGATCCGCCCATATGGCGACGCTCCACCTGATCCAATGACTGGCAGCTACATCGTCGGCAGTGTCTGAGAGGTCGGAATGGCGCATCACTACCCGGAACTGGCGGAGCGCGTCGCCCGGCAGGCCGATGAGTTACCCGAGCTGTACGGCGATTTCGATTTCGCCATCACCCCGGAGCGTTTCACCACCGATCCGGGTGTGAAGTCAGCCCTGCCGACTCGGTTGGGCGATCGCTCCAGGTACCTGAACGATCCGCGCCTCATGGAATTGGTGCACACCTCGACATTCCTGGCCGACGTCCCCGCGGACCGAGTGGCAGCACTGGCCACGCGGTATCCGGTCGCCGAGCTGGTGAGCCTGGTTCGCCGCGTGTGCCGCGAGGGCGCGGAGAACGTCCCCGAGGCTCCACCCGAGATCGCCGAGCTCATCGCGGTGATGCAGGAGAAACCCGACTGGATCAACTTCGATCTCGTCGAGGACGGCGCCACGTACTCGCGCCTGTATGCCGCGCTCGTCTCCCCCTTCATGACTCGGGGCGCGTTCCTCGCGACGTTCACCAACAGCTATGCGGCACTGCCGATGACGATCACCGGAGCACTGTCGGGCACACGTGCCGCACATCGTGTCAACGAGACCACGGCCTACTTTGCGGTGACGGCACTACCCGGTGGTCTCGAACGCTTCAGCGCGGGCTTCGAAGCCACCGTCATGGTGCGACTCATGCATTCGATGGTCCGGTTCAACGCCCTGCAACGAACCGGCCGCGGCCACAACAGCAAGAAGCGGACCTGGGACACCAGGATCTACGGGTTGCCGGTCCCGCAGATCGATCAGTTCCCGGCTGGAATGATCGGTCCATACCAGAAGGCGGACAAGGCAGTGCGGGCCAACCGCGAACTGCCCTACGACGAGCGTGCGATGGTCGAGTTCCACCGCTACCGCGGCTTCCTGCTCGGACTTCCCGAAGAACTGCTGCCCGGATCTCCGCGGGAGATCGTCGATCTGTTCAATGCGCGGGCCGCGACGCTGCGACACGGCTACGACGACGAATGCCGCAAGCTCGTCACGTCCACGATGAACGCCTATCTGCGCCCGTCCGGGAGCACCTTCGACCGCGCCGCCGATGCCGTCGAAAAGAGTTACAGCAAGCTGGCATTCGCGGCCGCCTTCTGCGAGGGCAATCTGAAGAAGGCAGCCGACATGGGCGTCGACCTCTCGGTCAACGACTTTGTCCGCGCCGCCGTCACAGCGCCCTTGCTGACCGGTCGGTTCGCGGCCGTCCGCATCGCGGGCAAGGTGCCCGTGCTACAAGATGTCGCCGATCAGTACATCACCGCCTTGGTGAAACGACGCCTCGACGATTACGGAATCCCGGCGTACACAACCGATTCCCGCGAATACGCGCACTGACGACGCCCACACGCGCGTCGAACGGCATCTCGTGCTCCCGCTGCCGCGGGCGAGTCAGCCGAGCTTCGTGGCCCGCGGGGCCGCATCTGTAAGGGAGGCCGCCGGGACGACCGCACCTCGGATCACTCGGAGTGCGCGGCTTTTCCCGCGACCAGGCGTTTCCATCCGGCGTTGGACGACGTCCATGCCGAGGGTGAACACGGTCAGGCCAATGGGGGCGAACAGTCCCACGATGAGTCCGGCCATGTCTCATACCTTTCGTTCTTCCGACACGTGAAGCGCGAGGGTTACATAACCATCCGGCTCGGCGGGTAAACATCGCCGCGGTCGGAGCCGTCGGGAATGAGTCACCGAGGATCGATCCGGAACACTCCACATCGTCCGGCGACAGCAGCGAAGGCGTCCGGGGTGACATCGGTGACCACACCCGCGTCCTTCATCATTTTCGGGCCGTCGCTGCCCGCAAGCTCGGGCCAGGCACGTAGCACCGGAACCGCCTGGTCCGCGGACAGCTCGGTAAGTCGGACGTCGGTCACGTCTCCGCGAATCGACAACTGCGCGAGCCCATCGGCTGCGCGGACGTTGCGCGCCCAGTCGGCGCCGGGAAATCCCTCGAGGAGGTAACGCTCTCCATCCAGAGTGATCACGGTCAGCGGAGTGCGCCGCGTCTTTCGACTCTTTCGGCCGGCCACGATCAGGACCGGCAACTCCTTCATCGCACCGAAGCGCTGCAGGAACAGGAACACTTTGTTCATCGGCTTGAGCCAGCGGGGCGCGGGGGTTCGCCGTGACGTGGGCATGATCGATCCTTCCGACACCCTATTTCGTACACCGTATCGGGTTCATCCCGCGTAATTCGTCGTACTCGCTCCGCTCCCGGCGCCGGGTCTGCCGACACCACCAGCGGCACGATCAGCGTTGTACGTCGATGACCAGTCGCGTCGGATTGGTCAGCACGTCGACGCTGAACGGCCTCCCGGGTTCGGATATGCCGACGAAAGACTGTGTGACACCTTCGAATACGAGCGCGCTCCGAACCTCCACCACCGAGCCGCCGGGTTGCGCGCGAACCGGATCAGGACCGTCATAGGGTTCGACGCCGCTGTCGAACGGGTACGCCGACCCCGTGATCCGAACTTCCAGGATCGCGTTGCCCGCGACGTCGACCGGGAATCCACTGCCGTCCTGGACAGCCTCGTCGACGTAGGACACCCGCCAGCCAGGCAGACCCGTACCGCCGAGCTCGTAGACGACTCGATCGAATCCGTCGTGCGTCCCGATACGGATATCGGTGACGGTGAGTCGGGCGCCCTCACTCGCGGGCGCGCTCTTCGGACCGGCATCCCCACCCTCAGTGGTGGTCTCGGAGTTCGCCGGACTCGTCTCCATCGGAGGCGTTGACGTCACCGTCTCGGTGACAGTCGCCGCGACGCCGCCTTCACCGTCCGTCGTCGAGCAACCCGCCACCACCAAAGCAGCGATGGTCGCGACGACCGAGGACCATATACGGATCATGAGCGACCAGCCTACCGGCGGATCAGGGCCAGAAGATGGTGCCGTTCAGGAAGTCCTGGGCGAAACGACCACCGCTGCGATATTCGCCGCCGAGGGGGACGCCGTAGTAGCCCTTTGCGCCGCCGTGTGCACGCCACTTCTGCAGGATTCCACCCCACACGATCTGGGCGCCGCCGGCCTTGGACCACGTCACGACACCGCCCTGGAAGTCGTTGCTCCGCCCGCTTCCCGACTTGTACTCGTTGGTGACCGGGAATCCGAGCGCACCGCGCTCGGCTCCGACCTTCTGCCAGCGGGTCCGGATGGCGCCGCCGACCTGGTGTGCCGTGCCGCCGTCGACCGCAGGATGCCAATAGAACGACGCGTCGCGAGCGAACGTCTGGTAGCGGCCGCGCTTGGCAGAAGCACGTTCGGGCCCGGTCGGTACACCCCACTTCCAGAACCCGCCACTCTGTGCGTAGGCCTCTTCGATCTTCCCTCCGACCAGGATTCCGTTGATCACCCGATCGGCCTGCGCGTTCGGCGCCAGAACGACGAGGGACATCGCAGTCGCCAGGATCGCCAGGCCCAGCGACGCGAGCCGAGACCGGGTGCGACCGGCGGCTGATCGGCTGACACGGGAGGTGCACTGAAGGGAAGAGGAGAGACCAGGCATGCGCGTGATCATACGGACACACCGGGCATGTCGTTAGATCAGCTCACAATACCCGTCCCGAACCTGTTCCGTTGCGAGAGGACACGACAGTAACAGAGCAGGTGCTCTGTTACTGTCGTGTCATGCCCCGCCCCAGAACGCACGATCTCGAGCAGTTGCTCGATGCTGCCGAGACGCTGGCGGTCGAATCCGGCGCTGCAGCAGTGACGGTGCGGGCCCTCTCAGATCTGACGTCGGTCTCCAACGGCGCGATCTATCACGCGTTCGGGTCCCGCGCGGGGCTCGTCGGGCGGGTGTGGCTTCGCGCTGCGCGGCGCTTCCTGGGTACGCAAGGCGCTGCGGTGGATGCCATCCTGGCCGGCGGCGAGGGTCATACCACCGCGGTGGAAGCCGTGGTCGCGGCGGCTGACGCGCCGGCCCGCTTCGCGCTCGACCACCCGACGTCCGGGCGGTTCCTGCTCACGGTGAACCGCCACGAACTCCTCGGGTCGGGTGAACTACCCGACGACCTGGCCGATGAACTCCGCAACCTCGACCAGGACCTCGTCGACCTGTTCCTGAAGCTGTCGCAAGCGGTTTGGGGACGCACCGACCGCCAGACGGTGGAGATCATCAGGGATTGCGTCGTCGAACTCCCGACCGCGCTTTTTCTTCGCGGCCGACGCACGGCGGATGCGGCCGTGCGCAAGCGCCTCGCAACCGCCGTCCGTGCCGTGCTGGCACTCGATCCTCCCGGATCCGACTCATCGTCAACTGCCTCAACGTCTCTCGACAGATAGGAAAACCTCCGATGGATGCAACCCTCGACTTTCATGACGACATCGCCGTGCTCACTCTCGGTGACGACGAGAACCGCTTCTCCCCTGCGGTTCTCGAGTCCATCGACGAACACCTCGACAGAGCCGAGTCCGTAGCCCGCGGCCTGGTCACCGTCGGCTCGGGCAAGTTCTATTCCAACGGACTCGATCTCGAGTGGCTTCTCGCCAACGGCGACAAGGCCGACGCGTATGTCGAACAGGTGCAAGAACTCTTCGTCCGGATCCTGACCTTCCCGCTGCCGACGGTCGCCGGTGTGAACGGTCACGCATTCGGCGCAGGGGCGATGTTCGCACTCGCTCACGACTATCGGCTGATGCGCGAGGACCGCGGCTACTACTGCTTCCCCGAGATCGACATCAACATTCCGTTCACGGCGGGCATGGCCGCCCTCATCCAGGCCAAGGTGACGCCACAGACCGCGCTCACCGCCATGACCACCGGACACCGGTATGCCGGACCGGAAGCTGTCGCAGCCGGTCTCGTCGACGCCGTCGCCGATCAGAACGACATCGTCTCCGGCGCGCTCGATCGACTCAAGCCGCTCGTCGGCAAGGACTCGAGCACCCTCGGTGCGATCAAGTCCACCATGTTCCGTTCCGTCACCGAAGCACTGCGCCAAGGCCGTACCCGCTGACCCCAGCGGACTTCCTGTGCCTCACAGCGTCCTGTGGACGCGTAGGTCAGTCGGGGGACGTTTCGGCGTTTTGCGTCGATTCTGAAGAACGCCGTCTAGCTTTGGTTCCGACCTGAGCGGCGGAGGCCAGATGAGCGACCAGACATCCCAGGACGATACGAACGAGGTGTCCG
The DNA here is from genome assembly GCF_024733855.1 of Gordonia sp. GONU. NCBI lineage: Bacteria > Bacillati > Actinomycetota > Actinomycetes > Mycobacteriales > Gordoniaceae > Gordonia > Gordonia sp. GONU. The sequence continues at coordinate 65,933 of NZ_JANRHB010000009.1, forward strand.
TCGAGTTCGGCTACACGCCGGAGCTGAAACGGACCCTCGGCTCATTCCAAGTGTTCGCCGTGTCCTTCGCGTTCATCTCGGTCGCGGTCGGCATCTTCGGCACCTACGGCATGTTGCTGAACAATGCGGGCCCAGTGGGCATCTGGACCTGGCTGATCGCGCTGGCGGGACAGATGCTGGTGGCATTGGTGATCGCCCAGTTCGCCGCCCGCATCCCGCTCAGCGGATCGTCGTACCAGTGGGCGTCCCGACTCGCCAACCCGCGCGTGGGTTGGATCTTCGGTTGGCTGACCTTCTGTTACCTCATCGTCGGGCTGATGGCGATCGACTTCGCGATGGCCAGCCAGTGCCTGATGCCGCTGTTCAACATCTCTCCCGACGAGCACACCGCCCGCGTCCTCACCGTCGTGATCCTGCTGGTTCAGGCGGCGCTGGCGATCGCATCGACTCGACTCGTAGGGCTGATCAACTCGCTGGCAGTTGGCGTCGAGGTCACGATCGTGGTGGTGCTCGTGATCGCCCTGTTGGTGGCGGTCGCGGTGACCGGGGACGGTTCGGCCGGCAATCTCGGATCGCGCGGCGTCGCATCGGATTCAGCTGATTACTTCGCCTTCGGCGGCGGCTTGATGGCGGTGATGATCGTCGGACTGGCAACTCTGGTGGGTTTCGACTCGGCAGCCAACATGGCCGAGGAGGCCAAGGATCCGCACCGGACCGTGCCCCGGGCCATCGTCGGTTCGGTCGCAGCGGCCAGCATCCTGGGGATGCTGTTCCTCAGCGGGCTGACAGTGGCGATCGACGACATCGACAAGGTGACCGCCTCGGAGTCGCCGGTGGCGACCATCATGCGAGACCAGTTCGGGGCACCGATGGAGCGAATCCTGTTGGTGGTGATCGCGATCGCCTTCTTCGGCGGCGGACTGGTGTCGATGACGTCATGCGCGCGCATGGTGTTCGCGATGGCGCGCGACGGGCGGTTCCCGGCGCATCAGCTCATGCGGCGGGTCAACAAGCGATCCCAGACCCCGATCGCGGCCACCGTGCTCCCGCTGGTGATCGGGATCCTCGTGATGATCGTGCTGCCGGGCGACGCGCTGATCGAACTCATCACCGCGGGCACTCTTTTCCCCGCGATCACCTACGGACTCGTCGTCATTCTGTATCTGGCCGTCCGGAAACGCCTGGACCGTAAGCGCGGCGCCTTCGACCTCGGCCGGTTCGAGTTGCCGGTGGCCGTCGCCGCGCTGGTGTGGTCGGTCTGCGCCGTCGTCATCCTGCTCTCCCCCATCGACGCGACCGTCCCCATGATCATCGTCGGCGGGCTGATCCTCGTCGGTGGGCTCTATTTCGGTTTCCTGCTGGTGTTCCGGCGAGAGGTCCTCGACAGCGAGCCCGGACAGGACGTGTTCTCCGACACCGACCGTCGCACCGACCCGGACCCGCAGGACGCCGGCGTCTGATCCGCCGGGACTAGTCGTAGACAACGTCACGACCTTCCCGGCGCAGCACCTCCAGCCCCTCGCGAAATCGTTGCAGGAAGTCGGGTGAATGGGGTGTCCAGTCGGTCATCTCCCCGACGACCCGGACGGGCCGGTCGCTGCGAAACGAGTGCGTCGGGTTGCCCGGGAACTTCTTGTCGGTGACGTTCGGGTCATCTTCCACCGGGCCTTCGGGCTCGACGACGTAGACCCGGCACGGACCGTCCCCCTGCGCCATCTCGGCGGCGAGCACCGCTCCGTCGAGCACTTTCGTCATGTAGACGTAGTTCGCTGTGTGTTCAGGTCGGTAATTCGACCGGTGACCTGGCACCAGGTGGTCCCCGACCTTCAGGTCGGCCTTGGTGCCGTGAAACCAGGCGCCCGATTCGTGCACGGTGAATCGTTCGGGTGTATCTGCCATCTCCGCCAATGCGAATCCTTCCGTCCGTGACAGTTGCCGAGCAATTGTGCACGCTCGCCGGGGCCTTGCCGCAAGCCCCGTTCCTGGCGTTATTCTGAAAGTGGAAAGAGACGCGTTCGTCGTCTCCGGTCACAATTCCCCACCCCGAAATCACCGTCGGCATGTTTGAATTCGGCGTGCGCGTATGTCATCTGATCTCAACAGCCACTGTGGCTCTCATCGTCATCGGGACCGCCGGATGCTCCGCCGGGTCCGATGAGCCGGCTCCACAGTCGTCGTCGGTGAGCGCGACAACTCACGCGCCCACGGCAGCACCACCTGTCCCCCAGGGCTCAGATGGAATCGACATCGAGCGAATCGAGTACCTCGGTCCCGCCGACGCCGACCCCGCCGAGAACTGGGCAAACCTGTACCTCCCTGCCGGAGACCACGAGGACGGATCCGTCCCGCTGGTCACCATCGTTCACGGCGGCGGCTGGGAGAGTCGTGCCGGCGCAGAGCAGTTCGACGAGATGGCCCGCGACCTCGCCGGCCGCGGACTGGCCGTCTACAACGTCGAGTATCGCCGGGTCGGCACCGGTGGCGGCTGGCCGACGACCTTCCACGACGTGGCCCGAGCACTCGACCACGTGCCCACGATGGCCGAGACCCATCCGCAGCTCAGCATCGACGACGAGCTGGTGATAGGCCACAGTGCCGGTGCACAATTGGCGGTCTGGGTCGGCACCCGACACCGGCTCGAGGATGACGAAGTGGGCTCTCGCCCGGCGTTCGTCCCGTCCCGGGTGGTGTCCATCTCAGGTCCCCTGGACATGCGCTATGCCGTGAACCACGGCAACGGCCGGGTCATCAAGCAGATCCTCGGCGGCACACCGGAACAGGTGCCTGGTCGCTATGCCTCGGTGGACCCGATCCAGAACCTCGACCCACAGTTGCCGGTGATCCTCTTCCACGGTCTCGCCGACGACGACGTGAATCCGGACAACTCGCGGCACTACACCGCCGCCGTCCGAGCGGTGGGCGGCACCGCGGAACTGCATCTGGTCGACGGCGAAACACACACCTCGCTGGTGCATCGCCAGTCCCCCGCCTACCAGCAGATCATCGAACGGCTGACCGCCGTGGCGAGAGCCGAACTCGACAAGTTGCGAGACGAGTGACCAGAAGCTCGTGACCGATCCACGGTGTCGTCGATTCCTGCCGGTGTCCGCGCTACATCGTTGCAGCCGAATCGATGTGGCCTTCGAATCCGAAGCGCTCTGACAGGGAACGATATTGCTCAACGAGGTCCGGATAAGAGGGGTCAGCGCGCGCTCGGGCCAACAGGGCGCGCACGTGTGCCGCTATTGCCCGCGCGGTCATCCAGTCGCCGGTGTTCGGAACGCCCAGTAATCGGTCGAGCGTCCTCTCAGCCTCGACGAGGTCGACTTCGTCCCCGCGGTCCACCAGCACCTCCGCCAGAATCCCGGAAGCCAGCATCGCGTAGCCAATACGCTCAGCGCCGAACAGTTCCTCAACGATTGCGCGCAGGGAGTTGATCGCGGCATCTCGATCACCGAGTCTCGCGCGTTCCCGGGCGATCATGCATTCGACGACGGGGACAAGGTATCTGCCGCGACGGACCCACGCGTCGCGTGATGGCTCCATGATTTCGAGACCCCGGCGTCTGTCATCTGCCGAGCTACGGTTCAAGAGGACGATCCCCACCGCATACTCCGCGAACATCAACGCGTTGTCATCGGCAACCCGCTCCGATGTTCGCAGCACCTCTTCACCGATATGGAGGGCACGATCATCGGCGCGAAGAACCCCGAACTGTATCGCCGTTGCAACGGTCCAGACGAAGACGAGCGCAAAATGCTGGGGATTGTTGTCACGCGCCAACTCGATGGCAACATCGAGGTCGTGTCGCCAACCTGAACGGCCCTTGACCCACCCGACCAGACCTCGAAAGGCAGTCGCAGTCGCCAACGGCGATCCGAGTCCGAAACCTACGCCTTTGGCCGGATCACCTGCAGCAAGATCGATGATCACTTCCGCCCAGCGCGTCACCTCGTCGAGCTCTCCCGCCTCCAGCCACGGAAGGAAAAGGGGTGGTGCGAGGGCCATCATCAGAGTCGGGTCACCGATCGATTCGAGCGATCGGATCTGCTGGGATGCCAGTCGCGCACCCACGCGCACTCGGCCGGAATACAAAAGGTCTGCGGCCACACCCGTCCTGCCGATGGCCAGAGAAACCTCGTCGCCGGTACGGCGACAAAGCCGACTCAACTCCGCGAACCGCGCGCCGGCCACCAAGAGTCCGAAATCCTGCCAGTCGGTTGCGCACAACATCGTCGTCGGTGCGATGCACATCGACAACCGTTCCGGGTCCTCGGCAGGTAAGGCTTCCGCGATCTCCGCTGCTCGCTCCCAACTGACACGCGCGGACCTCACATCCCGGTTCATCGACCACGCCGCCGCACGCATGTGCCACTCATAAGAAGCCCGGAGCTCGCCTGCAGCGCGCAGATGTTCGGCTATCACGGCCGCATTCTGATCGAGGGCGGACGGTTCGGTCGACTCGATCACCGCGGCCACGCGACTGTGCCATCGTGCGCGTTCGGAGCGCAGCATCGATCGATAGGCCACCGCCAAGATCAGTGGATGTCGGAACACGAACTCGACGCTCTCGGGATCGACCCTCTCGATGATTTCCGCATTCACCAGCTCGTCCACCGCTGTGTCCAACCCGAGCCCAGGCAGCAGTTGTGCACGGAAGCGGGAACCGATCACAGCCATCGCGGTCACTGCTCGCTTCGCCTCGGCACTCAGCAGATCGATGCGCGCTTCGATGGTGGCCTGCACAGTCGCGGGAATCGCCACGTCGGCGGCGTCCACCGAGGTCGTATACGCACCGCGCTCGCCACGCAATACGCCGCGTTGCGCCAGTTCCCGAACCATTTCCTCTGCATAGAACGGGTTACCGGCCGCGCGTTCGGCGATCTTCGTCGCCAGCAGGGTTATCGATGGATTCGATCCGGTCATGCCCGTGACGATTCGTTCGATGTCGGCGTCGTCCAAGGGAGCGAGCACGACGGTCCGGGCACGCGTCTCGCTCTTGAGCGCGCCGGCGTACTCCGGACGAGCGGTGATGATGACCAGGGATGGGGTGCGCGGCACCACGTCGAGAAGGTGGACCAGGGTCGCCTCACTCGCGTCGTCGATCCACTGCGCATCCTCGATGATGGTCAACGACGGTTCGCTTCGTGCGAGCGACAGCGAGTTGATCAATGCGGTCAAACGGCGGCGTTTGGCATCGGGCTCGATCTGCGGCATCACGACGACCGGGTCAGACGTGCCGAGAAGCTCATCGAGTAGCAGATGATCGTTCGCGGAGGCATCCGGGAATCGAGCATGCACCTTCGCTCGAGCGGATTCGGCACTCAAGGTGTCGAGGCCCAGTCCTGAGCGCAAGAGTCCGGCCATCACGCCGAAGGACACGTCGCGCCGATGTATCTCACCGAACGCCCAGGTGACCTTGAAGCCTCGGGCCTCCGCCGACGCCGCCACCTCGCGCGCCACCCGGCTCTTGCCGACTCCCGGCGAGCCCACCATGAGCGCTACACTGCCGAGTCCACGGACCGTGTCGTCGAGCAGTGATTCGACCAGCCCCAGCTCTCTCTTTCGCCCGACGAAGTCGTTGTCGGCACAGTTCACGTTCACGCGCCGCGGCGGGAGGGCCAGGAGTCGACGTGCCTGAACGGGTTCGGATGCGCCTTTGATCCGTACCCATTCGGGTGCTCCCAGCGTGGCTGCACCGTCGACGAGCCGCGCTGATGCCATCGACAGCATCACCCCACCAGGTGGCGCCACGGATTCCATGCGTTGCGCCATTCCGACCTGCCGCCCAATTGCGCTGTACCCCAACGAGGCTCTGCCGACAGCACCGGCGATCACCTCGCCGGAGTTCACTCCGACGCGCAGCGCGAGGTCGACGCCGTCGTGCACTCGGACGTCTTCGGCCAGCCGACGAGCCGACTCCTGGATCTCGAGCGCCGCCTGGCAGCCGCGAAAGGCATGGTCCTCCAATGCTTTCGGTGCGCCGAAGATTGCCATGACACCGTCTCCGGTGAAGTCGACGCGACCGCCGCGCCGACGCGCGACCGCAGCCGACCGTTCCGCCAGCGACGTGATTATCTGTTGCCACCGTTCGGCGTCCATGGCCGCCGCCAGATCCATGGACTTCACCACGTCGGCGAAGAGAACGGTCACCTGTTTGTACTCGGTGACATCACTCGATTCCGTTGAGGCACCGCACTCATCGCAGAATTTCGCGTGTACCCGCAGCGTCGTACCGCAAGTACTACACACCATGCTCGTAGCCATCCGAGCACCACCTTCGGGGGTCCCACTTGCCTCGGGACAAAGGATAGTCACCGATCAGCAGGCCCGGAAGCCCGGTTGACCATGAGATGCCACTGCTGAACGATGCCGCAGGCGGCAATACCGGATAGGTGCCCGTACGACGAAGTGCACAGCACCGAAACACATTTGGCTAACTAACAGACGTGCCACCGCCGTCTACGGCATCGTTGCCGATCACCGGCCGTGCCGCATTCGAGGTCATCGCGACAATCGTCAACTCCGGTCGGCCGACCCGACGTTGGCCGGGACTTCCCTACCGCGATTGACCTCCGGCCGTCAGCGACTGTCGCCGGTCGGCAACTCCGGTTCGGCAGGTCGAAAGGGCTGGACGATCTCGGTTCGCCAACCCGCCGGATCGGTGGAGGGATCGCTGAAGTAGACCTCCCAGGGATCGCCGACCTTTCCGCCGTGTTCGTTCACCCACGTCTCGAGCGCCTTGTACGCCGGCTCCATCGCGTCGTAGGGCCCGACGTGGACGGTGACGGCGACCTGCCCGCCCGGTAGCTCAGAGGGCCCGACGTCGCCGACCGGATCGATCGGCGACGTCGCGGGAAACCCTGCCTCGATCTCGAATCGGCCACCCCCGAGCATGCGATAGCGAGCGAAGGGCGGCCCCGTGGGACCTGCCTGACGTTCCGACAGCACGCGATCGATGTCCCCGTAACTGTTTTTCAGCCACGGCCCGATCTCCTCGACTGCGAGCGTGGACCTGACGACTGCTGTCACCTGGGCTATCCGGGACTCCTCATGTACCTCATAGTCCTGCATTCTCACAGGATCGCTCTGCGGAGCATCCGGTCACAGGGCCATTGGTCAACTGTTCGCGATTCGTTCGGTCCGTCGCGACCGCGCCGAGGTCGGCTTCCGCCGGATGGCGATGGCACACGCCGCTTCCTCATCGGCGTAGAACCCGCCGCCGTTCTCCGCCAGGGCAACTCGCGCGCCGTCGACCTGACGCCGGACGTCGGGCCGTGGAGGCTCCCGGCTATCTAGTCGACTTCGAGCGGCAACGACTCGTCTGCACCCCATTCGTACATCGACGCGTCGTAGACCGCGACGTCGTCGCGGCCCAGGATGGCGAGCTCGAAGGCGAGCAAACTCGCGGCGAGGCCCCCGCCGCAGTAGGTGATGACCTTCTTGCCGGAATCCAGTGCGCCGATCTTCTCGTAGTCGGCGCGCACCTCGTCGAGCGGCCGGAGCAGTCCTGTCGCGTCGATGAGATCGGGATACGGCAGGTTGACACTTCCGGGGATGCGCCCGGGCCGACCGTAGGTGTCGGTCTCGCCGCGGAAGGTCGCGGGATCGAGCGAATTGACCAGGAGAACACCGTCGTCGTCGATGGCTCGGAGAACTGTCTCCTTGTCGGCGTACAGCTCGTGTCGTCGCGACGCCTTGAAGGTGTCCACGGGATAGGACTCGACCCCCGGTCGGGTGGGTTGCCCGGCGAGCTGCCAGGCGGGCAACCCACCGTCGAGAATGGAGACGTTGTCGAATCCTTCGAGATGAAGATTCCACCAGAGACGTGACGACCAGATGTTGCCTCCCTGGTCATAGATCACGACGTGGGAATCCGGGCCGACGCCCAATGCGCCGAGGCGTTCCGCGAAGGTCTCGCTGTCGAGGGCCATGAACGGCACCGCCGCATCCGGGTCTGCGAGGTCGCGATCCAGATCGGCGTGCACCGCACCGGGGATATGCGCTCGCGCGTACAACGCCGGGCCGAGAGAGGGCACGGGACGGCCGGAGCCATCGGGATGTCCGCGCTCGGCCGTCGCGTCGAGAACCCGCACGTTCTCATCGTTGATGTGCTCGGTGAGCCATGCGGCGTCGACGAGGAGAGGGTGAGTCGTCATCGGTTCGGCAATCCTTCTGAGAAACGTTGCCCGGCGACTGCGGGGCAGCCCGCATGGTATGCGAATTGGGATCATTCCGGCACATCCGACGCTCCCGCCCACCGGGTTTCGACCACTGGAGCCCAAACCCTTGACACCGTCCGACATCCGGATCAGAGCAGCGTCGTATCTCCCTCTACGACGACAGGACCACCACGTCAAGACCTCACACTGCTGTGATCCAGGTCATATTGGTCCGTACACTCGACATTGTGCGCGGTCGTTTCAACCGCGCACTCCGTAGAACTCGCGTCGCCGAAGAGCGGAGAGCCGATGCCAGGACTGACGTCCCGATGAGCGGTGGCGGGCACTCGGGCGGGCGGGTTCCCTTCTTTCGACGCCGCCGACAGCGGACCGGAGACGATTCCGTGAGCGTCGCGGGACGGATCCTTGCAGGCCTTGACGACCTTCGCGGCCCGCTGGAAGAGCTGTACCAGCAGATCCATCAACATCCGGAGCTCTCACATCAGGAACGCGAGACCTCGACGGAGGTGGCGCGGCAGCTGAGGAGCTTCGGTTACGACGTCCGCGACGGGATCGGGGGCACCGGCGTCGTCGGCATCCTGTCCCATGGCGACGGGCCGACCGTGTTGATGCGCGCCGACATGGACGCTCTGCCCATCAGGGAAGACACCGGGCTTCCCTACGCCAGCACCCGTACCGTCACCGGCGTCGACGGCGGAGAGGTCCCCGTCATGCACGCATGTGGGCACGACGTACACGTCGCATGCCTGCTGGGCGCCGCGTCCTTGCTCGCCGGCGGACGTGACCACTGGTCGGGCCGCGTGATCACGCTGTTCCAACCCGCCGAGGAAGTCGGCGACGGCGCCCGGCGGATGATCGACGACGACCTCGGTCGCGTGGTCGGTGACGTCGACGTCGCCTTGGCCCAGCACGTGCTGCCCTACCCGGCGGGCCACGTCGGAACCCGTTACGGCGCGGTGCTCTCCGCCGCGGAGAGCCTTCGGATCACCGTCTACGGTCGCGGCGGGCACGGCTCGATGCCGCAGACCACCGTCGACCCCGTGGTCCTCGCGGCCATGATCGTGATCCGGCTGCAGGCCATCGTCTCCCGTGAGATCGCCCCCACCGAACCGGCAGTACTCACGGTCGGCAGCATCACATCGGGCAGCAAGAGCAACATCATCCCCGATCATGCTGTCCTGCAGCTGAACATACGCACCTACAGCGATCGGACGCGCACGCTCGTCCTCGACGCCGTCCATCGGATCGTCACCGCCGAGTGTCAGGCGTCGGGGTCTCCGCGAGAACCCGACTTCGAGACCTTCGACCACTTCCCCGCCACGACCAACGACCCGGCGGCCACCGGGCGCGTGCGCGCCGCATTCGACGAACACTTCGGCGCCGACCGAACCTTCGACCTGCCGCTGCAAACCGCCAGCGAGGACTTCAGCGACATCCCCCGCGCGCTCAAAATCCCTTACACCTATTGGGGATTGGGGGGCATCGATCCCGAGGTCCACCGCACGGCCGAGGAGTCGGGGCGACTCGACCGTGACATACCTGCCAATCATTCACCGCAATTCGCGCCGGTCGTCCAGCCCACGCTCGACACCGGTACCGAGGCCCTCGTGGTCGCCGCGCTCGCCTGGCTGGGGCCGTCGAACGTCGGCTGATCCGACCGCACGACGTGCGGCGGCGTCACCTTGCCGACCGTTCGCGTCTGGTGTCAGGACTTGCGATGGCAGCGCCGCCGATGACAACAGCGCGAGCTTCTCTGCGTCTGCGCTCCCCGGTTCCGGGTGGAACACAACGAGTTCGAGGCCGGGTGTACCGTCGATGCTCATCCGTTCCCGGTAGAGGGTCATTTCTCCGACCGTGGGGTGATCGAATCGCATGGGTGCGCCGAACTGAGCCTTCACGTCATGCCGTGCCCACAGTTCGCGGAACCACGGGCTCGCCAGCGACAACTCGCCAACCAGCTCGACGAACCTCGGGTCGTCGACGTCGGTGCCGATCGCCCGACGCAGGTTGCCGATCAGGCATTGCGTGGAGTTCCGCCACTCCGGATAGAGAGCCTGGTCGGCCGCCTCCAGGAACATGTCGCGAAGTTGGTTCCGCCCCACTGCGAACCGCGGGGAAAGTGCGGTCGCCGACGAATTGGCGGCCAGGATGTCGAAGTAGCGCCCCTCGACGTAAGCAGGCTGACTCAGCGTCTGGACCAGCTTCTGCACACCCACCGGCACGATCTCTCTGCGGATACGGCGCCGGGATCGTGGCGGGTCACCCACCAGTGACAGGAGATACGCGACGTGGTCGTCATCCAGTTGCAGGACTCGCGCCAACGACTCGAGGACCTGCGTCGACGGGTTCCGGTCGCGGCCGCGCTCCAGACGCAGGTAGTAGTCGGCGCTGATCCCGGCCAGCATCGCGACTTCCTCACGCCGCAATCCCGGTACGCGCCGCACTCCGACATCCGGAATACCCGCCTGCTCCGGGGTCACGAGTCCGCGGCGAGCCTTCAGATAGTCCCCGAGGGTGTTCGGCCGGTTGGTCATGTCGTCAGCCTAGGTCGCGTCGCACGGAGGTGAGGGGGTCCTGCCACACCCTGGGACAAGCGGAGCACTGCCGTGGGGCGCGACGCACTCATAGCGTCGAATGCACGGCCCGACCAAGGGCGCGGATCGGAAGGAACACCCATGACAGTCACTCTCATCACCGGCGCCAACAGGGGAATCGGACTCGAGACGGCCCGACAACTCACCAGACTCGGGCATACCGTCTACATCGGCGCACGAGACACCGACCGTGGCGAGAAGGCCGCCGCCGAGGCCGGCGCGCGATTCGTGCAGTTGGACGTCACCGACGACGCATCGGTCGCCGCGGCGCTCGCACGGATCGACGCCCTCGAGGGACGGCTCGACGTGCTGGTGCACAACGCCGGGATCTCCGGCGACTGGGTCGTCGACGGGCCCACCGCAGCGCGGGTCTTCGACACCAACTCCGTCGGCATCGTCAGGGTCACCGAGGCAGCGCTCCCAATGCTGCGCCGGTCGGATCATCCGCGGGTCGTCACCGTGTCGAGCAGTATGGGATCGTTCTGGGCCGTGACGAACCCGGATCGACCCGAATCCGGGCTCACCGCAACGCTCTACGCCGCGTCGAAGTCGGCCGCGACGATGCTCACGCTGCAGTACTCCAAGATCGAACCGGGCATCAAGTTCAATGCACTCGAACCGGGCTTCACGTCCACCGACATGACCACCGGCGCCGGTATGACCGGCGGCCGGCCCGCCGAAGAGAGTGCACGCACCGTCGTGAAGCTGGCAACGATCGGACCCGACGGACCCACCGGCACGCTGCAGGACGAGAACGGGCTACTCCCCTGGTGAACCCGGGTTTGCGCACAGCTCCCCGGGGTTACGCTGAGGCATGGTCTTCCAACGCGACGTCGCACCCGGAATCCATCGCCTCGAACACGCGTACACCAACCAGTACCTCGTCGAGGTCGACGACCGGCTGGTGATCGTCGACGCCGGACTGCCCCGCTCCTACGGACCGCTGGTCGAAGCGATCCACCATCTGGGCCACGACGTCGATGCGGTGTCCGCACTGATCATCACCCACGGGCATTTCGATCATGTGGGCACCGCACGACGCCTGGCCAAGCAGTGGCGCATCCCGGTGCACATACATCGCGACGATGCCTGGCTCGCCGCCCACCCCTACCGATATGCGCACGAGAACACCACGCGCGGCGGGGTTCCACTGCGCAATCCACCGTCGTGGAAATTGTTGAGCCGCATGGCCTTTGCCGGAGCGCTCACCGTCCGGGGTATCAACACCTCCAAGGTGTCGGTCTTCGACGACGATGCCGTTCTCCCGGGAGAGGCCGAGGTGGTGCCCACGCACGGCCACACCTTCGGTCATGTCTCGCTGTACTACCCGGACCGTGATGCCGTCATCTCCGGTGACGCGCTGGTCACCCTCGACCCGTACACCGCCGCACACGGCCCCCGCATGATCGCGGGCTCGGCGACCGCCGACCTCGAGCGAAACCGCGCCTCGCTCGACGCGCTGGCCGCCACCGGCGCGAAGTCCGTCCTACCCGGGCACGGTGTCCCGTGGCACCACGGTGTGGCGGCGGCCGTCGCGCGCGCACGCCACACCGACGGTTGACACCGGCCGGCGCCTTCTCGGATCAGTCGAGGCGCTCGTAGATCGTCGCGTTGGCGAGACCGCCTGCCTCACACATGGTCTGCAGGAGGAAACGCCCACCCCGCTGCTCCAGCGCGTTCAGTCCCGTGGTCGCGAGTCGGGCGCCGCTGGCACCCAGCGGATGACCGAGTGCGATCGCGCCGCCGTTGACGTTCACCTTGTCGAGTTCGACGCCGAGTTCCCGCGCCCAGGCCAGCACGACCGGGGCAAAGGCCTCGTTGACCTCGAACAGGTCGATGTCGGCGAGATCGAGTCCACTGCGCGCGAGCACCTTACGGGTTGCCGGGATGATCGCGGTGAGCATCAGCAGCGGATCGTCCCCGGCGACCGCGATGGTGTGGATCCGTGCGCGCGGGCGCAATCCGAGCTCGGCCGCCTTCTCCTCACTCATGACGAGAACGGCCGCCGAACCGTCGCTGATCTGGCTGGCACTCGCCGCGGTGATCCGCCAGTCGATCTCCGGGAATCGCCGGGCGATCGCCTCGTCGTAGTACGCGGGCCGCAGGCCGGCCAGGCTCTCGAGGGTGCCGCCCAGCCGGATCCCCTCGTCGGCGGTCAGACCGGAGATGGGCGCGAGCTCGTTGTCGAACAGCCCGTTCTTCGTCGCCCGCGCCGCCAATTCGTGAGAACGCAAGGAGAATTCATCGATCTCCGGGCGCGAGATGTCCCATCGCGCGGCGATGAGTTCGGCCGAGATGCCCTGCCCGACCAGCCCGTCGGGATAACGCTCGTCGAACGCGACACCGTTCAGATCCGAGGCGCCGACCGCGGCCGAGCCCATCGGCACCCGGGACATCGATTCGACTCCCGCGGCGACGACCACGTCGTAGGTCCCCGCGATCACCCCCTGGGCGGCGAACGCGATCGCCTGCTGACCGCTGCCACACTGACGGTCGACCGACACGCCGGGCACCGACTCCGGGTAACCGGCGGCCAGCAATGCACGACGAGCGAGGTTGAGGCTCTGCTCGCCCACCTGGCTGACGACTCCGGTGATCACGTCGTCGATCTCGACCGGATCGATCCCAGTGCGGTCGACGATGGCCCGGAGGCTGTGCGCGAGAAGGTCGACGGGGTGAACGTCGTGCAAGCCGCCCGACGGCTTCCCCTTGCCGATCGGTGTGCGCACCGCGTCCACGATGACTGCCGTTGCCATGACTGCCCCTCCATCTGTGGGTTGGACCATCCGCGGACGGTCCGAACGTGGCTGACTTTTGCCTGCCATAGTCAGAGGTCTACGCCCTGACTATAGTCTTGTCAAGTCAGGCTAGAATGGACGGATGATGAAGCTGGTGGGCCCGCTCGCGGAACGTGACCGGTGGGAGGCGACGCACTGTTCGATCGCCAAAGCGGTCGAACTCGTCGGCACGCGGTCGGCGATTCTCATCCTGCGCGAGGCCTTCTACGGCGCGACCCGGTTCGACCAGTTCGCCCGTCGCGTGGGCATCACCGACGCGGTCGCGTCCGCCCGGCTGAAAGAGCTGACCGAGGCCGGCATCTTCACCAAGGTCCCGTATCAGGAGCCCGGCCAGCGGGTCCGTTACGAATACCTGCTCACCGACATGGGGCGTGATCTGTTCCCGGTCGTGATGTCGCTGATGCAGTGGGGCAACGAGCATCTCCAGCCGGATGGCCCGCCGCTCACCGTCACCGACACGTCCCGGAACCCGATCCGGGTCGGCGTGGTGACCGGCGAGCAGGAGACCCTCGGCCCCGAAGATCTCGAGGTGAGGGTCACCCGCCGGTCGAGCTGAATCCGGCCCCCGGTCGCCGTATTACCCGGCGGCCGTCCGACGCAGCTTGGTGTTGACGAATTCGCCCAGACCCCAACGTCCCAGTTCACGGCCGTAGCCGGAACGCTTGACCCCGCCGAACGGCAGACCCGGCAGCGTGGTGCCGTGTTCGTTGACATAGGCCATCCCCACCTCGAGCCGGTCGGCGACCTGCTCGGCCTTCGAGATGTCGTCGCTCCACACCGAACCGCTGAGACCGAACTGCACATCATTCGCCAGATCGACGGCCTCATCCGCCGAGGACACCTTGTAGACCATGGCCACCGGCCCGAAGATCTCCTCGGAGTAGGCGTCCATGTCCGGGGTGATGTCGGTCAGCACGGTCGGCTGGAAGAAGGCACCGTCGCGGTCGATCGGAGAGCCCCCGGTCCGCAGCGTTGCGCCCTGGTCGACAGCGGTCTTGACCTGTTCGGCGACGGTGTCTCGCGCGGAGATCGACGACAGCGGCCCCATCCGGGTCGACGAATCAGCCGGGTCCCCCACCTCCGTGGCCTCGAACTTCTCGACCAGCCCGCGCACGAAATCGTCGTAGAGCTCGTCGGTGACGATGAAGCGCTTGGGCGAGTTGCAGGCCTGCCCGGCGTTGGACAGCCGCGCCCGAGCGGCGATCGTGGTGGTGCGGTCCAGGTCTGCGGAGTCGAGGAGGATGAACGGGTCCGAACCGCCCAGCTCCAGGACCGACTTCTTGAGGTTCTCGGCGGCGACCTTGGCCACAGCCGCGCCGGCGCTCTCACTGCCGGTCAACGACACCCCGCGGATGGCCGGATTCGCCAGCAGGTCAGCGACCTGATCGCTGCTGGCGTACACATTCGCGTAGACATCCGGCGGCACCCCGGCGTCGTGCACGATCTCCGCCATCAGCGCCGATGATGCCGCGCAGATGGACGCGTGCTTGAGGATGATCGTGTTACCGGCCAGCAGGTTCGGCGCGGCGAACCGTGCCACCTGGTAGTAGGGGTAGTTCCACGGCATGACCCCGACGAGCGGTCCGATCGGTGCCGTCTGCACGATCGAGGACTGCGCACCCTGTGGATCGAGTTCCTCGCTGACCAGCAGATCCGGACCATGCTCGGCGTACCACCGGTAGATGTCGGCGGCGAGTTGGACCTCGCCGGCCGCCTCCTTCGCCGGCTTGCCCATCTCGGTCGTGATCGCCGAAGCCAGTTCCTCCGCACGCTTCTCGTAGAGGTCCGCAGTCCGGGACAGGATGTCGGCACGCTCCGCCACCTCGGTGCGCCGCCAGCTGTCGAACGCCTCGAGGGACCGCGCCGCGAGCCCGTCGATCTCGTTGTCGGCGAGTCCGGGAAACTCCTGCTCGGTCACTCCTGTGGTGGGATTCGCGGTGACATAGGTGCTCACAGAGAACCGTCCTTCCGATGTCGGTGGTTCTGATCGGCTGCGTTGATGAACCCACTCGATGGGGGCACGGCCAGCCTCTCGGTCGGGTACCCGCGCGACCTCTGCGCAAACACGAGCCAGGAGCCCACTCCCGCCGGACCGACTCGTCCGTTCGGTCGAAATTCTGCGAACCACCCTGCAGCGACGCGCCGAGACCGGTCCGATACCTCGGCGGTTCGGCCGCGACTACGCCATCATGAAGCGAGTCATCGCCGGCGCGGAGCGGGGGGCACCCGTCGGAAGATCCCAAAGGGGGAGCAGTGTCGAAATGGCCGAGAGCCGTGGCGCTCGCGTGCGCCGGCGTCATCGCCATGACCGGAAGCCTCGGCGTCGCGGAGCCTGTCGCGGCTGCGCCGCCCGATACGAATGCTCGTGAGGTCGCACGCGTCCTGTCGATTTCGCCGACAACCCCGACGCGGGCAACGGTGACGGTCTACTCCCCCGCGATGCAGCGACCCGTCCGGGTCAGCGTCCTCCTACCCTCGGATCGCGAGAAGCGTCGCCCGACCCTGTACCTCCTGGACGGGATCGACGGAGGCATCTACACCAACTACACGCAGAGCGGCTGGACATTCCAGACCGACATCGTGAAGTTCATGGCTGACAAACCGGTCAACGTCGTGATGCCCATCGGCGGCATGGGCGCGTACTACACGGACTGGCAGAAGACCGATCCTGTTCTGGGACGGAACAGGTGGGAGACATTCCTGACGAAGGAACTACCCCCACTGATCGACAAACGCTTCAATGGCAACGGCCGCAACGTCATCGGCGGGTTGTCGATGGGAGCGCTGGGCGCGATGTCGATCGCGGTTCGCCACCCCGACCTCTACCGCGGCGTCGTAGCGTTCAGTGGATGTCTCGACCAGGGTTCCCCCGAGTACCGTCAGGCCACGGCCGCGTCGGTGTCCACCCGCGGCGGCAATCCCGACAACATGTGGGGTCCGTTGGGCCACTCGAGCTGGGATGACCACAACCCGGCCGCACACATCGAGGTACTGGAAGGCAAGCCGATGTATGTCTCCGTCGGCAACGGACTGCCCGACCCGTCGCTGGGTATCGCAGGCCTCGCGTCCCCGGTGGGCGGCGTTCTCGAGGGCGTCGTTCTCCAGTGCACGCGGAGCTTCAAGCGCCGAGCCGACGCGGCCGGTGTGCAGGTCACCTACGATTTCAGGTCCGGGCTGCACTCGTGGGGCTACTGGAATCAGGATCTCCATCGTGCGTGGCCGACCATCGCCAAGGGACTCGGCGTCCGGCGCTGACGCCGCCTCGTCCCCGCGCGTGGGACGGGCACAGCGCGCCCGTCCCACGCGTAGGTCACCGACCTGCGGCGACGGCTGCGGCTCGCCGGGACCGGCTACGGACCGGGCGGTGCACGCCGGCCGGCGCCTCCCCGATGTCGAGCGTTCGACGAGCCACATCCAGGTGGTGGCGGGCGATGCCGAGCGCGGCGTGATAACCGACCCGGAACTCACTGTCGTCGGCGTCGGCAGCCCACCGCCCCTCGCGCTCGAGCCGGTCCACCAGCCCCTGGACGACGTCGAAGTCCCGGCGCAGACCCCCTGAGAGCACAGCTGCGCCGACGAACGCATCGGGACGGAGCGACTCGGTGGTGATCTCGTCGAGGACGCAGATGCGGGCGAACGTCATGCCCGCCCGGAACCCCCGAAGGAGTTCGGACTGCGGCCGCTCGACCGTCGCCAGGGTCGAGAAGCGGTCGTGGAGATAGGTGAGAACCTCTACGAGGCGCGTGTCCTGTGCCACGTCATCCAACATTCTTTCGTTTCCGAATGATCGAGTTGTCTTCATTCGCGCGCTTTTTCTCCCGCCGCAACTTCAGTTCTTGGCGACGTTTTTTCGAACTAGAATTCTTCTCTGCCATGATTCCTCGCTGACATGATTGATGAAAGTGGGTCTCGGACCCACTCACCTCCGTGACCATAGCCCAGAAAGAAAAAAAGTCCAGTCGCCGCCGACCACCCCTCGGCGCACGGTCGACGACTTGCTGAATCTACTGCAGAACAGCGGATTTCAGTGACCGCTCCGACGACGAACCCGAGCGAGCTGGCTTTTATCTTTTTTTCGGCTAGAGTCCGTGGGACCGGCCCGGAAGGCCGGTTTTCAGCGAAAGGAAGAGTGGCCGTGAAAGCGGTTGTCATGGAATGCCGTATACGAGTCTGCGGATCGACGGGGCGACTCAGAGAATTCATCGACCAGGCGTCGTCACGGGCATTGAATGCTTTTCCGAAACCTGTGAAGTACTCACTCGTGGTGGAAGATTCCGACTCACTGCTCCTTCGACGGCAGTGGCATCGGGAAAATGACGTCGACGACTTCGGGGTACCGGTGGGCAAGGACGTCTGTCTCGCGTTCGCGGACTCCTCGGGCCGGCTCACCGCGTCGAAGCTCGAGAGTCTGTCGCGCGACGTCCTCGCCGATCTCGAGCTCGACCCGTGGGCCTCCGAGTTGCCGGCCGGTTCGTCGACGAGCGGGGCCGCCGAGTCCGTGCCCTGGATTCTCACACTGAGCACCGATGTGGACCGCGCCTCGCGGGAGGAGATCGCCGCACGACATCCGATGCTCGATCTACGCGCGAAACCCTTGATCACGACGTCCTGACCGTCACGTCGTGGACATTTCGTCACCGAAGCAGAGGAGTCAGCGATGACCACCGCCACACCTGTCCCGAACTCTCCCCTGACCCGAGAGCTTCTCGAGAACGAGCTGGCCGCGGGTTGCCGCGAACGAGCCTCCGTCAGCGCGGAGGTGCTCGAGCACCGTAGCGCCGGAGATCTGGACAACAACGACGCCTACCACCGCGCACTGGCCCGCCTCGACTCGCTCGACCGGCGGATCGCACAGCTGTACGCAGCGCTGTCCACCGCAGAGGTCGAGCCGTCTGCAGACGGGACCGTGCAGGTCGGCTCGATCGTCACCGTCGCCTTCGATCACGATCCGGCCGACGTCACCACCTTCCTGGTGGGACCTCCCGAGCAGTACGCCCTGGTGGGCGTCGACGTCTGCTCGCCCGACTCACCACTCGGACAGGCGGTCATGGGCGCCGACGTCGGCGACGTTCGCACCTACCGCCTCCCCAATGGAAAAGAGTGCACGGTCGCGGTGAAAGAGCACCGGATCGAGCTTCTCTGACGCAGCGTTGTTGTCGGCTCGCGGTCACGACCGACGGGCGGCGTCCCGATGAGGGCCGTCGCAGGATCGGCCGAAGTCCCGGAGACCGGACGCCGGCCGCCTGCACTCCCGACGCGGAACTCCGCACCCGCGGCCGACGTCCTGGTGATCGGACGACCGGGCGCGCTGACGACCCGGTTGCGCCGGGTCCTCCGTGAACGAGGGCTGAGCACGGACGTCTTGGACGTCCGGTCCTCGGGCACGGCGTCCCGGGACGACGCCCGCGACGCAAAATCGATCCGGCGCATCCCGGTGGGTCTCAGATCGTGCGTCGCGGTGCTCGATCCCGCATCCCGGCCCCGGCGCGCGTGGTGGGACCGGCGAGGGCGCCGGCTCGAGAAGCAGCACGAGGACGCACTGATCGACGCGGTCCTGGACGCCGCGTCGAACAGCCGGAAGCTCGCGCTCCTGGTGATCGCGGAGGCCTCCACGTCGCACGAGACCGGCGTCGCCCGCGAACGGGCCCGACACGTCGCGCGCGCCGCCGACTACGAGTCGGCCATCAACGGAAACCCCCTGACCTCCGCTTTCTATCTCGTGACGAGTGCAGCGGACCGGTCATCCGGGGCATTTCCGGCAATCGTCGACTGGGCTCAACGCCGACCGGATTTATAGATACTTCCTGTCGATCGATAGGCTGCAGGACGGCGGTGACCGATTTGGGGGTCCACCGCCTTTCCCAGAGGTATCGAAAAGGAAGTGGTGGCCGCCGTGGCCGTGCTCGACGAGAAGATCAGCGATCTGTACGAACAGGTGGTTGCGCGCAACCCCGGAGAAGCCGAATTCCACCAGGCCGTTCGTGAGGTCTTCGACAGCCTCGGCCCCGTCCTGGCCAAGCACCCGCACTATGCCGATGCCGGAATCATCAAGCGTCTGACCGAACCCGAGCGGCAGATCATCTTCCGCGTGCCGTGGATCGACGACCAGAACCAGGTACAGGTCAACCGCGGCTTCCGCGTCGAGTTCAACTCGGCCCTCGGACCGTACAAGGGTGGGCTGCGCTTCCACCCGAGCGTCTACCTCGGTGTGGTGAAGTTCCTCGGCTTCGAGCAGATCTTCAAGAACGCACTGACCGGCCTGCCCATCGGTGGCGGCAAGGGCGGTTCCGACTTCGATCCCAAGGGCCGCTCGGACCACGAGATCATGCGGTTCTGCCAGTCCTTCATGACCGAGCTCTACCGCCACATCGGTGAGTACACCGACGTCCCTGCCGGGGACATCGGTGTCGGCGGTCGGGAGATCGGCTACCTGTTCGGCCAGTACAAGCGCATCACCAACCGGTACGAGTCCGGCGTCCTGACCGGGAAGGGACTCGCCTGGGGCGGGTCACAGGTGCGCACCGAGGCCACCGGATATGGCGCGGTGTTCTTCGTCCGCGACATGCTCGCAGCAATGGACGACAAACTCGACGGCAAGACGGTCGTCGTGTCCGGGTCGGGCAACGTCGCCATCTACGCCATCGAGAAGATCGAGCAGCTGGGCGGGCGTGTCGTCGCCTGCTCGGATTCGAGCGGCTACATCGTCGACGAGGCCGGCATCGACCTGGAGCTCCTCAAGGAGATCAAGAACGTCCAGCGGGGTCGCATCGGCGACTATGCGGACGCCCGCCCCTCAGCGCGACTCGTCACCACCGGCTCCCTGTGGAACGTGCCCACCGACATCGCCATCCCGTGCGCGACGCAGAACGAACTCAACGGTGCCGACGCCACCCAGCTGGTCAAGAACGGGGTCCGCATAGTCGCGGAGGGCGCCAACATGCCATGCACCCCGGAGGCCGTGCGCATCTTCGGCGAAGCCGGAGTCCGCTTCGCGCCCGGTAAGGCGGCGAACGCCGGCGGTGTGGCCACCAGCGCACTCGAGATGCAGCAGAACGCATCTCGCGACTCGTGGACGTTCGGCTACACCGAGGATCGTCTCTCCGAGATCATGACCTCCATCCACGATCACTGCCTGCACACCGCCGAGGAGTACGGCGCTCCCGGCAACTACGTGATGGGTGCGAACATCGCGGGCTTCACCCAGGTCGCCGATGCCATGCTGGCTCTCGGCCTGATCTGAGCCGCCACCCGCTCTGAATCCGTATGACGTTGTGCCCGGTTTCCGGGTACGACGTCATACGGCTTTCAGCGGACCCTTGACACCGCTCCGGCCCCGGCGCTTCAGTGTGCTCACTGACGGTTTGTCCGGCCGCAGCGATCGGCCTGTCCCCGAAAGATGCACTGTCCGAACAGCAATACCGAGCATTCTTGAGCGGTGGCGGGATCGGCGGCAGCCGTGACGCCGCGAGGATCATCGACGCCTGCCTGATCATCTTGACCAACACCACCGGTCGCCCGATGTTCGGCAACTCCGTTGTCGGAAGCTACGGCCTGTACGTGAACAAACAGGGCATGCTGCAGAGCCCCGCGAACGCGAGCGCGCCCACGCGACAGGTCAATTCGCTGATCGCTCCCGGCGGCTACGTCGGTACATGGCTGCGCAACAACGGGGCGATCGACACCCTGCTGGCGCTCTATCGGTCGGCCTACCCAGCCCCAACGGTCAAGTGCCCTACAGCGAGTAGGCGTCGTACTTCGACTGAGCGGATCGGGTCGTACTCGGACCGCGGTACGCGATCAGTACTCAATCCGTAGTACAGGGTCGCGCTGCAGCGGACGGTTGCGCTGTCGCGATGAGTGTCGTCGCGATCTCCCGACCCACCGTCGACTTCCGTAAGGGCCGGTCACGCAGTCTCATCGCGAGTTCGCCGGTGACCACGACGAGGATCTGCTCGGCCAGGTGGTCGGGATTCGCGCACGGCAGTTGCGCGGCGAGCTCGCGGAGGGTCTGTCGCATGTGGTCGGTGTCGCGCGTGACCGCGTCGGCGATCTCGGGCGGCGGGTCGGACATCTCGGCAGCGGTTCCCAGGAACGCGCACCACCGCGCGCCGTCGGGTCGGGCGGCGAACTCGTCGATGGCGTCGAAGATGGCCAGCAACCGGCCCTCGGCGTCGGGCGCAGCCGCGATGAGACTCCCCCACGTCTCGCGCCAGCGCTCGTGTCGTCGTGCGAGGGAGGCTGCGACCAGCGCCTCTTTGCTGCGGTAGCCGCGGTACAGGGTCGCCGCCGACACGCCCGCCCGCGCGAGGATGGCGTCGACGGGCGTCGATTCGATTCCGCGCGAGAACACCAGGTCATCAACTGCGTCGAGCAGTTTCTCCTCGGAGCTCTTGCGCATCGGCATGGCAATCAGCCTAGACTCGAAAATATGAAACGCACGTTTTCGTTTGGTCTCGGTCGTGAGCCATCGGTCATCGTGGCCGGCACAGCTTTCATCGCGGCGACCTACGGACTGGTGCGACTCGCATACGGGCTGTTCCTACCCGACATCCAGGCGGACCTGGCTCTCGATTCGGCCCGTGCGGGGTATATCTCCTCGGGGTCGTCGCTGGTCTACTGCCTCGCGGCGTTGTGCGGGTTCCGCTACGGACGCCGAAATCCTCGGGTCTTGATCGTCGTCGCCACAGCCACCGCGGCGGGTGGGGTCTGGGGCATGGCCGCCGCCGGGGACCTGCTCACCTTCGGACTCTTCGCCGTGATCAGTTCTGCGGGAGCAGGCCTGGCGTCGCCCGCTATGGTGAGCGTCGTCCGGCGCAACATCGCCGCGAATCGCGTGGACCGGGCGCAGTCGATGGTCAACTCCGGCACCGGACCCGGACTCGTCGGCGCCGGGGCGCTGGCACTCGCCTTCCTACCCGAATGGCGACTGACCTGGGCGATCATCGGCGTGGTCACCGCGGTCATCGCGGTCGCCCTCCTCATCACCGACCAGCCGGGTTCCGCCGCCCAGGACGAGCAGTCGCACGCCCTGTCCGTCGGGTGGATCCGCCGCCACGGCACCGCACTGACCATCGCGGTTCTGCTGGGCGGGGCGTCGAGCGCCATGTGGACGTACGGCCGTGCGATCCTCGTCGACACCGGCGGATCATCCCAACGTGGCACGATCATCGCGTGGATCATGATCGGAATCGGCGGCGCCGCAGTGGCTCTCACCGCCACACCGTTGGCGAGGTGGTCGGCGACCTCGGCGTGGACACTCAGCTGCGGAACGATGACGGTCGGGATTCTCCTGGTCGCCGCTGCTCCGGGACAGATGGCGGTCACGCTCGTCGGCTGCCTCTTCTTCGGGTGGGGTTTCACCTCGGCGACATCCGCGCTCATCGCCTGGACCTCGACCATCGATGCGGCACGATCGGCTGCGGGTACCGCACTCCTGTTCATCGCGTTGATGTTCGGGCAGGCAGTGGGTGCCACCGCCCTCGGTGCCACTATCACCGCCGCGGGTTACGGGCTCGCCTTCGTCGTGGCCGCGGTGGTGTCGAGTGCGTCCATCGCCGTGTCCGCACTCGACCGCACCGGTCACCGGGTGCCCGCGGACCGCGCGGACCACTCAGGCGAACCAGGACATGAACCGTCCGCGGGACCAGCACCGGCCGAGCGCGTCGCCGGCGACATCGAAGCGCGGCAATGCGGTTGACGGCTCGAACACGGTCAGCCCGATGATGCTGTGCCCAGACGCCGGACGATCCCCGAGGGTCGGAATGGTGGGCGCGACCCCGACCCCTTCGACCGACACCCAGGCAGTCCTCCTCGCCGAGGAGAGCTCCTCCAACGCATGCACGAATCGGCGTCGTCTCTCCGGCGAGAACCGCGACAGCGACCAGGTGGTGATGACCACAGGCAGCGCCCGATCCGGGACACACGAGACCGCATCCGACAGCGTCGTGATCGGATCTCCCGAAATCTGTTGCGGTGGAAATGATTCTGCGAGAGCGAGCTCGTCGTCGAGATGGCGTGACCGGTCGTCGGCCAGCCGGATGCGATTCCGGTGCTCAGGGTTACGCATGTCTAGCGGCGCGCGGTCGACCACGATCCGCGCCGCGACATCCGGCATCGGCACACTCGGAATCCGACGATCGCCCACCACCGAGCACTCCAGCTGCACGGGCGATGACACATCGCCAAGGGTCTGATCGTCTCCGTAGAAGATGCCGACGCGGTCGACGTTGAGGTTGAGACCGGCGGGACGGCCGACATCGATCAGCCCCACGCGCTCGGCGGCGCAGCGTCGGGCCGCCTCGGCGATCGCCGGATAGAGGACCGCGTACCGCCCGGTGTGATCTGAGTGCTTCACCGAGACCATCAGGGAGAGCCCCTATCTGACGCGACTGCCCCGGACGCTCGTGCCGACCGCTCCGCCAGCGTCGCGAAGGCCGTCCGCAGCTCCTCCGGGCCGATCACCTCGACCGGCAACGTAGATCCCGCGTCGAGCCGGTAGCCACCGTCGCGGGCCATTGGTGCCGTCGATCCGGTATCCGAGCTCGCGGAGACGTTCGACGTCACGGCGTACGGTCCGCTCGCTCATCTGTAACCGGTCGGCCGGGAGCGAGCCGGGCCATTCCCGTGTCTGCTGCAGCAACGACAGCAGCGCGAGCAGACCGACGCATGACTCTCACGCCTGCTGTCGCTCGATCATCTCGGTGATCCAGGTGGGCGCGAACGGTGAGATACATCCAGGTGACGTGGGGTAGTCCTCGAGGACCCTCAGGCGCTCACCGATGGAGATGGCGCGCGCCCGGTATCCGGGGTGTTCGATGCCGATCGTCGCCAAACAGGTGTTCATCGCCCACTGCAGGCGTTCCGGGGCGTCCCGCATCTCCGATTCGATGATGTCGAGAAGCCCGCCGAGGTCGAGTCCGTCGGGCTTCTTGGCCACCCGTTCGGTGGTGAGGGCCCAACCGGCGCTGCGCGCGGCCTCGTCCGTGTCGTCCATCCACGCGACGCGCAGTTCTTCCTTGTGCGGGTTCTTCTTCACGACGTAACCGACGAGCCAGTCGTGCACCTTCGGGCGACCGGCCTCGCGCACCATCGTGTCGAGTTGTGCGACGTCGAATGCCTTCGGTCGGCAGATGAGCACTGCGACCAGTCGAGCGGCCGTGTCACCGGTAACCCACAACGCCGAAGCGAAGTCGTGCTGGGTCTTGAGACGTTTGGCGACGGCCCGCAGCTTGGTCAGATTGACGCCGTGGTCGTCTCCGTGCCTCTCGTTGACCGCGCGGATCTTCGGGTCCTCGAGTTCGGCGAGTTCCGCGAGCACCCGGGCGACGGCAGCCTCGGTGTCGGCAGCCTCGGTCACGGCGTCTCCGGTCTCCACCCAGATAGGTTATCGGCCCACGGACACCGTTCCACGGGCCTAGTCTGGGCGGATGGCGTTGGTACTGGGTCCGATCCTTCGGCACGTCGACGAGACATCCGCGCTGGTCTGGGTCCAGACGGACGGACCCGCGGAGGTGGAGGTCCTCGGCAGCCGCGCGCACACCTTCGAGGTCGTCGGAAATCACTACGCGCTCGTCGAGGTCACCGGTCTGGCCCCGGACACCACGACCGAATACGAGGTGTTCGTCGACGGTTCTCGGGAATGGCCCCTGCCGGATTCCGACTTTCCGCCCAGCATCATCCGGACGCGCGGACCCGAAAGCGCCCGCCATCACCGGCTCGTCTTCGGGTCGTGCCGCTACCCCAAGGCGGAGGACCCGAAGGTCGACGAAAAACTCGGACTCGACGCACTGGACTGTTATGCCGTCCGCATGCGCCACCTGCCCGTCGACGAATGGCCCGACACCCTCATCCTCCTCGGCGATCAGGTCTACGCCGACGAACTGACGCCGCAGGTGAAGGAGAAGCTCGAGTCGACCAGGACCTCGACCGCCGGTCCGTCTGACGAGGTGGTGAGCTTCCAGGAGTACGAGGGTCTCTACCGGCACACCTGGGGCGACCCGGAGATCCGCTGGATCCTGTCCACCGTCCCGACCGCGATGATCTTCGACGACCACGACATCCGCGACGACTGGAACACCTCGGACACCTGGCGCCGGCAGATGGACGACCAACCCTGGTGGCGTAACCGGATACGAGCCGGACTCGCGTCGTACTGGGTGTATCAGCACCTCGGCAACCTGTCCCCCGCGGAACTGGACGCCTCCGACGACTACCGCCAGGTGAGGGAGATCGACGGGGACTGCTGGCCGCATCTGGTCGATCTCGCCGACCGCGCCGATTCCGAAACCGACGGCGTCAAAGGGATCCGGTTCAGCTTCCGGTGGGATCTCGGCGCGACGCGACTGACGATGATCGATTCACGTAACGGCCGCATTCTCGCCGGTGGCGTCCGGAAGATGTTGAGTGACACCGAGTTCGACTGGATCGAAGACCAGGTCAACGACGACGTCGAGTCGGTGGACCACCTGGTGCTCGGGTCGTCGTTGCCGTGGCTGCTCCCGCCCGTCCTCAGCGACGTCGAGACCCTCAACGAGATCGGGGCCCGCCACGACGGCCGCGTCGGACAGCTGGCCGAGAAGATCCGGCAGGGTGCCGACCTGGAGCACTGGCCCGCCTTCTTCGATTCCTTCACCCGGCTGAGCCGGATGATCAGTGGGGTCGCCGGCCTCGGCAACAGCGATCGAACCCGCGGGCCGGCGACCATCAGTGTCCTGTCGGGCGACGTCCACCACAGTTATGCCGCGCGAGCGGATTTCGTCGAAACCACCGGTGCGGCGGTCTATCAGTTGGTGTGCTCACCGGTGCACAACGCCATACCGCCGTACATGAAGGGCGTGTTCCGGCTCGGCTGGTCGCCGCGTCTTGCCAAGATCGTCCGACGCTGGGCCGGTTCCCGCGGAGCGCCGCAACTCCCCGTCACGTGGCACAACGCGCTCGGCCCCCTGTTCGGCAACACCATCGCCTCCCTGATCGTCGACGGACGGGACGCGCGGGTCACGTTCGAACAGCCCGACCTGGACGGCACCCTGCACGTCGCAGCCGACATGTCGCTGACGGACGAATCCGTCGAACGCGTGGGGACATAGCGTCGTCGTCTGCTACGAATCGCGCTCAGTCCAGGCAGAATTCGTTGCCCTCGGGGTCACGCATGACGATGTGCCCGGCACCGAGGGGCGGTTCCGGCTCGACTCGTCGAACGCGAGTTGCACCCAGGACCACGAGGCGGGCCGACTCCGTCTCGAGCGCGGCGAGGCGGTCGTCACCGGTCAGGCCGGGTGCGGCCCGGACGTCGAGGTGTACCCGGTTCTTGGCTGTCTTGCCCTCCGGCACGCGCTGGAAGAAGATCCGTGGACCTCGACCGTCGGGGTCGATGATCGCGGACGCGTCGTTCCTGCGTTCCGGCGGGACACCCATCGCATCGAGCGCGGCGTCCCAGCTGTCGAATCCCGTGGGCGGCGCCTGAATCCGGTACCCGAGCACCTCGGACCAGAAGGCGGCGAGTGCCGCGGGGTCAGCGCAATCGAACGTCACCTGGATTTCTGTGGACATTACTCCACTGTGGCGCACAATGAGGACAGCTGAGGTCCTCATCGCGAAGAACTTCGCCGGCGAATCAGCGAAGCCGCTCGCCGTAGACGCGCTTCACCGACATCACCATCAACACCCGACGATCAGAGACCATCACACTGCGGTACTCGTCCCAGTCCGGGTGCTCCCCCGCGGCCTTCCGGTAGTAGTCGACGAGGGCCTCCACCTCGGGTCCGTGGGGATCGGTGCCGGGACCGATCAACACGACGTCACCCTCGGCCGTCGCCCACGTGTAGCGGTCGGGCCCGGTGACCTCCAGTGCTGCCCGCGGGTCGCGCCGCAGGTTCGCCGTCTTGGCCCGGCCCTCGGTCATCGACACGTAGATCGTGTCGGCATCACGGTCGTAGTACGCGGTCACCGGGGACAGCTGCGGGAGGCCGGAGGACTTGATCGTGGCGAGAACACCGAGCGATGATTCGGCGAGGAGGTCGCGCGGGTCGTACTTCGAGGTGGTCATGGTCTGGGCAACTGCCGAGGATCGGCGACTATTCCGGTGCGACGGCGACACCGAACCCGGTTCGGAACCCCGGCGACGGACAACGGGGACCGGTACTTTCGTACGGTGTTCACGATCGGAGTGGTGGCGGCTTCGCTCGCCGCGGTGGCCTACGGACTGTCGACGGTCCTGCGTGCACTGGGTGCACGGAACGCGGCCGGTACCACCGACACCGCGTCGGTCACGACCGAGCGCGGACCGTCGCTGCGCTCCACACTCGACACCTTCCGCGATCCGGCCTTCCTCGTCGGCACGCTCACGGTGATCCTCGGTTTCGCCGGTGGTGCCGTCGCGGCTCGGCTTCTCCCCCTCTTTCTGGCACAGACGATCGTCGCCGGGAACCTGATCATCACCGCGCTTCTCGGCAGCGTTCTGCTCGGCACGACGCTGAGAGGTCGGGACCTGGCCGCGATGGGCATCGTCGTCGCCTCGCTCTGCATGCTCGGCGCATCGGCATCGCATGAAGCCGCGACCGCGCACGACATGGCGTTCCACTGGGCGCTGTTCATCGTCTCGACCACTGTCGCCGTGGTCGGTGTGGTCGTAGTGCATCTCCTGGGACGACGCGGTGCCATCCTGGCGGGAGCGCTGGCCGGCGCGATGTACGGCGCCTTGGCGGTGGCGGTTCGCGTTCTGGACGGCGTTCATCCGTTCGACGCCGCGGCGCTGGTCACCGACCCGGCGGCCTGGACGATCGCCATCGCCGGCGCCGTCGCGTTCTACGTACAGACGGTCGCGCTGCAGCTCGGGCCGGTCAACGCCGTCACCGCTGTGCTGGTCGTGGGCGAGGTGGGCATCCCATCGGTGATCGGCGTCCTGTTCCTCGGCGACCGCGCCGTCGACGGACTCGGCTGGCTCGCGTACGTCGGTTTCGCGGGAGCGATCGCCGGCGCGTTCGCGGTCGCGTGGCTCACGTCGGAACCCGAGTCCGGGGCCGCGGCCCGCGGACTCACCGCGGGTTCGCCCCCATGACGTTGCGACATTCTTCTCTATCTGTGTCTTTGCCCGTACGATCGGTGCCATGGACGTGCGCGAGATGCTGACCACCACACCGACCGACACCGCCGAGGCGCTCGAGTTGTTCGACTCCTGCGACGCGGTCGAACCGGAGTTCATGATCGGCACCTGGCGCGGTGCGGAACTGCCGACCGGACACCCCCTCGACGGGTTCCTCGCCGCCAGCGGCTGGTGGGGAAAGCAATTCGTCGACGCCGAGACCGTGCACCCGTTGCTCTTCCCCACCCGCGACCACACCGCTCTCTGGGCGATGAACCCGGGGATCGCCTTCAGCGGACTCACGATCGCCGAGAAGGCACCACAGGTCAAAGCGATGTCTTTCGCCACACCGATCGCAGCGACCCGCCTGCTGAGCCAGACCCGCAAGGCACGCGCGCGGCTGCGCACCACCCGCTACCGCGGCACCGACACCGCCACGATGATGTACGACCAACTCCCCATCAACGACGTCTTCCGTCGCATCTCCGACGATGTGGTCATCGGCGCCATGGACCTCAAGGGCTCGCCCGCCCCGTACTTCTTCGTCCTTCGACGCGACGATTCGTTGCGTCTGATCTGAGGCTGCCACCTCGCCGGAAGTGGAGCACCGTCGGCGCACGCGACCTCAGAGATCCGTGAGCGCGGCCCTCAGCTTGTTCGACTCGGCAACCGCGTCGCGCAGCGCCACCTTGGCGTCCGACCGGCCCCGCTCGGCGGTCGACAGTCGCTGACGCGCGAAGCGCAGTGAGTCCTCGACCCGCGACAGCTGCTCGCGCAGTTCCCGCGCCCGTGCGACGAGTTCGTCGACCTCTGAGGACGCCTCGTCGACCGCGGTCGACGCATCGCCGAGACCGTCGCGCGCCGTCCGCTCGTCCTCTTCGGCTCGGGACAGGCGTGCCTCGAGTTCGCGCCTGACCGCGGCGTCCTCGTCGGTCTCGCCGGTCTCGTCGGTCTCGTCGGTCTCGCCGGCGGCCACCGCGTCGACATCACTCGAGGCATCCACGCCGTCCTCGGCCGCGTGTTCCGGCTCGGCCGGCAGATCGGGCACGACGAACACCCCGGCCGGACCGAAGCCGCTGTACTCCGCGGAGGTGACGAGGCTGCCGCGTCGAAAGCGTTCCAGGGTCTCGGCGTCTGCGATCGCCGCGCGCAGCGTTGCCGCAACCTCGCGAACCGCACTGTCGGACAACCGTACTCCGAGGGAGTCTGCGGTACCGGCCACCCCGTCGGCGGCGGAATTGATCAACTCCTGGCGTCGGCGGGACAGCTCGCGCATCGCGTCCACTGCCGAACGCCGTTGCGCTGCAGACAGGTCCGCGGCGAGTGCGGTGATCTGACCGCAGTCATCGGGATTCGCTCGGACCCACTGATTGATCGCCCAGGCAGCCTGCGTGGGCCTACGGAGTTGCGAGATGTTTTTGGCCAGAGCGGATTCCCCCTCGGCCTTGACCTCCTTGGCGAGCTCGTTTCGGCGTTTCACGAACAGATCCGGCGTCAGACCGTACAGTTCGTCGACGATCTCGTCGTAGCGAGACATCAGGTCACCCACGGCCGGCAGGACGTCGCTTCCACATGAGCCGATCGTACGTCGTACCCGCGTCACGATCCGACACATCGACAGCACCCAAACTTGAACCATTCCAGAAAAGTGTGCATACTCGAGTCATGCTCACCGACGACGACTGCGCCACCAAGCTGCGCGCAGCACGACTCCGCGTCACCCGACCGCGGGTCGCCGTCATGCGTGCGGTGCATGCGCATCCCCATGCCGACACCGACACGGTGCTTCGCGAGACGCGAACCGAAGTGCCCGACGTGTCGCAGCAAACCGTTTATGACGTGTTGGCGGCGTTGACATCTGCCGGTCTCATCCGTCGTATCCAGCCATCGGGTCACGTGTCCCGCTACGAATCGCGGATCGGCGACAACCACCATCACGTGGTCTGCCGTTCCTGTGGGGCGATCGGCGACGTCGACTGCGCGGTCGGCGCGGCCCCGTGCCTCACCGCGTCCAACGACCAGGGCTTCGTCATCGACGAGGCCGAGGTCGTCTACTGGGGCCTGTGCCCCGACTGCCGGTCCTGACCGCAGCACTGATCCACCACCGATTCACCGTTCACCGTTCGCCGAAAATCAACACATCCGACCGACCGGTCCACATCAAGGGGACCGGGCGCGGTCACGTCTGCATCAGTCACCATCCATCACCATTTCCCGAAAGGAACGACATGGCACAGGAACACCCGCCGATCGCCGAGGCGAACACCGAACCGAAGGCCGGCGGCTGCCCGGTCATGCACGATCGTGCCAAGCAGCCCACCGAGGGTGGCGGCAACCGTGACTGGTGGCCGAACCAGATGAATCTGAAGATCCTGCAGCACAATCCGGATGTCGTGAATCCGCTCGACGCGGATTTCGACTACCACGAGGCCCTCAAGTCCCTCGACGTCGACGCCCTCAAGGCGGATCTGACCGCCCTCATGACCGATTCGCAGGACTGGTGGCCCGCGGACTTCGGTCACTACGGCGGCCTCATGGTTCGCATGTCTTGGCATGCCGCGGGCACCTACCGCGTCCAGGACGGCCGCGGAGGCGCGGGAGCCGGAATGCAGCGCTTCGCACCCCTGAACAGCTGGCCCGACAACGCCAACCTCGACAAGGCACGTCGCCTGCTGTGGCCGATCAAGAAGAAGTACGGCCAGGCCGTCTCCTGGGCCGACCTGCTGGTCTTCGCGGGCAACGTCGCTCTCGAGTCGATGGGCTTCGAGACCGCCGGCTTCGCCTTCGGCCGCGTCGACGAGTGGGAGCCCGACGACGTCTACTGGGGTCCCGAACTCGAGTGGCTCGCCGATCAGCGCTACCAGGGCGACCGCGAACTCGAGAAGCCGCTGGCCGCCGTCCAGATGGGCCTGATCTACGTGAATCCGGAAGGCCCCAACGGTAATCCGGATGTCCTGGGCTCGGCCGCCGACATTCGCGACACCTTCGCCCGGATGGCGATGAACGATGTCGAGACCGCAGCACTGATCGTCGGTGGCCACACCTTCGGCAAGACTCACGGCGCCGGCGACGCGAGCCAGGTCGGCCCGGAGCCCGAGGCCGCAGCACTCGAGGACAACGGCCTCGGCTGGCGCAGTTCACACGGTGACGGCACCGGCGCCGACGCGATCACCAGTGGCCTCGAGGTCATCTGGAACCCGACGCCGACCCAGTGGGACAACGCCTTCCTGGAAACCCTCTACGGCTACGACTGGGAGCTGTACAAGAGCCCGGCGGGCGCCAACCAGTGGCGTCCGAAGGACGGCGCCGGCGACGGCACCGTGCCGAAGGCCTTCGGCGACGGCACGACCCACCCGTCGATGCTGACCAGCGATCTCGCACTGCGCTACGACCCCGAGTACGGCAAGATCACCCGCCGCTGGCTGGATCACCCCGAGGAGTTGGCCGAGGAATTCGCCAAGGCCTGGTTCAAGCTGCTCCACCGCGACATGGGTCCCGCGATCCGCTACCGCGGCCCGCTGGTTCCCGAGGTCACCTACGGCTGGCAGGACAACATCCCGGCGCACGAGGGACCGCTCGTCTCCGATGCCGACATCGCCGCACTGAAGACCATCCTGCTCGAGTCGGGACTGTCGGTCTCGCAGCTGGTGAAGACCGCGTGGGCGGCCGCATCCTCGTTCCGCGGCAGCGACTTCCGCGGTGGCGCCAACGGCGGTCGTCTCCGCCTGCAGCCGCAGGCCGACTGGGAGGTCAACGAGCCCGAGGAACTCGCCGGCATCATCGAGACGCTCGAGGGTGTCGCCGAGTCGTTCACCGGTGAGGCCGGCGCGAGGATCTCCTTCGCCGACCTCGTCGTGCTCGGCGGCGTCGCGGCGATCGAGAAGGCCGCTCGTGATGCGGGTATCGAGGTCACCGTCCCGTTCACCCCGGGCCGCACCGACGTCTCGCAGGAAGACGTCGACGTCGAGTCGTTCGCCTACCTCGAGTCCACGGCGGACGGCTTCCGCAACTACGTGGGGAAGGGTCTCACGCAGCCGGCCGAGTTCAAGCTGCTCGACAAGGCCAACCTCCTCACCGTGAGCGCACCCGAGATGACCGCACTCATCGGCGGCCTGCGCGTGCTGGGAGCGAACTACCAGAACTCGACGCTGGGCGTGCTCACCGACAAGCCGGGCGTGCTGACGAACGACTACTTCGTCAACCTGCTCGACATGGCGACCGCTTGGTCGAAGACCGACGACGTGAACGTCTTCGTCGGCACCGACCGCGCCACCGGCGAGCAGGCCTGGACCGGCAGCCGCGTCGACCTGGCGTTCAGCTCGAACTCGCAGCTGCGTGCCCTGGCCGAGGTGTACGCCTCGGACGATGCCAAGGAGAAGTTCGTCAAGGACTTCGTCGCGGCCTGGGACAAGGTCATGAACCTGGACCGGTTCGACATCTGAGTCGATCCATCGATCAGTTGAATCGCTGATCACCTCTCACACGACGATGCGGTGGTGCCCGGTACGGGTGCCGCCGCATCGTCGTCTGTGGCGGCGGGTGCCGTTCTGCCCGGCAGGATCGCGGATTCGGAACTATGCTGGCGCTTTCCTCGAGGTGGCGGGTGACCGTCGTGGCAGAAGGAGATCGCGATGTCCGGCGAGCACACATCCCTGGGGCACATCCGACTGACCTCGCACAGCGGCGGCGTCGACGCCCCGCCCATCCACTGGGGCGCGCCTACCGCCGCCGAGCGGGGACCGGTCATCGGCACGACCGGAGTTCGCGCCCACCGCAACGTGATCGGCACCCACAGCGGTTCATACAGTGTCTACCGCGCGCTCGCGGTGGCCGCCGGCGCACTGGCCCGAGACCATCGCGCAGATCTGACCAACACCTCGCCCACCGACCACATCGGTCCGTACCCACAATGGGGAGATCCGACGGCGATCGTCTCCCTCGATCCCTGGGGCGCCACGGTCGCGGAGAGCTTTCCCGAAAAGATCGCCGCCGGCTACGACATCCGGCCGACCATCGCGGTCACGAAGGCACATGTCATCCTCCCCGAGATCGCCGAGGCCATCGACAAGGGCCGACTCGTCCCCGACGGCAGATTGCTCCTGCCCAGCGGCGCCGCCCTGGTGACCAAGGCCGCGGTCGAGCCGGTCTGGCATCTACCCGGCGTCGCCGAACGATTCGGCTGTTCCGAGGCCGAGTTACGGCGGGTCCTGTTCGAGGAGACCGGGGGCATGTATCCCGAACTCGTGACGCGCTCCGACCTCGAGGTGTTCCTGCCACCGATCGGCGGGCAGACCGTGTATGTCTTCGGGAACGCCCGCGATCTCGCCGATCCCACGGTCGAACTGACCGCTCGCGTCCACGACGAATGCAACGGCTCCGACGTCTTCGGCTCCGACATCTGCACGTGCCGGCCGTACCTCACCCACGCGATCGAGGAATGTATTCGTGGCGCCCAGGGCGGTGGCGTCGGTTTGGTCGCCTACTCCCGCAAGGAGGGCCGGGCGTTGGGCGAGGTCACCAAGTTCCTCGTCTACAACGCACGCAAACGCCAAGCGGGTGGCGATACCGCAGACCAGTACTTCGCCCGCACCGAATGTGTTGCGGGAGTTCAGGACATGCGGTTCCAGGAACTCATGCCCGACGTCCTGCACTGGTTCGGGATCACCAAGATCCACCGCCTCGTGTCGATGAGCAACATGAAATACGACGCGATCACCGGTTCGGGAATCGAGGTCGGCGAGCGGGTCAACATCCCCGACGAACTCGTCCCGGCCGACGCCCGTGTGGAGATCGACGCGAAGATGGCCGCCGGATACTTCACCCCCGGACCGGTTCCCGACGCCGAGGCGTTGCGAAAGGTCAAGGGCCGGGGGCTCGAATGAGGGGCACTGCGCAGAAGGACAGCGACGACCCGACCGCCGAAACCACCGCGGCCGCGCTGCTGCGAACGAGCACCGCGGTTCGCGAACGCTCCCGCCAGCTCCTCGACCGTACGCGCGGTGGCCGGTCGTCCTGGTTCACGGTCCACGACGACGCGCTCGCCTCCGCCGCCGACATCGTCGTCGAGATCACCCGTGAACGCCATCCCGACGGTGCGATCCCCTTCCACAGTCGCTGGCGCCATTTCGAAGCCGGCGGCATCGACCGACTCGGGTCGCTCCGGGACATGCTTCCGCCCGCGAACTCCCCTGACCACATCCGCGCACTCATCGACGTCGTCCTGGTCAGCGTCCTCCTCGACGCCGGAGCCGGTCCCGAATGGTCCTATCGGGAGGAGTCGACCGGTCTGGTCCTGACCCGCTCGGAAGGACTCGGAGTCGCCAGCTGGGAGGCGTTCGTCGGCGGACTGTTCTCCGGTGATGCTGCGCAACCGTCACGGGTCGACGCCGCGGGCCTACGTGCGGTGACGGTCGAGAGTCTGAGCGCCGCGTTCCAGGTCTCAGCGGGTAACCCGATCACCGGACTGGAGGGCCGCGTGGAGCTGCTTCGCCGCCTCGGCACCACCCTCGCCGATCAGCCGGCGATCTTCGGTCCCGCCGGCCGACCCGGGGGCCTCTTCGACCACCTGATCGCAGACGGTCGCGGCACCGTGAGCGCCACCGCGATCCTGGACGCCCTCCTGACCTTCCTCGGCCCGATCTGGCCGTCGGACAACAGGATCGGCTCGGTACCGCTGGGCGACTGCTGGCAGCACGAGGCGGTGACCGGTCCGGGCGCCACCGCCGGCTGGATTCCGTTCCACAAGCTGTCCCAGTGGCTGACCTACTCGCTGCTCGAACCGTTCATGTGGGCCGGCGTTGAGGTGACCGGCATCGATGAGTTGACCGGCCTGCCCGAGTACCGCAATGGCGGACTCTTCCTCGACACCGGCGTTCTCGCGCTTCGGGACGAGGAGTGGGTGGACGTCGAATGGGAGGTCGGCGATCAACTCGTCGTCGAATGGCGCGCCCTCACCGTCGCACTGCTCGACGAGATCGCCGACCTCGTCCGCGATCGTCTCGGGACCGACTCGACGGCGATGCCGCTGGCCTGCGTGCTCGAGGGCGGCACCTGGGCGGCCGGTCGTGCACTGGCGGCACGGTTGCGGAACGGGTTGCCGCCCTTGTCGATCCGCAGCACCGGAACAGTCTTCTGAGCACCACGATTAGGGGAACCATGGGCACCGTCGCCGTCATCGATCATCCGCTGGTACAGCACAAGCTGACGCTGATGCGCCGGAAGGACACTTCCACCAACGACTTCCGTCGTCTACTCAACGAGATCTCCACGCTCATGGCCTACGACGTGCTGCGCGACACCCCGATGCACGAGATCACCATCGACACACCGCTGGAGACCACCACCGCGAGCGTGATCGACGGTAAGAAACTGGTCTTCGCAGCCGTCCTGCGGGCCGGCACCGGAATCGCCGACGGAATGCTGACCGTCGTACCGGGTGCCCGCGTGGGCCACATCGGCCTCTACCGCGACCCCAAGACCATGGTGGTGGTCGAGTACTACTTCAAGATGCCCTCGGACCTGGATGAACGCGACGTGGTCATCGTCGATCCGCTTCTGGCCACCGGCTTTTCGGCGGTCGCGGCAATCGATCGAATCAAGGAGTACTCGCCGCGATCGATCAAGTTCGTGTGCCTCGTCGCCTGCCCGGAGGGCATCGACGTGTTGCACGAGGCGCACCCCGAGGTCCCCATCTACACCGCCGGGATCGACCGGGAGCTCGACGACAACGGTTTCATCCGCCCGGGGCTGGGCGACGTCGGCGACCGGGTGTTCGGGACGGCTTGACAGGACAGGCTCACGACACATTCCACGCCACCGCCGCGCCGATGGCGCCGGTGGCGTTGAGAGCCCAGTGCAAGGCGATCGGAGCGAGGAGACTCGTGGTGCGCTGCCGTAACCAGCCGAGCACGAGACCTGCGACGCCGGTGGCGACGACCGCGCCCGCGATCTCGACGACCTGGGCGGCCGTGCCCGATCCGAGGACATCGCTCAGGCCCTCGTTGCCTCCGGTGAGTCCCGTCGAGGACAGGATGTGCCACAGCCCGAAGGCGATGGCGCCGAACACCAGGGTCGCCCTCGGCCCGCACAGCCGTCCGAGAGTCCCCTGCAGGACGCCGCGGAACATCAGCTCCTCCGGGATCACCGTCTGCAGGGGGATGACGACGAAGGCGGCGAGCAGCGCCTCGGATGTGTCGTCGTAGCGATCGGACAGGAAGAAGTCCCGGGTCGCAGGGACTGCCACGGCCGTCGACACGATGGCTGCGACCACGATCACCGACGCCACGGCGAACGCGATACCTGCCCGTAGTTCCGCTCGGCTCAGACCCAGTTCACGCCAGTCGAGTCCGCCGAGCCGCGCGACGAGCAACAGCACGATCGCCGCCACCGGGATGACCACCACCGCGAGCACACCGGCCGACCGGTGCGCGGCGATGTTGGCCGCGATCAGGACCGCGACCACCACCACGAGGAGTGCGGCGTCGTGGCGTCTCGAAGATCCGGTCACCCGTCGAGTGTCGCGCGGCACCGTGCCCGGTGCCGCCGAACGACGGGCAGTGGCCCAGAATGGTGCAGTGCAAGCCACCGCCACGGTCCCCGAACGTCTCGAACAGCACCAGGTCGCGTTGTATCTCCTCGCGATCGGCGCCGGTCTCGGCCTCGGCCTGACACTGACCTCGGCGGCCCAATCGATGGACGTGGCGGTCACCCTGCTGCTCGCCGCACTTCTCTACGTCACCTTCCTACAGGTGAAGGCGACCGATCTCGCTGCCTCCCTCCGCGACCGCAAGTTCCTCGCAGTGGTGTTGTCGGTGAACTTCGTCATCGTGCCCGCGGTGGTCGCGGCGCTGTCTCCGCTGCTACCGGCGGACGACGCCATCCGGGTGGGCGCTCTGCTCGTCCTGCTGTGCCCGTGTGTCGATTACGTCGTCGTCTTCGCCGGGCTCGCAGGCGGTGACAACCAGCGCCTGCTCGCGGCGACGCCGCTGCTGTTGCTCGCCCAGATGCTCATCGTCCCGGTGTATCTGACGCTCCTGCTCGGAGATGGCCGGGCAGCGATCGATCCGGAACCGTTCCTGTGGGCCTTCGCAATCCTCATCGTCGTTCCGCTGGCGCTGGCCTGGGTCACGCAGGCATGGGCTGCGCGAAGCGACGTCGGACGTCGTGCCGGCGACGCGGCCTCGACCACGATGGTGCCGCTGATGATGGCGGTGCTGTTCACCGCGGTGGGTTCTCAGATCCCGCGTATCGATTCACGATTCGACGACATCGCCGGGGTCATCCCGGTCTACGTCGCATTCCTCGCGCTCATGACGATCATCGGTCTCGTGGTGGTGCGCGGATGTCGCCTCACACCGACCTCCGGAACGGCCGTGGTGTTCTCCGGCGCGACGCGCAATTCGCTTGTCGTGCTACCGCTGGCGCTGGCACTCCCGGTCGGTGCCGAACTCGCCGCGGCAACGGTGATCACTCAGACGCTCGTCGAGCTGATCGGGATGGTGATCCTGGTGTGGGTGTTCACTTATGCGGCACGTCGGCGCTGAGTCCGCCGTCCATCACGAACTCCGCACCGGTGGCGTAGGACGATTCGTCGCTGGCGAGGAACACCACGAAGGTCGACACCTCGCTTGATTGCGCCGCCCGGCCCATCGGAACCTTGACCATGTCCTCCGGGATGCCCTCGGTCATCGGCGTGCGGACGAGACCGGGGTGGATCGAGTTGACCCGGACGTTGTGCGGGGCGAGTTCGAGTGCGACGGACTTCGCGAGTCCGCGGACACCCCACTTGGTGGCGACATAGCCGTGCGCCCACGGGCTTCCACGAAGGCCTTCCACCGAGGACACGTTGATGATCGATCCGCCGCCGGCCTCGATCATCAGATCCGCAACCGCCTGGATGCCGAGGAAGGTGCCGGTGAGGTTGACGTCGAGGATCTGCTTCCACTTGTCGAGGCGGAACTGCTGGATCGTCGAGCCGTTGACGATGCCCGCGTTGTTCACGAGGACATTGACCCTCCCGAACTCGTCGACCGCGGTCGTGACGGCGGTCTGCCAGTCCTCCGGTGAGGTGACGTCGAGGTGGACGTACCGCGCCGCGGCACCGAGTTCGGCGGCCAGGGCTTTGCCC
Source organism: Gordonia sp. GONU (assembly GCF_024733855.1). Taxonomy (NCBI): domain Bacteria; kingdom Bacillati; phylum Actinomycetota; class Actinomycetes; order Mycobacteriales; family Gordoniaceae; genus Gordonia; species Gordonia sp. GONU. The sequence continues at coordinate 104,713 of NZ_JANRHB010000009.1, forward strand.
TCGTCGTCGAGGATGTCGCCGATCACGACCTTGGCGCCCTCCGCGACCAGAGCCCGGGCGTGCTCGGCGCCCATCCCCCGCGAACCGCCGGTGATCACTGCAACCTTGTCGTCTACGCGTCCCATGGCGAGCCACGCTACCTCGGTCGTAGCGAAAATAGAACAGGTTCCACCAAGAAATGGTCTACTGAACAGACATGAGTCCGGACAGGTGTTCACATGACCCGTCCGGCGGATGCCAGCGCAAGGAGACTCTCGCCATGCCCATTCGGGTTGCCCTCGTCGGAACCGGCAACGTCGGCCGGTTGTCTCTCACGCAGTTGATCCAGGACTCGCGATTCGAACTCGTTGCGGTGTGCGTGTCCACGCCGGAGAAACTCGGCGTCGACGCCGCGACCCTCGCCGGCCTCGAGACCCCGACCGGCGTCCGGGCGGTCGACGACCTCGGCGTGGTGATCGCCGCGAAACCGGACTGCGTCGTCTACTGCGCCATGGGCGACACGCGGCCGGTCGAGGCGTTCAACGATGTGGTGCGCTTCCTCGCAGCCGGGATCGACGTCGTGGGCTCCTCGCCGAACACCCTGCAGTACCCGTGGGGAGTGATGCCACAGAAGGCCATCACCAAGATCGAGGAGACCACTGCGGCGAGCGGCGCGAGCCTGTTCGTGACCGGCGTGGATCCCGGGTTCGCCAACGATCTCATCCCCTTCGTGTTCGCCGGGACCTGCCAGCGCATGGAGCAGGTCCGCTGCATGGAGATCGCCGACTACGCCACCTACGACGGCGCGACGGTCATGTTCGACGTGATGGGCTTCGGCAAACCCCTCGAGGAGACGCCGATGCTGTTCCTGCCCGGGGTCCTGGGCCTGGCTTGGGGCACGACAATCCGGCAACTCGCCGCGGGGCTCGGGGTGACGGTCGACGAGATCGAGGAACTGCACGAAAGCGATCCCGCACCAGAGGATTTCGACATCGTCGCGGGCCCGATCGCCAAAGGCACCCGCGCGGCGGTGCGTTTCCAGATCATCGGCAAGGTCGAGGGACGTCCGGCGATCGTGATCGAACACGTCACCCGGCTACGCGGCGACCTGCGTCCGGACTGGGCCCAGCCCGCGCAACCCGGCGGGTGCTACCGGGTCGAGATCACCGGCGAACCCTCATACACCGTCGACATCTGCCCGACCAGCCTCAAGGGCGATCACAACCACGCGGCGATCGTCGCGGCGGCGGGCCGCATCGTCAATGCGATACCGGCGGTGGTCGAAGGGCCCGCGGGACTCCGCACAACCCTCGATCTGCCGCTGGTCACCGGACCCGCGCTCACACCACCCCTGCGGAGTGATGCGGTCCGAGTGAAGTAGTACTTCTCGACCGAACCGGACGCCGCCGACCCGGCGTCGGCGACGTATGGTCGCCGGCGGTAGCCGTCCAGGCACAGTATTGGGCCGAAGTGGACACAGCCCATGTCGCCGAGAAGGGTTCGCTGCTAGCGTTCTTCGGGTTCTGGAGAAAAGAGGAACCCACGTGTCGTCGTCGACCCATGCCAGCGACCCCGTCGTCGAACCTCCTGCCGATACCTCGCCCGGAACCGCCGAGGAGCCCCGCACTCCCGCCGGGAGCGGTGCTGATGACGCGCGTCCGGCATGGTGGCGACGCCGCCTGGACCGCTTCTCCTGTGTGGGCCTGAGTGTCGCGCTCGTCTTCCTCTGGCTGTCGATGACACCGTCGTTGCTGCCCCGTGGCGCACTGTTCCAGGGCGTGGTCAGCGGCGCGTCCGCGGCAGTCGGATACTCGCTCGGAGTCTTCTTCTCGTGGCTGATCCGCTTCATGATCTCGCGCGACAAACCCTGGCCGGCGCCGATGTACCGGGTCTGGGTGGCGCTCGGCCTCGCCGCGGTCGCCGGAACCGTGGTCATGCTGGTGATGTTCCAGCGGTGGCAGGATCAGATCCGCACCATGATGGGCGTCGACTTCCTGTCCTGGACCGCCTATCCGCAGATCGTGATCATCTGCGTGGTGGTGTTCCTCCTGCTCACCCTGATCGGTCAGGCGTGGGGCGACGGCGTCGTCTGGCTGGTCCGGAAGCTCAACCGCATTGCGCCGCCGCGGATCTCCGCGATCGCGGCGCTGGTCGTCGCGATTCTGATCACCGTCTTCGTCCTCAACGGCGTGGTCGCGAACTACGGCATGAAAGCGCTGAACTCGTCGTTCGCCGCGGTCAACGACGAGACCACCGCCGATTCCACGCCCCCGACGTCACCGCTTCGCTCCGGCGGTCCAGGGTCGCTGGTGACGTGGGATTCACTGGGACGCCAGGGACGGATCTTCGTCTCGGTCGGCCCGACCGTCGAGGAACTGTCGGCATTCAACGGCGCCCCCGCGTTGGAACCCATCCGCGCCTATGTGGGACTCGGGTCGGGCGACGACCTGCGCGCCAACGCACAACTGGCGGCCGACGAACTCGTCCGTACCGGCGGACTGCAACGGAAGGTCGTCGCGGTCGCCTCGACCACCGGCACCGGCTGGATCAACCAGGCGACGGTGGACTCCATCGAATACATGTACAACGGCGACACGGCCACGGTCAGCATGCAGTACTCGTATCTGCCCAGCTGGCTGTCGTTCCTGGTCGACAAGGAGCGGGCGCGCCAGGCCGGGCAGGCGTTGTTCGAGGCCGTCTCCGAACGGGTGCGCGCGATCCCGGAAGCCCAGCGACCCAAGCTCGTGGTCTTCGGCGAGAGCCTCGGCTCGTTCGCCGCCGAGTCGGCCTTCGGCACGATTCCGTCCCTCAACGCCCGGACCGACGGAGCGCTGTTCGTCGGCCCGACCTTCAACAACAAGCTGTGGGTCGACACGACCGGCAACCGCGACGCGGGCACCCCCGAATGGCAGCCGACCTACGAGGACGGCCGACAGGTTCGCTTCATCGCCGACGCCCCCGACCTGTATGCGCCGACGGCAGAATGGGTTCCGGGCCGTGCGGTCTACCTGCAGCACGCCTCCGATCCGATCTCGTGGTGGTCGCCACGACTCATCTTGCGCGAGCCGGACTGGCTGGAGGAGAAGAAGGGACGAGATGTCCTACCGGCCATGCGGTGGATTCCGTTTGTGACATTCCTGCAGGTCAGCGCGGACATGGCAGTATCGACCGGAGTGCCCGACGGTCACGGACACTTCTACCTCGCCGCCATCCCCGCGGCCTGGGCAGAGATCCTGCAGCCGCCCGGTTGGACCCCGGAGAAGACCGAGAAACTCATCCCGCTGCTGACCCGCGACTGATTCGACGCGGGAGCCGTCGGGAAGCGAGCAAGATCGGTCGGGTCGAAACAGGCGCCGGCATCCCATACTCGTAGGGTGACCCCGTGCCCCACTGACCCGACAGCCGACGACCCGACAGCCGACGACCGTACCGGCGGCGACCGTGACCGGTTGCGCGAACTGCTCGACGCCGTGCTGGCCGACGAGCATTCGACTCTGGACGAGATGGCCACCGGCGCGTTCTCGTCACCGTTCCACTTCTCCCGCCAGGTGAGCCGGGGTGCGGGCGAGTCACCGGTCGCGCTCCGTCGGCGAGTACTCCTCGAGCGCGCGGCCTGGCTGCTGCAACACGGCAAGACCGTCACCGAGGTGGCCTTCGACTCCGGGTATGAGTCCGTCGACGGTTTCGCACGAGCGTTCACGCGGGCCTTCGGCCGCAGCCCGGGTCGCGCGGCCTCGACCGGGCGTACCGCACCGACCGAGCACAGCCACTGGCTGCCCGCACCCAACGGCATCCACTTCCATTCGCCCACAGTGCTCTACGTCGACAGCGGTACACCCACCACCGAGAGCGCCGGCGATGTCCTGATGATCATGGTCAGGCACGATCTCGACGACATCGAGACTCTGCTGGACGCCGCCAAGGGGGTCGACGAACGGCAGTGGACGCGGCGACGACTTCCCGGCCATGAACCGCTGCACTGGAACGGCCCGGAAGAGTCACTCGCACAGGTGATGTCACATCTCGTCGCGGACAAGCAACCCTGGCTGGCGACCATCGAGGGTGCCGACATGCCGCCCGGTCCGCCGTCGGACCTGTCCGCCCTCGTCGAACTCCAGCGCGAACTGACACCGAGGTGGCTCGCGCTGGTCCGCGACATCGACCGCCGTAACGCCTGGCAGGACCGCGTCATCGACGCACTGTGCGATCCACCCGAATCGTTCCTGCTCTCGCAGATCGTCGCGCACGTCCTGACCTTCTCCGCACATCGTCGTCAACTCGCGCGGTGGATGCTGCGCGACGCAGACGTCGACGTCACGACGCTCGACCCAGACCCGATCATGTGGCACCGCAAGCACTCCGGAGGTTTCTGATGGCATTCCGCTACTACACCGCGACCACTCTCGACGGCTACCTCGCCGACGATCACGACAGCCTCGACTGGCTGCTGACCCAGCCGCTCGAAGACGGCGGCGCGATGAACTACGACGACTTCTTCGCCGGGATCGGCACCGCCGTGATGGGATACACCACCTACCAGTGGCTTCTCGACAACGAGATGGCCGACGGCAAGCCGTGGCCCTATGAGATCCCGTCCTTCGTGTTCACCCACCGGACGATCACTCCGGTCGCCGACTCGATCACCGTCCTGGACGGCGACCCCACCGCCCATCGCGACCTGCTGACCGAAGCAGCTGCGGGTAAGGACGTCTGGGTGGTGGGTGGAGGCGATCTCGCCGCTCAGTTCGCCGAGGCCGGGATGCTCGACGACATGATCGTCTCGATCGCGCCGGTCACCCTCGGGTCCGGACGGCCGCTCTTCCCCCGCCGCTACGACCTCGCACTACAGGAGTTCGGCCGCAACGGCGCCTTCCTCTGCGCGCGTTACTCACTCGTCGGAGCACGCAAGCCGCTCGCCGAGGTCTGACGCCGCACGACCGGCGCGAGCGCTCAGCCCTCGCCGACCGATTTGCGCAGCACGTCGGACACCTCGCCGCGAGCCCACTTGGGCAGGATGAAGATCCCCTCGGCCTCGGCGCTGACCTTGCCGTCACGCGTGATCGTGCCGGTGACAAAGGTTTTCACACCCTCGACACGGTCGACCCGCGCCTCGCCGCGGATCCGGCCGAGCGGCGTCGCACTGCGATATCGGACGTTGAGCGTGCCGGTCATGCCGGGAACGCCCTGGAACTCCGCGGTCGAGCCGAGGAGCTGGTCGAGGATGAGTGCGAGGACACCACCGTGGACGAGTCCGGCCGGTCCTTCGTAGGCCGCTCCGAGATCGACTTCGGTCCAACTGAATTCGGCTTCGTGATGCAGCTCGACGGGCGGTGCGATCGGATTGCGCCGCCCCAGAACGGCATTGCCCCAGGACCGCTTGGTGCCGTCGGTGTTGAACCGGATGCCGTAGGCACCGGGCAACTGGTCCTTGCGCAGGATCTCGGTCGCGGCCTCGATGAGGCGCCGCGCCTCGGCGATGTCGGCCTCGCCGACCTCGGTGCGCACCGTCGCGTCGATCAGTTCGCGCACGCTCCCGGCGATCGACGACGCGAGCTCCGAACGATGTGCGAGCTCCTCGGGGTCGATGTCCTCCTGGATGTATCCGCTCATGGGTTCATCTAACAGGGCGCCACCGGCGGTCCGCCCGCCGGACGTCCTGACTGCCGAGTAAGCTCCGTCGCATGACAGACCAAGCCTGGAATGACCGCGACTGGACCGCGTTCGACGTCACCGTCGCCGACCACATCGCCGAGGTCGCGCTCACCGGCCCCGGCAAGGGCAATGCGATGGGCCCCGACTTCTGGCGCGAGCTCCCGGAGCTGTTCGGCTACATCGACGCCGATCCCGCCGTGCGTGCGGTGGTGCTGACCGGCGCCGGCAAGCACTTCTCCTACGGACTCGACCTCGTCGCGATGGGCGGCACCCTGGCCAACGTCCTGGCCGACAACGCCAAGGCGGCGGCCCGCACCGAGTTCCTGGAGTCGCTGCGCAAGCTGCAGGCCGGCATCACCGCCGTCGCGGACTGCCGCAAGCCGGTCGTCGCCGCGATCTCGGGCTGGTGCATCGGCGGCGGCGTCGACCTGATCTGTGCGGCCGACATCCGCTACGCGAGCGCCGACGCCACGTTCAGCATTCGTGAGGTGAAGGTCGGCATGGTCGCCGACGTCGGCACGCTCGCGCGCCTGCCGTTCATCATCGGCGACGGGCACATGCGTGAACTGGCGCTGACCGGCAAGGACTTCGACGCCGCCCGCGCCGAAAAAATCGGCCTGGTCAACGACGTCGCCGACGACCAGGAAGCCGCTCTCACGCTCGCCCGCGAGACCGCCCGGGAGATCGCCGACAACCCGCCTCTCGTGGTCCACGGCATCAAGGATGTCCTCGGCCACTCGCGAAGCGCCGCCGTCCACGACAGCCTGCGCTACGTCGCGGCCTGGAACTCGGCATTCCTGCCCAGCGAGGACCTGTCCGAGGCCATCACCGCCGTCTTCGAGAAGCGCAAGCCGGAGTTCAAGGGTCGCTGAGCCCACGGGCGCCTGACGCTCGCGGGGGTGTTCACAGGTTGCTGCGGTGAACCTCGGCGGCCAATGGGTGCGCGTCGCCGAGATCCGTGAGCAACCGCACTCCGTCGAGCGGTTGCCCGTACGGCGCCCCGATGTCGACGCCGGGCGCGCGTTCGCCCACGACGTCGACGAACCGTCGTCTCAGGCGGTCGTTGGACGTCATCACCGTTCCCATCCAGCTGATCCGAGCGTCGTCGCCGGGTCGGTGGCCACTGCGTTCCAGCGCGGCGACCGCCGACTCGGCGAGTTCGTCCGCGGCGCCGTCGATGACCCGCTGCGCGACATCGTCGCCGGCCTGTGCCGCCGCGTCGACGACCCGGGCGAATCCGGCCACCCGCGCCACGCGGTCCGGATCTCCTTGGATCACCATGTACAGCTCGTCGAGCGGCCCGAAGACCTCTGCGGCACGCTGTTGCAGTAGCGTCTCGCTCCCCCGACCGTCGAAGGCACGCAACGCAGCACTGATCCCGGCGCGGCCGATCCAATAAGCGCTGCCGGCGTCGCCGAACAGATACCCCCAACCGTCCACACGGTGCACTCCGGCGGGTCCGACGCCGAGCGTCACGACACCGGTACCGACCGCGGTGACCACACCGAACTCGTCCCGATTCGCGGCCAGGTAAGCGGTGACCGAATCGTGTGCCAGCGCAACCGCCGTTACCCCGAGATCGGCGACCGCGGCGAGCAATGCCGACGGCCTCGCCGCTTGCGGTGTGAGTCCGGAGACCCCTGCGGCCAGCGACCAGGTGCCCTGCGGTATGCCGGCGTCGCCGACGGCCTCCCCGACCTGTTCGACGACCGACCGGTCCGTACGAATCGGCCCGAGTTCGCGGTCGTCGCTTCCGCCGGGCGTCTCGATCCGCAGACGCATTCCCGTCTGTCCGCCGTCGACCAGAATGCGTCCCGCCGTGTGACCGCCCATGATGAGCACGCTATCGGAGGACGACACGGACGTGTCGGTTCACCACGGTGCCCGGGCAACGTGCCGGACCGGGGACGGTGTCATGTCACACTAGGCGGATGAAGGTGCGGCGCAGGCTTGCGATCAAGATCGGATCGATCCCCTGGATGCCTCGTTTTCTCCCGCAGATCGTGGTGGGCGACAACGGCATTCAGACCGTCACCGGCAATCGGATGACCCTGCTCGACATCGCCGATCTCCCGAACATCACCATCCGCGTGGCTGGTCGCAAGACCGGCGAGCTGCGGACCACACAACTTCTCGCCGTGCCCGACGGCGAGGACTGGCTGATCGCCGGCTCATACTTCGGTGGGCCGAAGATGCCCGCATGGGTGTACAACCTCCGCGCCGCCGACACGATCGAGATCGTCGTCGGCGGAAAGGTTTCCGTCGCCGTTCCGACCGAACTGGACGGGGCCGACCGCGACGCGGCGTGGCAGAAGCTGCGTACGGTGTGGCCGAACTTCGACCTCTACGAGAAGCGCACCGAACGTCGGATCCCGGTCTTCCGGTTGCGGCCGGCGCCGGCCGGATAGGCAAGCCGGCGAGGTCAGGTGGCCGGTTCGGCGGTGAACGTCGGTGTGCCGGCGGTGAGGTCGACGCTCCCCACCAGATATTGGGTGTCGGTCGTCTCGACGCGGGGTCCGGTCCGGTCGAAAGCCGGGGTGTAGGCCACGCGCCACTCCACGGCACCGGCAACGTCGACTGTGCCCAGATCTTTCTCGTCCGGTGCCGAGTCGGCCTCCGGAGCCGGCCGCCGGAGCAGATACCGCAGGCCCGACAGGTCGCGCGGAGCGGTCCACCGCACGCTGCCGTCCACCGCAGACCGGAAGAGTCGCTGCGTGCATCCGGGCACGTCGGCACCGGCATCCGACCGGGTCGACGCGGCGCACCGGCTGAGCTGTGCCGAGACCGCATCGCTCACCGCCGAGACGCCGGTGGGACTGAGCTCGGCCACCACCCGGACCGACATCGGTTCATGCGGACCGAACGGCGCGGCCTCGACGGTGTGTCCGACGAAGTCGACGTCGCGTGAACCCCAACGCTGGGGCCCGGGGAAGAGGAAGACGGTGTCGCCGGCCTTGACCTGAGCCCCGAACAGCCTCGGGCTCGGCATGAACAGCGACTCGATGCGCACCTCCACCGCACCGTCGACGACCGCCCAGCCGTCCCCGGCCCGCCTCACCTTCACCGGGATGTCGACGTCACGTGACCCGAGGCGATACCGCGCCTGGACACTCTGTCCGGACTCCCCCGGATCGTCGACCTCGATGTCGGTGATCGGCGCTTCGGTTCGCTGCTGCCGCAGGACCCTGTCGGTGAGGAACCGGGTGTCCGGGCGTGGGTCGATGACGGCGAGGGCCGCCGACGCGTCGGCGTCGGCGAGCGCAGTCAGATAAGTGCGGACGGCGTCCTCCGGGGTGCGGGCCCGCTCGTCCTCGCGGGAAAGTCCCACGAGGAGAGCGGACACCAGCACCACGGCGAGGACCAGCGCCCCGACGCCGACGGTGATCGTCCACCTTCGGCGATTCATTCCGGGCCACCGGCCCGGTGCGTCGGGAACCCGATCAGGAATCCGATCCGGCCCCGAACGACTCGGTCAGGCTGCCCGCGAGCAGCTTCGCGAACTCCGCCGGATCCTCGAGTTCGCCGCCCTCGGCGATCACGGCCATGCCGTAGACGAGCTTCGCGGTCGGGACCAGCTTGTCGTGGTCCCCGGCGGCGTAGGCCTTGTTGAGCGCTTCCACCAGCGGATGATCGGGGTTGAGCTCGAGCGCACGCTTGGACTTCGGGAACTGCTGTCCCGATGCCCGGTACAGCTTCTCCAGCTGCGGCGACATCGAGAACGTGTCCCCCACCAGGCAGGCCGGCGATTCGGTCAGCCGCGACGACAACCGGGTCTCGCTGACGTCGTCGGACAGAGTGGTGGTCAGCCACGACAGCAGGTCGGCGTAGGCCTTGTTCTGCTCCTCCTTCGACATGTCGTCCGACTCCTCGTCGTCGGCGCCGAGATCGACCGCGCCCTTGGCGATCGACTGGAACGACTTGCCGTCGAACTCGGCACCGGCCGACACCCACATCTCGTCGACCGGATCGGAGAGGACGAGCACCTCGATCCCCTTGGCGCGGAACGCCTCCATGTGTGGGGAGTTGACGATCTGCTGCCGGGACTCGCCGGTCATGTAGTAGATCGTGTCCTGGCCGCTCTTCATCCGGCCGATGTAGTCGGCCAGCGTCGTCAGTTCCTCCTCCGAGTGGGTGCTCGCGAACGACGACGCCTTGAGCAGTGCGTCGCGGTTGTCCGGATCGTTGACGAGACCTTCCTTGAACACGCGGCCGAAGCCGTCCCAGAAGGTGCGGTAGTCGTCGGGCCGACTGTCGCGCATCTCGGTGACCGTCGAGATCACCTTCTTGGTGAGGCGACGACGGATCGCGCGGATCTGCCGGTCCTGCTGCAGGATCTCGCGCGAGACGTTGAGGGAGAGGTCGGCGGCATCGACGACCCCCTTCACGAAACGCAGATATTCCGGCATCAACTCGGCGCAGTCGTCCATGATGAACACGCGCTTGACGTACAGGTGGATGCCGACCTTGCTGTCGCGCATGAACAGGTCGAACGGCGGCTGCGTCGGGATGAACAGCAGCGCCTGGTACTCGAAGGTTCCCTCGGCCTGCAGGGTGATGGTCTCCAGCGGGGCATCCCAGGCGTGGGACACGTGCCGGTAGAACTCCTGGTACTCCTCGTCGGAGACCTCCGAACGCGACTTGGCCCAGAGAGCCTTCATCGAGTTGATGGTCTCTTCCTCGACGATCGTCTTGGTCTCGGGGGTCTTGTCCCCGTCGGACTCGGTGTCGGAGTCGGGCGTCTCGACCGGGACCGTCTTCTCGACGTCCATGCGGATCGGCCACGCGATGAAGTCGGAGTAGCGCTTGACCAGCTGACGCAGCTTGGACTTGTCGGCGTAGTCGTACAGGTGGTCCTCGGTGTCGACGGGCTTCAGTGCCAGCGTGACCGAGGTGCCCTGCGGCGCGTCCGGCACGTCGTCGATCGTGTAGGTGCCGTCGCCGGTCGACTCCCAGCGGGTACCGGTGGTCTCGCCGGCCTTGCGCGTCACCAGGCTGACCTTGTCGGCGACCATGAACGTCGAGTAGAAGCCGATGCCGAACTGTCCGATGAGTTCCTCGGCGGCGGCGTCGGAGACGCCCTTCTCCCGGGCCTCGGCCAGCGAGCGACGCAATTCCGCGGTGCCCGATCGCGCCAGGGTGCCGATGAGTCCGACCACCTCGTCACGGGTCATGCCGATGCCGTTGTCGGCGACGACCAGAGTGCGCTTCTCCGAGTCCGGGGTGAGGGTGATGTGCAGGTCGGACGTGTCGACGTCGAGGTCCTTGTCCAGCAACGACTCCAGGCGCAGCTTGTCGAGCGCATCGGATGCGTTCGAGATCAGCTCACGCAGGAAGCTGTCCTTGTTGGAGTAGATCGAGTGGACCATGAGATCCAGCAGCTGCCGGGTCTCCGCCTGGAACTCGTGAACTTCGGGCGCAGCGCTCATCGCAGACCTCCATGTTCTGTTCTCGCGTGTTCGTGTGGTTTCGGTGGCACGCGTCCGGCGCCGGGCGCAGGCCCGACGCGACACGTCGTGACGGACACCGACTTTACCGAGCGCCGGTATGGCTACCCTGGGTCGGGGACCGACTACCCCCGTTGCGGATGCTGCCCGAGAGGCATCACACGCGGGGAACGATCAGGAAGCCAGGTGGATGGGTACGCCTCGACTGCTGCTGGTGCACGCACACCCCGACGACGAGTCACTGTGGACCGGCGGACTCACCGCCCGTCACGTCGACTCCGGCGGCGAGGCGGACCTCGTGATGTGCACGTGGGCGGAGGGCACGATCCGGCACCGGGAGCTGACCGATGCCGTCGACATCCTCGGCATGCCGCGCCCGCCGATCATGCTCGGCTACGCCGACGACCGCCGGCCCGAGTCGGCTCCCGACGCCCCACGGCTGTGTGCCGCGTCGTTCGACGACCAGGTCCGGGCACTCACCAAGCACATCCGTGAACTCCAGCCGGACATCGTCGTCACCTACGACGCTCTCGGCATCTACGGACACCCCGACCACGTCCACGCCCACCGTCTGGCCTGTGCCGCCGCGGACGCCGCCGCCTCGACGAAGCTCTATCACCGGGCCGGGCCGGCCTGGCGGGTCCGGTCCCTGTACTTCGCCACGATCCCCGAATGGATGATGGACCTGCTCGCACCGAGTCTGTTCCCCGAGATCCCTCGCGAACAACTACCCGGTACACCCGATTCCGAGATCGACGTGGTCGTCGACGTGTCCGATCTTGCGGCACGCAAGAAGGCGGGTGTCGTCGCACACCGGTCGGAGATCGCCCGCAGTCGCGCGATCGCAGGATTCATGTCGCTCCCCGAGGAGCTCCAGGACAGGTTGCTCGGCGTCGAGTGCTATCAGCGCCGGGATCTCGTCCCGGGTGGATGTGACCTGATCTGACCCGTCGAGGCTCGCTTCGCTCGCACCTCAGGGATCAATCCGAGGGTTTCGCGGTTAGATCGCGGTGACCGCGGAGCGCAACCCGCTGGCGCGTTGCACGCGTCGGTTGACGGCCGCCGCGAGGACCTCGGCGGTTCCGACGATGCGCACGCGACTTCGGGCGCGGGTGATGGCGGTGTACAGGAGCTCGCGGGTCAGGAGCTCCGAGCCGGCCGGCGGGAGCACGACGGTCACTCGATCGAACTGGCTGCCCTGGCTGCGGTGGATGGTCATCGCATGGACCGAAACGACGTCGGCGAGTTGGGTCGGGTGGAGCAGCCGGATTTCGCCGCCCCGGCGGAACGCCACCCGGATCGCTTCCGGCGAACCGGATCGATTCGACGTCTGCGCATCCGAGTCCGGATCGACGATCACCACACCTGTGTCGCCGTTGAAGGTGGCGGTCTGGCGATCGTTCGCCGTCACCAGGATGGGTTGTCCCACATACCAACCCATGTGCTCGGCTTCGGTGGTCCCCAGCCAGTCGGTGATGCGCGTGGTCCATCCGCGCACACCCCACGAACCCTCGCGGTGCGCGCACAGGACCCGATGACTGTCGAGCACGTCCAGGGCACCGGTCGCATCACCCTTCCGGGCGGCCGCGCGCAGATTTCGACCCCAGGCCAGGATGTCGCCGGCCACGTCGTCGAGTTCGTCGGGCGCCACCAGTTCGACATCGTCGATGTCCGGCGAGGTGACGAGTTCGAGGACCGCGTCGGGATCGCCGGCGTTGACGGCGGCCGCGACCTGCGAGATGCCGCCGCCGAACCGGAACTGCGTGCGCAAGGTGATGACGCCGTCGGCCAGCCGCGCCACGTCGTCGGGGTCGAGGTCCTCGGCGGCGGGATCGAGGCCCACCGCATCGAACGCCTGCGTCGGTGTCGTCAGCGGCACATCCTCGGCCCCGGTGTCCGGCAGGTCGGTCCGTTCGACGAGGTCGGCGAGCACCGCACCCGCCTCCACCGAGGCCAGCTGGTGGGGATCGCCGACGAACACGACGCGGGCATCGGGTCGGACGGCGTCGAGCAGCCGGCTCATCGCGGTCATCGACAGCATCGAGGTCTCGTCGACGACGATGACGTCGTGGGGCAGCGTGCGCCCGCGCCCGTACCGGGGGTTCGAGCCGGGGCGCCAGCCGAGCAGCGAATGCAGGGTGACCGCATGGGCCGTGACCGGCAGGGTGGACTCGGACTCGACCGAGGCCTGCAGCTGTGCCGCCGCGCGTCCGGTGGGTGCGCACAGACCGATGCGCAGACCCGGTCCTTGGAGACGGTCGAGGACGGCGAGGATGCGGGCGACGGTGTACGTCTTGCCCGTTCCCGGACCGCCGGCGAGGACCGTCGTCCAGCGCGTCGCCGCCACCGCAGCGGCCAGCTTCTGCAGGGCGCCGTCGTCGGGCGAGGAGTAGACCGTCGCGATGGCCTTGCCGAGCGCCTCCGTATCGACGGCGGGTGATGTCCGGGCCCGCCGGTCGAGGATCTCCCGGATCGTCTGTTCCTGCCGGAAGTACTTCTGCAAGTAAACGAGTGGTCCGTCGACGGAATCCCGGACCACCAGCGGGCGCAACGGTCCGGCCTCGCTGCCGGTGACGAGTGGGCTTGCGACCAGCGCGTCCAGAACATCACGGGGCGAGGGCATCTCGACCTCGGCGGTGTCCCCCGCCGTCAGTTCGCCGATGCGGTCCAGGGCTAGGCAGGTGGAGCCCAGGCGCACGGCCCGAACGGCGAGGGCGGCGCCGAGCCGGGCCTCCACGGACACCGGTTCAGCGCACATCCGGATCAACCGGTCGGTGATGTGCAGATCCGCGGCGGCAAGGAGGCCCGCGGCGTTCCAGTCGGCCAGGGTGCCGGTCGCCGAATCGACGTGCTGGACATCGGGTGTGCTCATCGACCTCTCCCCCCGGTTCCGGCGGACGCGTTCGGCTCCACCCCGGCCAGTGCGTCGGACAGACCGGCGACGAGACCGCTGGGCAGCACCCATTCGAAGACACCGCATCCGGGCGGAGTGTCCGGTCCGGCCATGCCGCGCACGAAGTGGTACTGCACCGGACCGAGGTGACGATCTGGGTCGTAACCGGGCAACCGCCACCTCAGATACCGGTGCAGCGCAACCGAGTACAACATCGCCTGCAACGGATAGTGGGCGGCGATCATCTCACCGGCCATCGCCTCGGCGTCGAAGTCCTCGACCACGAGGTCGCCCGGGCGGATGCGGTTGGTCTTGTAGTCGACGATCACGTAACGGCCGTCGGGGATCCGCAGCACCGAGTCGATACTGCCGGTGAGGAAACCACGAAGACGCCGACCGGGCACCGCGCGCAGGTGCGTGGCGTACGCTCGCAGCGGATCCGATTCCGGCAGATGCAATTCCATCAGATCGGCGAGGCGCCCGAGCGTCGTGCCCCCGCCGGATGTCCGCTCGTCCGCGGGGCCGAGCGGCAGTTCGAAATCGAGTTCGGCGAGGCGATCACGCGGATCGATGCTCCACAGATCCCCGAAACCGAGAGGTGTGGTGAGCACGCCGACCAGCGCGGCGACGAGCCGGTCAGGGTCGATGTCACCGGCCAGCGCGCCGAGCGCCCGAGAACACAGTTCCCGGACATGCGCTTCGATGTCGGGCGCAGAAGTGTCGACGTACTCGAGAACCTCGTGGACCAGGGTGCCGAAGGCCGCGCCGAACGGTAGCCCGTTCATCAGCGATGCCATCCCCGGACGACGTGCGTCCGAATCGGTTCCGGCGTCGTCGACCACGTCGTCCGGCCGGGCGATCGGCTCGTCGTCGAGGATGTCGGTCACCCCGTCGTCGGGTTCGCTGCCGGTCTCCACGACGGAGGTCGGCGGCCCTCCGGGTGCACCGTGCGCGCCATGCGCGACGTCGGCGGTGAGTGCCGAATACGAGGTTCGACGCCAGTCCTGGTCTATCCGTCGATCGAAGTGCGCGATGCCCAGAGCATCAGCACCCTCCCCGTCGCCGGCGGGTGGCGCCACGACATCCGCATCGAGCCGACCGGCCGGTTCGACAGAGATCGCGGGATCACGTTCGGTGAGGGTGCGCAGAACACCCACACAGTCGACGTCGGCCTCCGGAATGGGCACCTCCCCGGCAACCGTCCATTCCGGTTCTCCGGTCGACGACCGCACCGCGTTCTCGCGTCCGAAGATCAACCGGTGCAGTGGTCCGGTCGTGGTGTTCCGCGACGGCGCCCACCAGGCGACGACCTGTGACTGGGCGCGGGTGAGCGCGACGTAGAGCAGCCGCAGGTCCTCCCCCGCGACCTCGTCGGCATAACGTCGGCGTCGGGCGGCACGATCCAGTGCCTGCTGTCCTCCCACATCGAGCCGGCGGGTCCCCGATTCGTCGTGGTAGGTGATGTTCCCGCGATCGTTGACCCACGTGCCGTCCCACCCGTAGGGCACGTACACGATCGGGAACTGCAGCCCCTTGCTCGCGTGCACGGTCATGATCTGGACGGCCTGGGTGTCGCGGTCGAGACGACGACTCTGATCCTCGTAGCGCCGGCGTGACGAGGTGTCGGCGATCCGCTCGGTCAGCCACTCGACGAGCGCGCTCAGTCCCTCGCCGGTCTCGACCACATGTTTGTTGCACAACGCCGACACCTGGATGAGATCGGTGAGGGTTCGTTCCCCATTCTCGACGGTGAGAACCCGGGCGGCCACCTCATGCGCGTCGAACAGTCGTTGGGCCATCGCGGCGAATCCGCCCTGTGCGAAAACCCTGGCGAGCATGGACAGTTCGGCACCGAGTTCGGCCACCTCCGGCTCGGTGGCGGTCGCGACCCGTTCGGTGGACCAGCCGAAGAGCGTGGTCAATGCGGCCATCCGCACCCCGTCGGAGCGTGACGGCTGTTCGACGGCGCGCAGGACCCACAGCCAGTGCTGGGCGGCCGAGGTCGAGAAGACGTTGATGCCCGACCCGATCACCGAGTTGATGCCTCGTTCGGCGAGTTCGGCCTGCAGCGGTTCGATCGTGCTGTTGAGCCGCACGAGGATCGCGATGTCCCCGGGATCGACCGGCCGGGACACCCCGTCGATGTCGATCCGGTCTCCACGTGCCAACACGGTCGCGATGTCGTCGGCGACGTCGGCGGCGATGCGCGATCGCACCTCCTTGACACCCGGGAGATTGAACGAGTTGAGAGACGTGAAGTCGCCGCGGAGAAACGCTCGGAGCCGCAGCGGTGGGCGGCCCTCGAGCCGGCTGCCGGCGAACGCGGCCCGGACGGGACGCGCAACGATATCCGGATGCCCCAGGGTCGCTTCGCCGTAAAGGTGCTGCAGTGCTTCGACGAGTGCGCCGTCCGACCGGCGGTTCACGTCGAGCGCCCGGAGTGTGTCGGCCGACGACACCGCCGCGAGATAGCTCAGCACCTCGGCACCGCGGAAACCGTAGATGGACTGCTTCGGATCGCCGACGAGGATCATCCGGCGGTGGCCGTGGAAGCAGCGGCGCAGGATGTCCCACTGCAACGGATCGGTGTCCTGGAACTCGTCGACCAGCACCACGGTGAACGTGTCGCGGATCCGTTGGCAGGCACGGTCGCCCACCACCGGATCGTTGACGATGCGGTGCAGGATCGCCTGGAGGTCGTCGTAGGTACGGACGCGGGCGTCCCGCTTGCGGGTCTCGACGTGTTGCCGGACCGCCTTGGCGAAGCTGACCCGGCGTGCCGCGACGTCGTCGGCGGCCGACCCCCCGGACGGCTCGCTCGTGTCCGGTGCGAGTTCGACCGTCGCCTGACGCACCGCGTCGCGCGCGATCTCCCGTGCGTCGGCGAAGCTGAATTCCGGTGCGTCACTGGCCCAGAAACCGCGCAGGTAGAGATCGAGCGCGACCTCCTCGGTGAGTTCGTCGACCTCTTCGACGATGGAGTAGACGAGTTCCCGTTCGCCGAGGAATCCCAGCGCCTCCAGCATCCGGTTGCAGAACGTGTGGGTGGTGGCGATCGTGGACGCATCGAAGTCACTCAGTGCGCGGGCGAGATTCCGTCGGCGCGCGAGGACCTCCCCGGGTGTGCCGCTCGCCAACTGCCGCAACAACGCGTCGCCTGCCTGAGCGGAACCGGACAGGACCTCCGCGGGATCGGCCAGGGCGTCGAGCAGTTCCCGCACACGCGCCCGCATCCGTTCGCGCAGTTCGGCTGTCGCCGCCCGGCTGAACGTGACGAGCAGCATCTCCGCGATCGGCACACCGTCGGCGAGATACCGTGCCGCGAGTCCCACGATCGCGTACGTCTTGCCCGTCCCGGCGCTCGCCTCGAGCACGGTGGTGTGTTCCGGGAGTTCGGCGGTGATGTCGAAGGTCTCCGGACGTCTCATGAGCCCTCCCGGTGCTGTCCGACTGGGACCCACACCGCCCGGGCGAGTCCGCTGAACAGCGGTTCGTCCTCTGCCACGGCCAATTCCACCCCGCCGAAGGCGCGGTCGGCCGGTGCCCGCTCCTCGAGTAGGGCGTCGAACTCGACGTCGGTCAGGACGTCGCCGCCGAAGGCCAGTTTGAGGTAGCGATCGTGGCGGGGACCGAAGGTGTCGTCGAACACCTTGCGCGCGCTGTTGAGGGCCCAGTGGCTCCGGCGACCGGGACCGTCGTTGTCGACGAACGTGAACGCGGGTTCCAGCGGCAACGGCAGCGGGCGGCGCAGACCTTCGTCCCGTAAGCGGACGAGCTGATCGAGGAGCGGCACCGGATCCTCCGGGCGTCGAAGGGTGAGCGTGGTGGTTCCACCCCCACGGGCGGCGCGACCGACGGACACCGCGAACCCGACCTTCGCCGCGCCGGCGTTGCCCTGGGTCGCGGCCGCCGCGACCGCGAGCAGCGTGATCCAGGCGCTCAGTTGCTGTTTCGCCTTGAGGCGCGAGTACGTCGCGCGGACCAGCCGGGCCTGTCCGTCGTCGGCGGTGAACACCTCGCCGACGGTGCCGTGCACGCGCCGTCCGTCGGGCAGTGTCACGAGGATGTCGAGGGTTTCCGGCGATCCCGGACGCAGTGGCGCCACGACGCCGTGCAGCCGCGTGACCGCTCGCGAGATGGCCGCCAGCTCCCGGGTACCGAACGCGAAGGGCGGCAGCGTCCCACGGCGCAGTTCGGCGGCTTCACAGTCCACGATGGAAACCCCGGCCAGCATCCGGGTGAGGAAACGGTCGCCGATCCCCCACTTGTCGAGCGGGTCGAGTTCGACGTCGAGCTGGTCGTCGTGAGGTGTCTCGTCGTCGGGAATCCGGGCACCCAGGCGTTGCCGCACGAAGGCGGTGATCGGATCGACGTGGAAGTCGATGAGCGAGGCGAGGTCGATGTCGGCGAGTTCCGGGGTCGGCTCGGGTGCGGGGAGGATCTCCCGGGCGGACGGGACGACAGGATCGGCCGGTCCGCGCAGGGCCGTCGCCCCGGCCAGGAGCGACGCGTCGTGGCTGAACGGTCCGGCGATGCCGCGAACACCCCCGTCCACGAAGTTGCGGGCGTCGAAGCCGTGCAGTGAGTGCCGCCGGACGATCGTCGGCCGGTCCGGACCGGTGAGACCGTCGAGGGTGTCGATCAGTTCGCTGACCACCACGGCGGGCGGGATGTGCCGGCCCGACACCGGGTCGGCTCCGCTGTAGAAGACGAGCAGGTTGTCCTGCGCCGCACCGATCGCGTCGAGGAAGCACTGCCGGTCCTCGTCGCGCGGATTGCGTTCGCCCACCAGCGGATCGACACCGAGCACGTCGTCCCCGTCGATACGCTGCACGCGCGGGAAGACCTCGGCGTCGATGCCGAGCAGCACGATGACCCGGTGGGGCACCGAGCGCATCGGCACCATGGTGCATACGGTGAGCTCACCGGTCCGGAAATTGGATCGCGTGGGTCGCCCGGCGATCAGGGCCGACAACAGGTCGCGCACGTCGGCGAGACGCAGGACCTCCTCGGTGGTGCCGAAGGCGTCCTCGAGCATCCGGATGGCCTGTGCTCGTTGCCAATCGTCGGCGGGAGCGGTCGCGGTGAGCGATCCGATGGCCTCGACGAGGGTCTCGGCCCAACGGTGGGCGGGCGCGGTCGTGGTCAGGTCCGCGAGGACTCGGCCGAGCCGGTCGAGGAATTCGTCGAGCCGGCCGACGAGGTCGATACCGGTACTCTCCACACCGGCGAGTGGCAGGGCGGTGCCGAGCCATTCGTCGTCGGTCTCCTCGGCGACCACACCGAGGGCGATGCGGTCGAGACCCGCGTCGAAGGTGCCCTGCCGGAAACGTTCGAGACCGAACCGCGCACGTTCCGCGGTTCCGAGCCCCCAGCGGACGTTGCTGTGGCCCAGCCATTCCCGGACCAGGTCCAGGTCGTCGTCGGTCATCGCGAAACGTGTCCGGACGGGTTCGGCCCCGAGCAGATCGAGGACGTCGCCCGCGGTCACCCGACCGGCCGCGAGTTCGACGACGCCGACGACGGTGTCGATGACCGGGTTCACCTGACGCACGCCGCGGTCGGCGAGGCGCACGCGCAGATCGAAAGCGGGATGCGGCAATCCGGCCTGCCCGAAGGCACCTCGGATGAGGGGCGCGAAGGTCTCCACGTCGGGGCACATGATCAGGACGTCACGGGGTTCGAGGGTCGGGTCGTCGGCGAAGAGGTGCAGCAGTCGGTCCCGGAGCACCTCGATCTGCCGTTCCGGACCGTGGCACGCGTGGACCTCGACCGACCCGTCGTCGGCGCATTCGGCAGGCGGGGACACACCTGCGTCGTCGCGGATACCCGCCTGCAGGGCGCCGAGCAGCGTGTCGGGCAGCTGGGTGGCCGGCGGATGGTGGACGTCACTGTCGACGACATCCCCCAGACGCAACTGTAGTTCCTGGAGATCGCGGGACAGTCCGGCCAGCAACGGATTCCGCAGTTCGGGTACCGGACGCTCACGCCGCCGGGGCGGGACACCCACCGTCGAGGTCGCCGCGGACGCTCCTCCGCCGATGGCTCGGAGGTCCTCCCACAGACGGGGACTCGCGTGCGGGACGAACAGGTGGACATCGTGGTGCGCGCTCACCGCGGAGATGATGTTCCGGAACGACTCGGTGATCCGCGTCGGGCCGAACACGGACAACCGGCCGGGGAGGTCGGCGACGCCGGGATCGGAGCGCAGGCGCTCACACACCTCGCCGAGGACCTCCGCCGGATGCGGCTGCCCGATCTCGGCACGCACCGCGCGCCAGAACCCCGCCTGCCAGGCGAGGTCGTCGCGCAACGGAGCACCCGCGCCGTCGAGGTCGTCCCCGGCGGCCCAGCCGGCGATCATCGACGGTCGGGAACGTCCGTACCGCTCGAACAGCTCGGCCAGGTGGCGTGCCGTCGCATAGCGGCGTCCGACCCGGGGCGACTCGGCGTCACCCGCACCGATGTGACGGGCGATCACCGTCAGATCGGGGTCGTCGATCCGTTCGTCGAGAACCCGGAGCACCGGCCAGGTCAATTGCGTTGCGCGCCAGGGGTTCACCGCCGACAACGGGGTGTCGGCCGTGAACCGGTCACCGGCGAGCACCGCGGCCGAGATGGCGTCGGTCAGCCGTCCGGGACCGGTGAAGTCGATGTTGGCGGCGATGCCGTCCGACAGTCCCGCACCGGAACCGAGCCGGC
This sequence comes from Gordonia sp. GONU, assembly GCF_024733855.1. Classification (NCBI taxonomy): domain Bacteria; kingdom Bacillati; phylum Actinomycetota; class Actinomycetes; order Mycobacteriales; family Gordoniaceae; genus Gordonia; species Gordonia sp. GONU. The sequence continues at coordinate 125,383 of NZ_JANRHB010000009.1, forward strand.
GGGCCAGGTGCTGTGCGAGCCAGCGTTCGACACCGGCCGCCGGGACCGACACGATCTCGGTACGCATCGGATCGCCGAGCGGTGTCGAGAGGACGTCGGCCAACGCCTCGGCCAACGTATCGGTGCGCTCGGCGCGGTGAAGGATCAGCATCCGGTCAGGCCCGGGGGTCCGGGGTCAGTTCGCGGTGGCGGTCCGTGGCGCATGGAACCGCGCCGGCTCGCCGAGGGCCGCGGTCAGGACGTCCCGTAGGTCGTCGGGTATCGGCGCCGGCCGACCCGCCGCCGGATCCACGACGACCATCGTCGTCTCGGCCGTGGCGCACAGGACCCCTTCCTTGTCGAACAGGCGGAGTGCCATCACGAACGACGAACGGCCGATCCGCCCGACACAGGAATGCACCAGGACGGGGTGCGTCGAGTAGTGCACGGGCGCCGAGAACTCGACGTCCTGGCGTGCGACGAGGAAGGAGAAGTCCCGCGGACGGTCCGGAATCCACTCATGGAACGACCGGACACGCGCCTCCTCGAACAGGCGCGAGATCTGCACGTTGTTGATGTGGTTGTTGATGTCCATGTCACCCCACCGCAGATGGACGGGGATCTCGAGAACATAGTCCGGTGCCGGGGATTCAGAAGCCACGGCAGCAACCATAACGGCGGGACACGCGCACCGTGAACTGCGGTGCCGACCGTGTCGAGACCGTAGAATCGCGCCCGGATCGCCGAAAGTGAGGGGCCTCGGGTGAACATCGACACGACACGGGCACGTCTGCGCCCGGTGTCCGCGATGGACATCGACGACCTCGTCCACCTCGACAGCGACCCCGAGGTCATGCGCTTCGTGAGCGGCGGCACACCGACCCCGCGGACGGTCATCGAGGACTGGGTCCTGCCGCGGGCCGAGTCGGAGCGGCGTGTGTACGGAACCGGCACGTGGGTGCTGTGCGACCCGGCGACCGGTGCGTTCCTCGGCTGGGCGTCGTTGCGCACCCCGCGACACAGTCGTCGCCCCGAACTCGAGTTGAGCTACCGCATCCGCCGGACGGTCTGGGGACGCGGTCTGGCCACCGAGGCCGCGTTCGCCCTCATGGCGTTCGCCTTCGACCACCTCGCGACCGAACGTGTCTTCGCGAGCACGGTCGCGGGCAACACCCCCTCACGGCGGGTCATGGAGAAGCTCGGCATGACACTGTCGGCAATACATGTGGGCGACGAAACAGGCGATTCCGGCATCACCCCGCATCCGCTGCACCTCGGTCCCGACCGGTACGAGGTGGAATATCAGATCCTCCTGGCCGAGTGGCAGCGACGATCTCTGCGCTGGTCATCGGCGGGTGACCTCACCGCATGACGGTGAGGCGGGCTCGGCCGACCGAACGTGACCTCGGCTACCGGCCCGGCTGCACCGTCCTGGTCGCGCCGGGTCGCGCATCATTGACTACCGTTGTGGGCAAGTACGGTTTTGCCTCGACCGTCGCCCGACGCGGTTCGGCCACGTGACGACACGGACCCTGCACGGCGCCGAAGCACAATCGTCCCCCAACGAGCGAGAAGGAGATGTCTGGAGATGAGCAGCCCCGCCGTCCAGGCCCCCGCTGTAGCGGCCACCGACCGCAGGAAAGTGGTCATCATCGGCTCCGGCTTCGGCGGATTGTTCGCCGCCCAGCGTCTGGCGAAGGCCGACGTCGACGTGACGCTGATCGCCAAGACCACCCACCATCTCTTCCAGCCGATGCTCTACCAGGTCGCCACGGGCATCGTCGCCGAAGGTGAGATCGCCCCGGCGACCCGCGTCGTGCTGCGCAAACAGAAGAACACCTCCGTGCTGATGGGCGACGTGTTCGACATCGACCTCGAGGCCAAGACGGTCACCTCGCGACTGCTCGAGCGCATCACGGTCACCCCTTACGACGACCTGATCGTCGCGGCCGGCGCCGATCAGTCGTACTTCGGCAACGACCACTTCGCCGAGTACGCACCGGGCATGAAGACCATCGACCACGCGCTCGAGCTCCGCGGACGGATCCTCGGCGCCTTCGAGCAGGCCGAGCTGTCCCATGACCCCGCCGAACGCGCCAAGCTGCTGACCTTCGTGGTCGTCGGTGCCGGTCCGACCGGTGTCGAACTCGCCGGGCAGATCGCGGAGATGAGCGACAAGACCCTCAAGGGCGCCTTCCGCAACATCGACCCCACCGAGGCCCGCGTCATCCTCCTCGACGCGGCCCCCGCCGTGCTGCCGCCGTTCGGCCCCAAGCTCGGCGGGAAGGCCGCGGCCCGTCTCGAGAAGATGGGCGTGGAGATCCAGCTCAACGCGATGGTCGTGGACGTCGACTACGACGGTCTGGTCGTCAAGGAGAAGGACGGCACCACCCGTCGCATCGAGTCGCAATGCAAGGTGTGGTCGGCCGGTGTCCAGGCCAGCCCGCTCGGCCAGCAACTCGCCGACCAGTCCGGTGTCGAACTCGACCGCGCGGGCCGGGTGAAGGTCGGACCGGACCTGACGATCCCGGGTCACCCCGAGGTCTTCGTGGTCGGCGACATGATGGCCGTCGACGGCGTGCCCGGTGTCGCACAGGGTGCGATCCAGGGCGGTCGCTACGCCGCCGATGCGATCAAGGCCGAGCTCAAGGGCCAGACGCCGGACCAGCGCAAGCCGTTCAGCTACTGGGACAAGGGTTCGATGGCGACCATCTCGCGGTACTCCGCGGTGATGCAGGTCCCGATCCCGGGCTTCAAGAAGCCCTTCGAGACCGAGGGCTACTTCGCGTGGCTGGGCTGGCTCGCACTGCACCTCGTTTACCTGGTGGGCTTCCGCAACCGGCTGAACACGCTGATCAACTGGTTCTTCGCGTTCACCACCCGCGGCCGCTCGCAGCTCGCCGTCACCGAACAGCAGGTCTACGCTCGCACCGCGATCGGACAGTTGTCCGCACTGGAGAAGCAGGCCGCGGAGAGCAACGGAACCGGACCCGACGCCGATGCCGCGAAGACCGACACGGGGACCGTGGACTCGAAGGCCACCGACGCATCCGGCTCGGTGCCCACCGAGGGCAAGGACGCCGCCGGCAAGGATGCTGCAGGCAAGGAGTCCGAAGCCGAGGCCAGCTGACGCCCGGGCAGACAGACCTACCGCAGCGCTGGTCCCCTAACCGTTGGGGACCAGCGCTGCGGTGTCGAGAGCGTCGGTCAGGCGGCGCGTGACCGTCACCGACGCGCCGAGTGCGCTGGTGAGTGTGGCTTCCCCGGCCAGGCGCAGCCGAGCCGCGAACTCGCTCGGATGCACTTCTTCCGGGCGGTCATCCGGGAAACGGAAGACGTTGCTCATCGCACGATGACCGATCGCGGCGGCGGGTGTCGACGCGCCCAGCATGACCCGATGTGCCAGCCAGATCTCACCGCCGACCGTCACCCGTAGGCCACCGGTCCAGGAGCCGGTTCGGTCGCGGTCGATCCGGTCGAGATCCGTGGTCGTCGCCCGGTCGATCCGGACAGCCCGGCCGATCTGCACGTGCTCGTACAGATCGAGAATCCCGGTCGGGTCGATCTCGGCGACGACGTCGGAAGTGTGGACCGCGCCGCCGGCCACCACAGTCGGCTGCGGATCGAGACGCAGACGGCCGCCCGCACCCACCTCGATCTCCCACCGGGCCCGGGAATCCGCGCGGTCCCGGGCAGGCAGCGCGATCGTGGCGGCGACGGTGCCCACGCTCAGATGTGCGCCGGGCTCCACCCGGATGCGGATCGCGATCTCGTCGCCACCCAGCGGCGTCGCCGCGGTACCGATCAACTGCACGTGGCCGGGTGAGGTCACCCGGACGGCGAGACCACCGGTCGCGCGGTGCCGCACACCGCGGTCGGCGGTCGCGGTGATCTCGACGTCGGTACGCATCGCTAGCCGGTCGTCACGGGTGCCGCGAGCTGCTCGCGGACCCAGGCCAGCACGTCGGTGGCCGTTGGATCGTCGGTCAGTGAGATCATCGCCGTCGGACGTCCCTCGCGCACCTTGTCCGCATCGCGCCGCATGACGTCGAGGTCGGCGTTCACGCGCTCGGCCAGATCGGTTTTGTTGATCACCAGCAGATCCGAGAACGTGACGCCCGGACCGCCCTTGCGCGGCACCTTGTCGCCACCGGCCACGTCGATCACGAAGATCTGGACGTCGATGAGGCCCGTCGAGAACGTCGCCGTGAGATTGTCGCCACCGGACTCGACCAGGATCAGGTCGAGCGGCGGATTCGCCTCGACGAGGTCGTCGATGGCGTCGAGATTGGCGGTGATGTCGTCGCGGATCGCGGTGTGCGGGCACCCCCCCGTCTGGACCGCGGTGATCCGCTCGTCGGGCAGGACCGCGTTGCGCCGCAGAAAGTCCGCGTCCTCGGTCGTGTAGATGTCGTTGGTCAGCACCGCGACCGACAGCTCGTCGCGCAGCTGGCGGCAGAGCGCGGCGACCAGGGCGGTCTTCCCGGATCCGACGGGGCCGCCGACGCCGATGCGCAGCGCCTCACCGGGTTCACGCTTCCGGCGGGGACGGTCGTGGTCGTGGCTGTGGGGCTGCCCGTCGATGAGATGCGGGGGCATCGTCGACTCCTCTCGGTCGGGGCTTCAGGACGATTTCCGGTAGACCCGGATTGTCAGGACATGAAGAGCGGCATCGATTGTCGCTCATGGCGTTCGGCGAAGATGTCGAGGACCGGGTCGGACAGGTCCGCAAGCCCCACGGCGGCCTCGGCCGCGACTCGTTCGCATTCGGCGCCGAGGTCGGCGATCATGATCGAGACATCCGCCGGATCGAGGGCGAGCAGGCGCTGGCCGGCGGTCGCCGAGCCGCTCATCGTCGTGTAGACGAGGATCAGTGCGGTGTGGAATCCGGACAGGGACGACGCGGCGCCGATCGATCCGCTGATGACCGGCAGATGTGTGGCCGGCCGGTGCACCGTCCAGTCGTGGTCGGGAAACATGCGGCGCGCAAGCCGGACCATTCCCCGGCCCTGCGCGAGCGACGCCTTGCGGGCTGCGGCCGACGGGGTGCGTGCATTCACCTCACGTTGCGCCGCACCGACTTCCAGTGCCCCATCGGCGACGGCAGCGGCGACCGACGCGGCCACGAGACCGCTCGTGGTGACCCTGCGATACAGGAAGTCCGCCAGATCCGTTGCCGTGCGGATGAATCCGTCGGCGATCGCCTGTTCGACGCCGCCGGAGTGCACGTGCCCGCCGACGGGAAGCCGGGAGTCGGCAAGCGACAGCATCATCGCCAGCGGCGCGTGTGCGGGCGAGGACGGGGACGATTCCGGACGGTCGGACATCAGAACAGGAAGTACCGCTGTGCCATCGGCAGTTCGGACACCGGCTCGGCGTCCCACACCTCGCCGTCGACCTTCACCGTGAACGTGTCGGGATCGACCTCGATCGTCGGGCACGCGTCGTTGTTGACCATGTCTGCCTTGCCGACCCCGCGGGTGTTCTTGACCGGGACCAGTCGGCGATCGACACCGACCCGCTCGGCGAGGTCGGGGTCCGCGCCGGGGGCGACGAAACTCACCGACGTGGCGGCCGCCACTTTCGGTGCGGCACCGAACATCGGGCGCGGCAGGACCGGTTGCGGCGTGGGAATCGACGCGTTCGCGTCACCCATCGCCGCCCACGCGATCGCACCACCCTTGATCACCAGATCGGGCCGGACGCCGAAGAACGCGGGGTCCCAGAGCACGAGGTCGGCGAGCTTGCCGACCTCCACCGACCCGATCTCGTCGTCGAAGCCGTGCGCGACGGCCGGGCAGATCGTGTACTTGGCGATGTACCGCCGGGCCCGGTTGTTGTCGGCGCGGCCGTCTCCGGGCAGCGCACCGCGCTTGCGTTTCATGACGTGGGCGGTCTGCCAGGTGCGCAAGACCACCTCGCCGACACGGCCCATCGCCTGCGAGTCCGAACCGATCATCGAGATCGCACCCAGGTCGTGCAGCAGATCCTCGGCGGCGATGGTGGACGGCCGGATCCGGCTCTCCGCGAACGCCAGATCCTCCGGCACCGTGGGGTTGAGGTGATGACACACCATCAGCATGTCGAGGTGCTCGTCGAGGGTGTTCACGGTGTGCGGCCGCGTCGGATTGGTCGACGACGGAAGCACATTCGCATATGCCGCGACCGTGATGATGTCAGGCGCGTGGCCACCGCCGGCGCCCTCGGTGTGATACGCGTGGATGCTGCGGCCGGCGATCGCGCCGAGCGTGCTCTCCACGAAGCCCGCTTCGTTGAGCGTGTCGGAGTGCAGGGCGACCTGCACCCCGGTCTCCTCGGCCACCCGCAGACACGCGTCGATCGCGGCCGGTGTGCTCCCCCAGTCCTCATGCAGTTTGAAACCCGAAGCGCCCGCCCGGATCTGCTCGTGCATCGCGGCCGTGCTGACCGTGTTGCCCTTGCCGAGCAGCGCGATGTTCATCGGCCAGTGGTCCGTCGCGGCGAGGATCGACGCGAGATGCCAGGCACCCGGGGTGACGGTGGTGGCCTTGCTCCCCTCGGCCGGGCCCGTACCCCCACCGATCAGCGTCGTGATGCCGTTGCCGAGTGCTTCGTCCATGATCTGCGGGCAGATGAAGTGCACGTGACAGTCGATGGCACCTGCGGTGACGATCTTGCCGTTGCCGGCGATGATCTCCGTCGATGGTCCGATGACGAGGTCGGGGTGGACGCCGTCCATCGTGTCAGGGTTTCCCGCCTTACCCAGCGCGACGATGCGTCCGTCGCGGATTCCCAGGTCCGCCTTGATGATTCCCCAGTGGTCGAGGACCACGACGCCGGTGATGACCGTGTCGGGTGAACCGTCGGCGCGGGTCGCACGGCTCTGGCCCATCGATTCGCGGATCACCTTGCCGCCGCCGAAGACCGCTTCCTCACCGGCGCGCCCGGGGCCGCCCGAGAGGTCATCGGTGACCTCGATGAGCAGATCGGTGTCGGCGAGGCGGATCAGGTCGCCGGTCGTCGGACCGAAGAGCTGCGCGTAGCGATCGCGGCCGAGTGTCGCCATCTCACTTGCTCCCGTCGGCGCGATCCGTCATGGGAGCGGGAGCACCCACCGGTCCGCATTCGCCCGGCGGATCCAGCGAGATCCCGTACACCTCACGGGTTCCCCCGAGCGGGACGAGGCCGACGGTCATCTCGATACCCGGTTCGAACCGCACCGCGGTACCGGCAGGGATGTCGAGGCGTCGTCCGTGCGCGAGCGCACGGTCGAAGTCGAGTGCGGGATTGGACTGCGGGAAGTGCACATGGCTCCCGACCTGGACCGGGCGGTCGCCGGTGTTGACCACAGCCAACTCGACGGTGTCGGCACCGGCGTTCAGCTCGATCGTGCCCTCGGCGGGGATCACCTCACCCGGGACGAGTGAGGAGCGTGTGGCGGTGGGTCGCGTACCCGACATCTCGGTCTCTCTTCAGCAGCTCGGATCGGTTGGCGGAGCAGCGCTCAGACGATCGGGTCGTGGACGGTCACCAGCTTGGTGCCGTCGGGGAACGTCGCCTCGACCTGGACGTCGTGCAGCATCTCGGGCACGCCATCCATCACGTCGTCGCGTCCGAGCACCTCACGACCGGAGGTCATGAGCTCGGCCACCGATCGACCGTCGCGGGCACCCTCGAGGACGTGGTCGGTGATGAGCGCAACCGCTTCGGGATGGTTGAGCCTGAGCCCACGGGCCTGCCGCCGTCGCGCGAGTTCGGCCGCATACGAGATCAACAGCCGTTCTTGTTCATGCGGCGACAGTCGCACCGAGATCGCTCCTCGCAGATGGCCGACCCGGGAGGTCGTGGTCGATGGCAGTGGAGACATCCTGCCACGTCGGCGTGGCCACGGCTCGCCGACGCCGATCCGCCGCCCGGAACGCCGCGGGTCAGTCCTCAGGAGGTGAGACCGGCGTCACCGGAACGTAGTCAGCGAGCCGATCAGCGTGCCTCGATGTTCTGGAGTCGCACCTGCGTCCTGGCGAGCAACGTGCCGTCCTGGTCGACCATGTCGACGGCCCACAGCTGCTGGCGCCGGCCGCGGTGGATCGGCGTCGAGGTCGCGGTGACCGTTCCCGAGCTCACCGAACGCAGGAAGTCGGTGTTGTTGTTGACCCCGACCGCTGTGCCCCCGATACCCGTCTCCTGTAGCCAGAAGAACCCGCTCATGCTCGCGACGCTCTCGCCGATCGCGCAGTAGACGCCGCCGTGGACGATCCCGAACGGCTGATGGTGACTCTCGGTGATCTCCATCGTCGCGACGATCCGGTCCGGTCCGGCCTCGACGACCTCGAGTCCGAGTACGCCGTCGAGCCCCTTGCCGAAGGAGCTCTGGAGGATCTCGTCCGCACTGTTCGCAGTCATGGCGTCAACACTGACACGGCCCCGTGCCGTTCGCGATACCGCCCCGGGAACACGGATGCCAGGGCCGGCGTTGTCTCCTCAGAGACACCGGAAGGCCCCGCACCTCGTCGAGATGCGGGACCTTCCGTGGCGTGGACCGGGGGTCTCTGCAGCCCTCAGGACTCTCGCGCGGTCCGACGTCACTTAATGTAGGCTAGCCTTACCAACGTGTCAAGGGCTGTGGTGAAGTGCCACGTGAGAGGCGAGATCGCCGGCGCGGACGCGTCGATCGGGTGAAGACGCGAGCCGAGAGACACACAACGGGAGGCACAGCAGTAAAATGCGAAAGATGACTGGGCTAGGCGACCTCGAGCGCGCGGTGATGGACACGTTGTGGGCCGGATCCGAACCGAAGACCGTGCGGCAGGTACATGCCGAACTGTCGCGGGATCGGTCACTCGCCTACACGACGGTGATGACCGTGCTGCAGCGGCTGGCGAAGAAGAACCTCGTGACCCAGATCCGCGACGACCGTGCGCACAAGTACGTTCCGACGCACCCCCGTGAGGACCTGGTCGCGAACCTGATGGTCGACGCGCTCAGCGAGGCCGACGCACCGGGGTCACGGCACGCCGCACTCGTGTCCTTCGTCGGCCGGGTCGGCGCAGACGAGGCCGCCGCACTCCGCGAGGCCCTCGATGAACTCGAAGCCGCACGAGGAACCGGCGAGACCGGCTAGATTCGCGGCACACCCCCAACAGCCCACCCTTTGAGGAAGCCCACCGGATGACCGCCCTGCTCTTCGGCATCGTCAGCTTGGTGCTCGCCGGCCCTGTACCCGAGGCACTGTCCCGGGCACGATGGCCGATCAGAGCCCCGCGCGCGGCGATGACGCTGTGGCAGGCCATCGCTCTCGCCGCCGTGTTGTCGGCGTTCAGCTGTGGCCTGGCGATCGCGGCCAACCTCCTGGTGATCGGCGCCGACGGCACACCGACGACACATCCGCTGCACGAGATGGAACGCCTCGGCCTCCCCCTGTGGCTGACCTGCGTAGGGGTCTTCGTCCTCACCCTGCTGGTCGGCGCCCGCCTCTTCTACACGACCATCCGCGTCGGACTGCGCACCCGCGCCCGCCGCAAAGCCCACCGCCAGCTGATCGACATCCTCGATCGCTGCGACCGGACCGACGCCGACGATCCGCTCTACGCCCGCGACGTCCGGATGATCGACGTCGAGCAGCCACTCGCCTACTGCCTCCCCGGCCTGCGGCAACGCGTCGTCGTCAGCGAAGGCGTCGTCCATCGCCTGACCCGCGACGAGCTCATCGCCGTCATCGCCCACGAGCGGGCTCACCTGCGCGCACGCCACGACCTCGTCCTCGAGGCGTTCATCGCCCTGCACGAGGCCTTCCCGCGGTTCGTCCGGTCCAGTTCCGCCCTCGGCGCCGCCGAACTGCTCGTCGAAGCGCTCGCCGACGATCAGGCCGTTCGCGCCACCGCGCCGACAACACTCGGACGCGCACTCGTCGCCTGCGCCGACGCGGTCGCTCCTCGCGGTGCGATGGCCGTCGGCGGACCCACCACGCTCACCCGTGTCCACCGTCTGCGCGACGACCGCCCCGCCCGCTGGATCGCGGTCGGCGCCTACGTCACCGCTGCCGGCATCCTGGTCCTGCCGACCCTCGCGGTCGCGATCCCGTGGCTCACCGAACTCAATCGCCTGATGTCGGCGTTGTGAGAGCGGTCCGATATCCGCGCTCCGGACGACTGCTGTGAACATCGTCCGGGCATACACCAAAGGTGAGGCAGATCGCCGGATCGGATCGTGAGGCAATAGGCTGTCGGGCATGAACAACGTCGAGGGATCGTCACCGTCCGGGAAAGCTCAGATCGGCGTCACCGGTCTGGCCGTCATGGGTTCGAACATCGCGCGTAACTTCGCCCGTCACGGGTACACGGTCGCGCTGCACAACCGCAGCGTCGCCAAGACCGATGCACTGCTCGAGAACCACGGCAGCGACGGCGAATTCATCCGCACCGAGACGGTCGCCGAATTCGTCGCCGCACTCGAGCGTCCGCGCCGCGTCCTGATCATGGTCAAGGCGGGCGACGCCACCGACGCGGTCATCAACGAGCTCGCCGATGCGATGGAGCCGGGCGACATCATCATCGACGGCGGTAACGCGCTCTACACCGACACCATCCGCCGCGAGGCCGCGATGTCGGCCCGTGGACTGAACTTCGTCGGCGCCGGCATCTCCGGCGGCGAGGAGGGCGCGCTCAACGGCCCGTCGATCATGCCCGGCGGTCCCGCCGAGTCCTACGAATCGCTCGGCCCGTTGCTCGAGTCGATCGCCGCCCAGGTCGACGGCGAACCGTGCTGCACCCACATCGGCCCCGACGGCAGCGGCCACTTCGTCAAGATGGTCCACAACGGCATCGAGTACGCCGACATGCAGCTCATCGGTGAGGCCTACGACCTGATGCGCAAAGCCCTCGACATGCCCGTCTCCGAGATCGCCGACGTCTTCCGTGAGTGGAACGGCACCGAACTCGAGAGCTACCTGATCGAGATCACCGCCGAGGTGCTCAGCCAGGTCGACGCCGAGACCGGCAAGCCCCTCGTCGACGTGATCGTCGACGCCGCCGGCCAGAAGGGCACCGGCCGCTGGACCGTGAAGTCCGCACTGGACCTGGGGATCCCGACCACCGGCATCGCCGAGGCCGTGTTCGCCCGCGCACTGTCGAGCGCCACCGATCAGCGTGTCGCGGCCCGCGGCCTGTCGTCGGGCAACCTCGGTGCCTCGCCCACCGACAAGGCGCAGTTCATCAACGACATCAAGACCGCCCTCTACGCCTCGAAGGTCGTCGCCTACGCACAGGGCTTCGATCAGATCGCCGCAGGCAGCGCCGAATACGGCTGGAACGTCGACCGCGGTTCGCTGGCGACCATCTGGCGCGGCGGCTGCATCATCCGGGCGCAGTTCCTCAACCGCATCCGCGAGGCCTACCACGAGGATCCGGACCTGCCCAGCCTGCTGCTGGCCCCCTACTTCCGCGAGGCGGTCGAGGTGGGCATCGACAGCTGGCGACGCGTCGTCTCGACCGCGACGCTGCTCGGCATCCCGGTGCCGGCCTTCGCATCGTCACTGTCCTACTACGACGGCCTGCGCGCCGAGCGCCTGCCGGCCGCTCTCACCCAGGGTCTGCGCGACTTCTTCGGCGCGCACACCTACCAGCGCGTGGACAAGGAAGGCACCTTCCACACGCTGTGGAGCGGCGACCGCTCGGAAGTGACCGAATAGGAGCCTGCGAGAACCGGTGCGATTCATCGAAGGCCATCGACCGACCCACGACCTGACCTACGACGATGTCTTCATCGTCCCCAGCAGGTCGGAGGTCAGTTCGCGATTCGATGTCGATCTGTCGACCTCGGACGGGAGTGGGACCACCATCCCACTCGTCGTGGCGAACATGACCGCGGTCGCGGGCAAGCGCATGGCCGAGACGGTCGCGCGCCGCGGCGGACTCGTGGTCCTACCGCAGGACCTCCCCATCGAGGCCGCCGCGGCTTCGATCGCCTTCGTGAAATCACGCCACCTCGTGGCCGACACCCCGGTCACGCTCACCCGGTCGGACTCGGTGACCGATGCGATCGCGTTGATCCCGAAGCGATCCCACGGGGTGGCGGTCGTGGTCGACGACGGACATCCGGTCGGTGTCGTGACCGAGAAACGGTGCCGCGACGTCGACCGTTTCACCCGGGTACGCGACGTACTCGACCCCGACATCGTCACCCTGCCCGTCGACACCCCGCCCCGCGAGGTGTTCGACGCGCTCGGCGACCTCCACCTCGGCGTGGCAGTGCTCGTGGATGCCGACGGCAGACTGGCCGGGGTCCTGAACCGCGTGGGCGCTCTGCGCCACGCGATCTACGAGCCGAACGTCGACGACACCGGCGCGCTGCGGATCGCCGCCGCCGTCGGGATCAACGGCGACGTGGCCGGCAAGGCCCGCGCTCTCGCCGCCGCCGGCGCCGACCTCCTGGTCATCGACACCGCTCACGGCCATCAGGAGAAGATGCTCAGCGCACTGAAGTCGGTGGCCGACGCGGGACTCGGGGTCCCGATCGCAGCGGGCAACGTGGTCTCGGCGGAGGGCACCCTCGACCTCCTCGCCGCGGGCGCGTCGATCGTCAAGGTCGGTGTCGGTCCGGGCGCGATGTGCACCACCCGGATGATGACCGGTGTGGGCCGTCCGCAGTTCTCCGCCGTCGCCGAATGCGCCGGTGTCGCAGCGAGTCACGGAGCGTCGGTGTGGGCCGACGGCGGTGTCCGTCATCCGCGGGACGTCGCCCTCGCGCTGGCGGCCGGCGCGTCGAACGTGATGGTCGGCTCGTGGTTCGCGGGCACGCACGAATCGCCCGGTGACCTCCACGAGGACGAACTCGGCCCGTACAAGGTGAGTTTCGGCATGGCGTCGAAACGCGCCGTGGCCGCCCGGGCCTCCGGCGACAGTCCGTACGACCGCGCCCGCAGGAGTCTCTTCGAGGAGGGCATCTCGACATCGCGTATTCGACTCGATCCCGATCGCCCGGGCGTCGAGGACCTCATCGACCACATCTGTTCCGGGATCCGCAGCACCGCCACGTACACCGGGGCCCGAAACCTGCGGGAGCTGCACGACAAGGTCGTCCTCGGGATCCAGTCGCCCGCCGGCTTCGCCGAAGGGCGTCCCCTGCCGGGCGGGTGGTGACGTGGAGATCCTGCTGCTCGTCGCGAGCCTGGTCGGGTTCATCGCCCTGACGCTGGGCACCGCGCTGTTCGTCGCGGCCGAGTTCTCCCTGACCGCGCTCGAACGATCCACCATCTCTGCAGATGTCGCCAAACGCGGAGACCGTCGCTCACGCCTCGTGCAGCGCGCGCATTCGACGCTGTCGTTTCAGTTGTCGGGCGCCCAGCTCGGCATCACGATCACCACGCTGATCACCGGCTACATCGCCGAACCCGTCCTCGCCCGCCTCTTCAAGCCACCGCTGGCAGCGGTCGGGGTGAGCGAGTCGGTCGCCTCGGCGACCTCGCTCATCCTCGCGCTCGTCATCGCCACATCGTTGTCGATGGTCCTGGGCGAGCTGATCCCGAAGAACCTCGCGATCGCGAAGTCGCTGGCCGTCGCCCGCGCCACGTCCGGTCCGATGACCGCCTTCTCCGCTGTCTTCCGCTGGGCGATCAACGGACTCAACGGCACCGCCAACTGGGTCGTCCGCCGACTCGGCGTCGAACCCACCGACGAACTCGCCTCGGCCCGCTCACCGCAGGAACTGGTGTCCCTGGTCCGCAACTCGGCCCGGCGCGGCGCGCTCGACGAGCAGACCGCGACGCTCGTGGACCGTTCTCTGCGTTTCGGCGAGCTCACCGCCGAAGACCTGATGACCCCCCGCGTCACCATCGACACCCTCGACCGCGACGACACCGTGCGCGACCTCGTGATGGCCTCGTCGCGTACCGGTCACTCGCGCTTCCCGGTCGTCGTCGACGGAGACCTCGACGACCTCGTCGGCGTGGTCCACATCAAGCAGGCCTTCACCGTCCCGCCCGAACGCCAGGCCACGACCCGGGTCACGTCGATCGCGCGCACCGTCCCGCGGGTACCCGCCAGCCTCGACGGGGACGCCCTGATGGAACGCATCCGTGCCGACGGTATGGAGCTGTGCGTCGTCATCGACGAATACGGCGGTACCGCCGGGATCGTCACCACCGAGGACCTCATCGAAGAGATCCTCGGCGACGTCACCGACGAGCACGACTACGAGCGCGCGGATGTCGTCCCGATCGACGGCAACGGCTACCTGTGTGCCGGGCTGCTGCGGATCGACGAACTCTACGACGCGACCGGCTACCACGCTCCCGACGGACCCTACGACACCCTCGGCGGCCTGATCATGTACTGCCTCGGACGCATTCCCACTGTCGACGACGTCGTCGACCTGCCGCGCCGCTCCCCCGTCGGCGACGGGGACGGCTCACCCGAGATGCCCGAGGCCCGCGACGACGTCACCTGGCGGGCCACCGTCGCCCAGATGGACGGCCGTCGAGTCGACGTCGTCGCACTGCGTCCGGCCCCGCCCGCCGAACTCATCGGAGACGAGCCACGACATCCGGAGGAAGCTGATGGGTGACCTCTGGGCGGTCGTGCTGGCCTTCGCGCTGCTGGCGGGCAACGCCTTCTTCGTCGGTGCCGAGTTCTCGTTGATCTCGGCGCGCCGCGACCGTCTCGAGGCGTTGGCCGAGAGCGGAAAGAGTCGTGCACGGACCGTCATCCGAGCCGGTGAACACCTGTCGCTGATGCTGGCCGGGGCGCAGCTGGGCATCACGATCTGCTCGATCCTGCTCGGCCGCGTCGGCGAACCGGCGGTCGCCCACCTCGTCGAGAAGCCACTGGAACTCGCCCACGTGCCGCACGCCCTGCTGCACCCGATCTCCTTCGCCATCGCCCTGTCCCTGGTGGTCGTGCTGCACATCCTGCTCGGCGAGATGGTGCCGAAGAACATCGCACTCGCCGGACCCGAATCGGCGGCGATGCTGCTGGTCCCGGTGCATCTGATGTTCATCCGTCTGGTGCGTCCGTTGATCTCCTTCTACAACTGGACCGCCAACATCTCGCTGCGGCTGATGCGCGTCGAGCCCAAGGACGAACTCGAGTCCACGGTGTCGTTGGGTGAGCTGGCGCAGATGCTCGGCGAGTCCAAGCAGGAGGGACTCATCGACGCCGAGGAACACGAGCGCCTGACCCGGGCCCTGCAGTCCATCGGCCGTACCGTCACCGAGGTGATGATCCCCCTCGACAAGATGCGCAGCGTCAAGGTTCAGGTGTCGGCGACCGGCGGCATCGGGCCCACGCTCGGCGCCGTCGAGAAGGCCGTCAGCGAGACCGGCTTCTCCCGCTTCCCGGTCCGCGGACCGGACGGCACCTTCACCGGCTATCTGCACCTGAAAGACGTCCTCGACGAGATTCTCGACGAGCACATCGGCCCGGACACCATCATCGGTGTCGACAAGATCCGGCCACTGCCGGTCATCGCCTCGACCACGCCCCTCGACGAGGCGACGACCGTGCTGCGCCGCACGAGTTCGCATCTGGGCGCCGTCGTGGACGACAACGGCCGGACCGTCGGCATCGTCCCGCTCGCCGACCTCGTCGAGGAGTTCGTCGGCAACGTCCGGGACGAGACCCACCGCGTATGACCGCCATGACCGTGCACCCGGACCAGCAGGACGGGTCGAACGAGAAGGAGCGACTGACCGGGCAGGAATGGCGCGCGCGACGCGACGACCACCGGCGCCGTGTCGACACGCTCATCGGTCCCTATCTGGACGCCCGTCGCGACGGCGTCAAACACCCGGTCATCGACTTCCTGTTCACCTACTACTCAGCGCGTCCCTCGCATGTGCTGCGCTGGCACCCGGGCTCCGGCGTCGTCCTCCAGGACGCCGACGAGTTCCTGCCGTTGCGCGGCTACGAACGCACCGAGTCCGGCGTGCACGTGGGTCTCGACTTTGTCCGGCGCCGTCGAGACGCCTTACGGGCCACCGTGGACCTCCTCGGCGCCACTGCCGCGCGCCCGGCTCGGCTCGGATGCTTCGGACTTCACGAGTGGGCGATGGTCTACCGCACCGACGAGGCCCGGCACGACGTCCCACTTCGGCTGGGCCGGGCGGGCACCGACCGCGTCGTCGAGCAGATGCCGTTGCGCTGCACACACTTCGACGCCTTCCGCTTCTTCACCGGGCCGGCCCGGCCGCGCAACGAGAACCAGCTGAGCCGCGCGTCGCAGATCGACCACGAACAACCGGGCTGCTTGCACGCCACGATGGATCTCTATCGCCACTGCTTCACTCTGGCGCCACTGCTGCCTGCCGGCCTGACGGTCGACTGCTTCGAGTTGGCCCTACGCGCTCGGGACCTCGACATGCGGGCCAGCCCCTACGATCTGCGTGACCTCGGCTACGAGCCGGTCCCGATCGAGACACCGGCCGGACGAGCAGAGTACGTCCGCGAGCAATCGGCCATCGCCGATGCCGGAACACAACTCCGCGCGGAGGTGTTACGACGGTGTACGCACCTGGCCGGGATCGCGCGCCACGCCTAAACAGGACGCCTGTACGGTTCGGCGTTACCGGCGAGTAGCATAGATGTGTCTTCATTCGCTCGAGAAAGGCAATCATGTCGGACCGGATCACCGTCAACGGGTTGCAGGTCGCTTCCGTCCTGTACGACTTCATCAACAACGAGGCGCTGCCCGGCACCGGTGTAGAGGCCGACGCCTTCTGGTCGGGTGCCGCATCGGTGATCGCCGACCTCGCCCCGCGCAACCGCGAGCTGCTCGCCGTCCGCGACGATCTCCAGACCAAGATCGACGGGTGGCACCATGATCACAAGGACGCGGATCTGAAGCCCGGCACCGCCGACTTCGACGCCTACAAGACGTTCCTCACCGAGATCGGCTATCTCGCCGAGGTGCCCGCGGACTTCCAGATCACCACCGGCAACGTCGACCGCGAGATCGCCGAGACCGCCGGGCCGCAGCTCGTGGTCCCGGTTCTCAACGCGCGCTTCGCGCTCAACGCGTCGAACGCCCGCTGGGGTTCGCTCTACGACGCCCTGTACGGCACCGACGCGATCCCGGAGACCGACGGCGCCGAGAAGGGGTCGTCGTACAACAAGGTCCGTGGCGACAAGGTCATCGCCTACGCGAAGGACTTCCTGGACAAGGCCGTTCCGCTCGAACAGTGCAGCTACACCGACGTGCGATCGTTCGCCGTTCAGGACGGCGCCCTTCAGGTGACCCTCGACGGGGGCGCCACCTCGACGCTGGCCGATCCGGCCGCCTTCGTCGGCTACCGCGGAGACGCCGGTTCGCCGTCCTCGATCCTGCTGCGCAACAACGGCCTTCACCTCGACATCGAGATCGATCCGGCGTCGCCGATCGGTTCCACCGATCCGGCCGGCATCAAGGATGTCGTCGTCGAGTCGGCGATCACCACGATCATGGACTTCGAGGACTCGGTCGCCGCGGTCGACGCCGAGGACAAGGTCACCGGTTACCGAAACTGGCTGGGCCTGAACAAGGGCGATCTCGCCGAAGAGGTCACCAAGGCCGGCAAGACCTTCACCCGCGTGCTCAACGGCAACCGCGAGTACACGGCCCCCGACGGCACCACCTTCGACCTCCACGGCCGCTCGCTGCTGTTCGTCCGCAACGTCGGTCACCTGATGACCAACGACGCGATCCTCGACGCCGAGGGCAACGAGGTCCCCGAGGGCATCCTCGACGGCCTGGTCACCTCGCTGATCGGTATCCACGGCATGAGCAGTGAGGGCCTCCAGAACTCGCGGACCGGCTCGGTCTACATCGTGAAGCCGAAGATGCACGGTCCCGACGAGGTCGCGTTCACCGTCGAGCTGTTCGGCCGCGTCGAGAAGGTCCTCGGCCTGCCCGAGAACACCCTCAAGGTCGGCATCATGGACGAGGAACGCCGTACGACGGTGAACCTGAAGGCGTGTATCAAGGCCGCCTCCGAGCGCGTCGTCTTCATCAACACCGGCTTCCTCGACCGCACCGGCGACGAGATCCACACCTCCATGGAGGCCGGGGCGATGGTCCGCAAGGCCGAGATGAAGCAGCAGAAGTGGATCGCGGCGTACGAGGACTTCAACGTCGACACCGGCTTGCACGCGGGGCTCCAGCACAAGGCACAGATCGGCAAGGGCATGTGGGCCATGCCGGACCTGATGGCCGACATGCTCGAGCAGAAGATCGGTCACCCCAAGGCCGGTGCCACCACCGCGTGGGTGCCCTCGCCGACCGCTGCAACCCTGCACGCGCTGCACTACCACCAGGTCGACGTCTTCGAGCGTCAGGACGAGATCGCCAAGCGCGATCCGGCCACGGTCGACGACATCCTCACGGTGCCGCTGGCGGCGAAGACCGACTGGTCCGACGAGGAGAAGCAGCAGGAGCTCGACAACAACTGCCAGTCGATCCTGGGCTACGTGGTCCGCTGGATCGATCACGGTGTCGGCTGCTCGAAGGTGCCCGACATCCACGATGTCGCCCTGATGGAGGACCGCGCCACTCTGCGTATCTCCAGCCAGCTGCTGGCGAACTGGCTGCGCCACGGCATCGTCAGCGAGGCCGACATCGTCGCCTCGCTCGAGCGGATGGCTCCCGTCGTCGACCGCCAGAACGCCGGCGACAGCGCCTACCGTCCGATGGCTCCCGACTTCGACTCCAACATCGCCTTCCAGGCGGCCAAGGAGCTGATCCTCGAGGGTACGACGCAGCCCAGCGGCTACACCGAGCCGATCCTGCACCGCCGCCGTCGCGAGTACAAGGCCGCCAACGCGGCCGGCTGACACCGCGGTCACGACGCACTGATACGACCGTGCCGGTCCCCGGTGGACCGGCACGGCGTATCGTCGTACCCTGCGCTGGACATCGACCGGGGAAAACCCGATCCCGGCGCACACGGCAGGGAGGGCATCGGCGTTGGCACATCATCGGAACCGCGGGGAGAGCATCCGCAACCGTGGCGTCAGCCGAGGTGTCGTATTCGCACTGCTCTCGATCCTGCTCGTCGCCGCCATCGTGGTGGCCTGGCAGGACCTCGGCGACCGCATCAACCGACAGGCCGACGACGCGGCCGCCCAGTGTGTCGAGGGCGCCGCGTCGGTTCCGATAGTCGCCGATCCCGACATCGCGCCCGGTCTCGCCGCGATCGCGACCGCCTTCGCCGACACCAAGCCCGTGGTCCGCGACCATTGCATCACCGTCGCAGTCCGTCCCGGAGACGCGAAGATCACCCTCGACGGCCTCACCGGTACCTGGGAAGCCGAATCGATGGGCGCGTACCCGGCCGCGTGGGTACCGCAGTCCTCGGTGTGGTCGGCAGACCTGGCCTCGGCCAAACCCGATCTGATCGAGGGCAGCAACCGATCGCTCGTCTCGACCCCGGTGGTCCTCGCGGTCTCGCCGGAATTCGCCCGGGCCGCCGGCGACCAGCTCGACTGGTCCCAGATCCCGACCCTGCAACGACGCGACGCCTCGCTCACCGAGTTCGGCCTGCAGGGCTGGGGGGCACTGCGCATGGCCATGCCGGTCGGCGCCCAATCCGACGCGAGCGCGCTCGCGGCGCAGGCCGTCGCCACCCGCGTGACGCGCACGACCGGCCCCCTGACCACGGCCGACGCGGAATCACCGCGTGTGACGTCGAGTGTGAAGGCGATGCTCAACGGCGCACCGCTCTCCCCCGACGGCACCCCGCAGGGCGCGGCGACCGCGATCGCCAACGCCGCCGACCCGGCCAAGGGCGAGATCCACGTCGTCCCGATCACCGAACAGCGACTTTTCCAGATGACCAAGTCCGACGATGCGGCACGTCTGGCCGAGGTGATACCGGGCGGACCGACGCCGATCGCGGACTACCCGATCATCCGTCTCTCCGGGCCGGAGGTGGGTGACGTGGCGGCTGATGCGGTGGCGGAGTTCATCGCCTACGCGTCGCAGCCCGAGCAGCTGAAGCTGCTCACCGAACTCGGATTCCGCGGCGACGCCCCGATGCCGGCGGCCACCGCGACGGTCACCTTCCCGCGTACCCCTGATCCGATGCCCACACCGGAGAACGGCGCGATCGTCGCGATCAACCGCGTGGTCTACGGACCCACGAGTCTGCCGGCGAGTTCTGCGGTCTCGCCGGCGCCTTCGGGAACCGCCGGCGGATAGACCGGATGGCTCGAGTCGTTTCGATACGGCTCGTCGCTGCGCTCCTCACCTACTCAACGAGCAGGGATCGCGCTCGTCGCTGCGCTCCTCACCTACTCAACGAGCAGGGATCGCGCTCGTCGCTGCGCTCCTCACCTACTCAACGAGCAGGGATCGCGCTCGTCGCCGCGCCAGCCACCGACTCGTCGACCGGAGCGATCAGCTGCTGTAGGCCTCGATCGGGGGACAGCTGCACACCAGGTTGCGATCGCCGTAGACGCCGTCGATGCGACGCACCGAGGGCCAGACCTTCACGCGGGCGCCCGCCGACGGCAGTCCCTGCGGGTAGACCGCGACCTCCCGCGAGTACGGATGGTCCCACTCGCCCACCAGCGCCTCGGCGGTGTGCGGCGCACCGCGCAACGGGTTGTCGTCGACCGGCCACTCGCCGCTGGCCACCCGGTCGATCTCCTCCCGGATGGCGATCATGGCGTCGCAGAAGGCGTCTATCTCGTCGAGGTTCTCGCTTTCGGTCGGCTCGACCATCAGGGTCCCGGCCACCGGGAAGCTCATTGTCGGAGCGTGGAAACCGTAGTCGGCCAAGCGCTTTGCCACGTCGTCGACGGTGACGCCGGTCTCCTTGGTGATCGTGCGCAGGTCCAGGATGCACTCGTGGGCGACGAAACCGCCCTCACCGGTGTAAAGCACCGGAAAGTGGTCCCGGAGTCGCTTGGCGACGTAGTTGGCGGCGGTGATGGCCGTCAGTGTCGCCCGGCGCAGACCGGCCGCGCCCATCATGGCGATGTAGGCGTAGGTGATCGGCAGGATCGTCGCCGAACCGTACGGTGCCGCGGCGATGGTCGCCGTGCCCGGAAGTTCGTCGGCGAGCGGGTGTCCGGGCAGGAACGCAGCGAGATGCTCGCGCACCGCCACCGGACCCACGCCCGGTCCGCCGCCACCGTGCGGAATGCAGAAGGTCTTGTGTAGGTTCAGGTGGCTGACATCGCCGCCGAAGTGACCCGGACGTGCCACGCCCACCAGTGCGTTGAGGTTGGCGCCGTCGACGTAGACCTGTCCGCCGGCGTCGTGGACCGCGCCGCAGACCTCGCGGATGTCGTGTTCGAACACGCCGTGCGTGGACGGGTAGGTGATCATGATGGCGGCGATCCGGCCCTCGTTCGCGGCGATCTTCGCGCGCAGATCCTCGAGATCGACGTCGCCGTTCTGCCGGCAGCCGACCACCACGACGCGCATGCCCGCCATGACCGCCGACGCGGCGTTGGTGCCGTGGGCGCTCGACGGGATCAGGCAGACGTCACGGTCGAGATCCCCCCGGCTCCGGTGGTACCCGCGGATCGCGAGCAGTCCGGCGAACTCACCCTGCGAACCCGCATTCGGCTGCAGACTCACCCGGTCGTAGCCGGTGACGGCGACGAGCCAGCCCTCGAGCGTGGAGATCAGCTCGCGGATGCCCACGGTGTCCTCGACCGGCGCGAACGGGTGGAGTCCGGCGAACCCGGGCCACGTGATGGGTTCCATCTCGGTGGTCGCGTTGAGCTTCATCGTGCAGGAACCGAGCGGGATCATGCTGCGGTCGAGCGCGATGTCCTTGTCGGACAGGGCGCGCAGATAGCGCAGCATCGCGGTCTCGGTGCGGTACCGGTTGAATGCGGGATGGGTGAGGTACTCGCTGGTGCGGTTCTCGATCGGCTGCGCGAAATCGAGCGGCTGCACACCGGCGGCGTCGAAGGCACGCAACACACCCTCGAGGTCGGCCTCCGTGGTGGTCTCGTCGCAGGCGATCGAGACGGTGTCGGCGTCGACGCGGCGCACGTTGATGCCCTCACGACGAGCCCGGGCGACGATCACGTCGGCCTGCCCCGTGGCGCGGACCTCGATGGTATCGAAGAACGAGGCGTGCGTGACCGAGAAGCCGCCCGCCGCAAGCGAATTTGCCAGACGAACCGCGGCGTCGTGGGTGCGGCGCGCAATGGCCCGGAGCCCGTCCGGCCCGTGGTACGACGCGTACATGGCCGCCATCACGGCCAGCAGGACCTGCGCGGTGCAGATGTTGCTGGTGGCCTTCTCCCGCCGGATGTGCTGTTCACGGGTCTGCAGGGCGAGGCGATAGGCGAGGTTGCCGTCGGCGTCCTTGGAGATGCCGACCAGACGGCCCGGCAGCTGGCGGGCGTGCTTCGAACCGACCGCCAGGTAACCGGCGTGCGGACCACCGAAGCCCATGGGAACGCCGAAACGCTGGGTGGTGCCGAAGCAGGCGTCGGCTCCCTGGTCCCCCGGCGGCGTGATCAGCGTCAGCGCGAGCAGGTCGCCGCCGACCGCCATCAGTGCACCGCGCTCGTGTGCGGCGGCGATGATCGGCGCGGCGTCGACGATCCGACCCGAAGCACCTGGAACCTGCAGGATCACGCCGAAGAAGTCGCCTTCGGGAAGCCCCTGGTTCGGCAGCTCCGGATGCAGCGATGCCTCGACGACCTCGATGCCGAGCGGCTCCGCGCGGGTCTCGATCACCGCGCGGGTCTGCGGGAAGAGATCGGCGTCGACGACGATGCGCGACGACTTCGACTTGCCGGCGCGGCGCAGCAGTGTCATGGCCTCGGCCGCCGCGGTGGCCTCGTCGAGCATCGACGCGTTCGCCACCTCCATCCCGGTGAGATCGGCGACCATGGTCTGGAAGTTCAGCAGGGCCTCGAGTCGTCCCTGACTGATCTCCGGCTGGTAGGGCGTGTACGCCGTGTACCAGGCCGGGTTCTCCAGGACGTTGCGGAGGATGACGCCGGGCGTGTGGGTGCCGTAGTAGCCGAGACCGATCATCGAACGGGCCACGGTGTTCTGGGCGGCGAGACCGCTGAGCTCGGCCAGGACCTCACTCTCACTCTGGGGGCTGGGCAGAGCCCCCAGCACGTTCGAGTCGAGTTCATCCGCGATGACCGCGGGGATGACGCGATGGGCGAGTTCATCGAGCGACGACACACCGATCACCGAGAGCATGCGCTGCGTCTCGTCGGGGTCGGGACCGACATGGCGGTCCACGAAGGTGACTGGCGCTGACGACGTGTCGGCTGAGGGCATGGTGAGGGCAACCTCTCGCAGGCGCCGGCTCGGTGCCGGCAGGCTCGCCCTCCCCCTCTGTCATGTCACCGGCCGGGGCCGGACGACGCCTGAGAGATTCGGTGTCACGCGGTTGCGTGACGACCTTTCACCGTGGGCGGACGACGAATCGTCACTTTCCAGAGACGCCGTCACCACCACGGTCCGGGTGCCTGAGAGTTTGACGGAGAGGTATTGCTCCTTCGGCGGTCACCTGTGTTCGGTGACGCTCTCCCGTGGCGTAGCGACGCGCGCACCAGTCTACGCAGTTCCACGTCCCGTTGGTCCAGACGACATCGCGAGAGTCGTGAGGATCACGTGGCGGGGTGCGGGCAGAGTGCGGATGCTAGCCGGTACGGCGGGTGCGATTCTTGCGGCGAGCGGCGAGTTCGTCCTCGGGTGCCGTCTCGCTGATACCCCCGTCGGCCCGTTCACCCGGGAAGTCGGCGATGGTGCCGGTGAGTTCGCGCATGGCGCCGCTGACCGCGATGCCGAAGACGCCCTGTCCACCCTGCAAGAGGTCGACGACCTCTTCGGCCGACGTGCACTCGTAGACGGTGGTGCCGTCGGAGAACAGGGTGATCTTGGCGAGGTCCTCGACCCCGCGCTTCCGGAGGTGGTCGACGGCGACACGGATGTTCTGCAGCGAGATGCCGGTGTCGAGGAGTCGCTTCACGATCTTGAGGACGAGGATGTCCTTGAACGAGTACAGACGCTGGCTACCCGAGCCCGCGGCGCCGCGGATCGACGGGACGACCAGCGAGGTACGGGCCCAGTAGTCGAGCTGGCGGTAGGTGATGCCGGCGATCTGGCAGGCACTCGGCACGCGGTAGCCGACCAGTTCGTCGGGAACGGTGTCGTCGGGGAAGAGCCCGGGTGCGATCTCCTCGAGACTGCCCTGGGTGGGACCCGCGGGACGATCGGTCACAGCGTGGTCGGGTGACGGGTCGCTCGACGTCACTTCACTGTCGACCGGACGATCGCCCACTTCTGTCTCCCTTGCAGAGCTCGGACCGGATGCCGCATCACACGCCTGACATCCACGTCTACAGTACGCGGTCCAGGCCCTGCTCGGGTCAGCCGATCACATCTTCATCGGCCCCTGAATGGTGCGCGATGTCGGGATTGACGCTATGCCGCGGGGGACACCGGATCAACGCGACGCGCCATGAGGCTCAACCTCAAGTTGAGATTGAGACAAACGGTGACCTATCGGTTGCCGTTCCGTGACCACGGACAGCTCAGGCGCCGCTGGCCTTGAAGTCGTCGGGCGAGACGTTGTCGAGGAACTCCTTGAACTTCTCGACCTCGTCCTCTTTGGTCTCGTCGACCGGCTCGGCGGTGGCGTCCTCGGGTTCTTCCTCCGGGATCAGCAGGCCGGCCTCGGCGAGGACCTCCTCGTCGGCGATGATCGGCACCTCGGCACGCATCGCGACGGCGATGGAATCCGACGGCCGCGCGGACACGCGGAGATCGCCCGAGAAGATCATCTCGGCGTAGAAGGTGCCCTCCTGCATGTCGACGATGCGCACCTCGAGGAGCGTCTGGCCGAACTCCCGGATGAGATTCACGATCAGGTCGTGGGTCAGCGGGCGCGGCGGCTCGATTCCCTTCTGCCGCAGGGCAATTGACGCAGCCTCGCTCTGTCCGATCCAGATCGGCAGATACCGCTCGCCGTCGACCTCGCGGAGCAGGAGCACGGGCTGACTCTGCGGGGGCTCGACCCTGATGCCCACCACTCGCATCTCGCTCATCTCGCACCTCCCAGACGCCTCGTAGGGCGATCGATTGATGACCTCGACGCTACACCGCTCAGGCGATACACGGCGGCCGACTCGCTGCTGGGCGGCACGATCACTTCAGCCCGATGCGGGCACCGAGGAGGCCGGAGTGCGCTGGTCGAGAAAGTGTTCAGTCGAGCACGTCGCGGACGGCCGCCTTGACCAACTGCGTGTGCAGGGTCACCGACAGCGCCGCGATCTCGCGAACTAGTTCTTCGGCACGGTCCCGGGCACCGGTCCCCTTGCCCTTGGCGATGGGGCTGGCGATCTGGGCGACCAGGCCGGCTTCCCGGTCCGCGGACACCTTGAAGGCACGCAGATGGCGTGTCTCGAGGCCATAGCTGGCCAGTGCCGCGGCCGCTTCGACGAGGCGCACGGCATCCTCGTCGAAGAACCCGGCCGGGCCCGGGATCAGCAGCCCGTTTCGCTGCAGTTCGGTCACGAACGCCGAGTCGACGCCGGTCCGTTCGATCAGCGACTCCCGGGACACCCGACCGGCACGCGCACCGAAATCGGTTGCGGGGGCCACGGTGCCGCGAGCCGTGGACAACGCCACGGTCCCGCCGGAACCGAAGCCGCCGTTCCCGTTGTCGATCGCATCGAGTTGTTCCTTGATGACCTTCAGCGGGAGATAACGGTCCCGCTGGGCGGTCAGCACGAAGCGCAACCGTTCACAGTCGGCTTCGCTGAATCGCCGATAGCCGGACGGCGCCCGCTCCGGGGTCACCAGACCCTCCGATTCCAGGAACCGGATCTTGGAAATCGTGATGTCGGGAAAGTCATCACGCAACTGGGCGAGGACCGTGCCAATCGACATCGATCCTTCGCCGCGAGGGGCCGTGGACGCCGTCACGACTTCTCAGGCGTCTGCTTCGTCGCGCGGACCGCTCAGGAAGACCAGACGGAATTTACCGATCTGGACTTCGTCGCCGTTGCTCAGCGATGCGGTGTCGACGGGTTCCCGGTTGACGTAGGTGCCGTTGAGGCTGCCCACGTCGACCACCTGAAACTCGTTGTCGCCGAGTCGGAATTCGGCGTGACGACGGCTGACCGTCACATCGTCGAGGAAGATGTCGCTGTCGGGATGCCGACCCGCTGAGGTCGTCGGCTGGTCGAGGAGGAACCGCGATCCCGCGTTGGGCCCCCGCTTCACGACAAGCAGCGCGGTCCCGGGAGCGAGTCGCTCGACTCCCGTCTCGGCCGGCTCACTCGAGGTGCTGGTCCCGGCATCGAGTTCATTGATGAACTCTTCCCGGAACACCGAGGTGGTCTCCACCGGCGCCTCGAAGTCCCTGTCGTTTTCGCTCACCACTTCTCCTTCGTCGTCGTCAGTGCAATCGCACTGTCAGTGCACACCGCACTGTTCGGCCAACCGCACTGTCCGGCCGTCCACGTCTCCGGTCCCGATCGCGGTCTCGCGTCGGTTCGGAGTCGGCTCTCGCCGCGATGGCCGGTTGAATCTACATGACGTGTGCGGACGGGTAGATCTCGGTGCATGATCGCGAAGTTCGCTCACGTCACGCCTCATTCCCACTGCCGTAACCGTACCGGTCATGTCGATCGCACCGGCGAGCGAGTCGACTCCGGCACGGTCGATCATATCGTCACCGGGGCGATCAGCCAGGTCGATCAGAGCCACCGGGTGGTATCGGCGGGAAGTCCTACCCTTCGATGACGGCGCGGTAGCCCGCGGCGTCGAGACCATCTCCCAGTTGCTCCTCGAGGGTCGCCTCGTCGGCGGCCTCGATCTCCACCAGCCAGCCCTCGCCGTACGGGTCCGAATTGACCAGTTCGGGCGAAGCGTCCAGTGCGTCGTTGACCGCGCTGACGGTACCGGTCAGCGGCCCGAAGATGTCGGAGACACTCTTGGTCGATTCCACCTCGGCGAAGGACTCGCCGACGGTGACCTCCGCCCCGGTGTCGGGCAACTGCACGAACACCACGTCACCGAGCGCATCCTGCGCGAAGTCCGTGATGCCCACGCGCACGGTCGTCGGCCCGATCTTCTCGATCCACTCGTGCTCTGCGGTGTAGCGCAGGTCCTCTGGCACTTTGCTGTCGGTCACAAGAGCCCCTTTCGTTCCCGTCAGACTCTACTGTCTGGCGAGGTGTCGGCCTGACGGCGCGACTGCATGTGTCGCATCACCAGGATCGTCTGATACCAGTACAGGACGAAGGACCACAGGTAGAGCCCCACGCCCCAGATCATGAACGCCCACCCGACCGGGTACGCGATGTCGCCCACGACCGAATCGAGCTGTCCGGCAAGCAGCCACGGGAACGCACTCATCAGCGCGAAGGTCGCGGCCTTGCCGATGTAGAGCACCGGCAGTGCCAGCACACCGCGCGTGCGCAGCAACGGCGCCGTGGCGAACAACAGCACATCCCGGCCGACGATGACACCGATGAGCCACCACGGCAGGAACTCACGCACGCCGAACGCCAGCGGGATGATGACGATGTAGAGCCGGTCGGCCGCCGGGTCCAGCAGGGCCCCGATCCGCGACGACTGATCGAGCAGACGAGCCAGCTTCCCGTCGGCCCAGTCCGAGAATCCCGAGAACATCAGGACCGCGAATGCCCACCCGTCGGCCTTCTCGACGAGCAGCAACCACACGAAGACCGGGATGAGGACGAGCCGGAGCACGCTGAGCGCGTTCGGCACGGTCACGATCCGATCCGGAGCCGGCGCGGAGGCCGCCTCCGGCTCGGTCACCGGAAGATCCCGATGATGCCCTGCAGCGTCTTCGCCCCGCCCGAGGAGAAGAGGTTGTCGTGGACCATGTACGTCCATGTCGTCGTCGAGCGGTGCAGATCCGACGATCCGAGATCGACGCCGTCGGCGGTGATCTTCGCCTCGCGGAACGTCTCCCGCGCCTTCTCCAGCGCCTGGGCGGGCAGGTCGGCGAACTCGGCGAGGATCATCCGGTGGAACTCGTCGAGCGGGCTCTCCTTGCCCAGCGACCGCAGGTGGATGCTCGCCCGGACATCGGAGACGAAGGCGAGATGGTCCGCCCACGCACGGTCGAGGTGGTAGAGCACGATCTCCCGCGCCGCCTGGCCGAGCACGTCACGGGGCACCGGCTCGACGGCGACCTCGTCGTCGGCCTCCGCCGGGGACTTCTCCCCCGTCAGTTCGGCGTACCGCTCCGGTTCGAGTTCGGACAGTTCCTCGAGCGCGGTGTCGGAGGTCAGGATCTTCATGCGTCGGTCGACGATGATGTCGCGTTGCTGATTGACCAGCTTGTTGTATCGCCAGGTGTTGGCGTGCAATTCCAGGCGCACGCCCTCGGCGATCCGCTGCGCCTGCTCGATGAGGTCGATGCCCTTGCTGCCCATCGAACCGTCGTCGTTGGGCGACACCGGATCGCGCTTGAACGCGAGGTTCTTGGTGACGACCGGATCCTCGAGGCTGGAGAAGAAGACCGACGTACCCGGGTCGCCCTGGCGGCCCGCGCGACCCCGCAGCTGACTGTCGAGCCGCTCGGTGTCGTGTCGTCCGGTGCCGACCACGCACAGACCGCCGAGCTCGACGACCGCGTCGCGGGCCGCGGAGTCGTCGGCCGAGCCGCCCAGCCGGATGTCGGTACCGCGGCCGGCCATCTGAGTGGACACCGTCACGGCATCACGCGCGCCGGCCTCGGCGATGATCTTCGCCTCCTGCGCGTCGTTCTTGGCATTGAGGACCACCGACGACACGCCGGCCTTCTCGAGGAAGTAGGCGAGCTCCTCGGACTCGGCGACGTCGTGAGTGCCGATGAGGACCGGTTGTCCGGTCTCGTGGATCTCCTTGACGTAGGCCACGATCGCCTCGACCTTGTTGGCCTTGGTGTCGTAGACCCGGTCGGGCAGATCGGTACGGATGTTCTCGGTGTTCGGCGGGATCTGCGACACCCGCAGGTCGTAGAACTGCCGGAACTGTTCACCGGCCGCGAGTGCGGTACCGGTCATACCGCACACCTTGGGGTAGCGACCGATGAGCGCCTGCACGGTGATGGTGTCGATGACCTCGCCCGAGTCGGTCTGGGCGAGACCCTCCTTGAGTTCGACGGCCGCCTGGACGCCGTCCGGCCAGCGCTGCAGCTGCGCCACCCGACCACGCGAGGCGTTGATCAGGTGGACGCCGCCGTCGCGGACGATGTAGTGGATGTCGCGCTCGAGCAGATAGTGCGCGTGCATCGCGATGCTGACGTGCACGAGCGTGGAGCCGACGTGTTCCTCGCTGTAGAGGTCGATCCCGCCGAGCTCCTCCTCGACGAAGGCCGCCCCCTCGTCGGTGAGCGTCACGTTGCGACCCTCGGCGTCGACCTCGTAATGCTTCTTCTTCATCCGCGACACCACGTCGTGGATGGCCTGGTCGGGAACCTCGGTCTCGGTCGATCCGGCCAGCACGAGCGGCACGAGCGCCTCGTCGACGAGCACCGAGTCGGCCTCGTCGATGATCGCCACGTCGGGCTTGGGCGAGACGAGGTCGGCCTCAGACAGGGCCAGCTGGTCGCGGAGGACGTCGAATCCGATCTCGTTGACCGAGCCGTAGGTGACGTCGCCGGCGTAGGCGCGCCGACGCTCCTCGCGGCTGGAGCTCTCCGAGATGGCATGCACCGCAATGCCGAAGACGGCGAAGAGTGGCTTCATCCACTCCGCGTCACGGGTGGCGAGGTAGTCGTTGACGGAGATGACGTGGACCTGATGGCCTTCGAGCACATGCCCGATCGCCGCGATGGCGCCGGCGAGTGTCTTGCCCTCACCGGTGGCCATCTCGACGATGTCGCCTTCGAGGAGACGCAGCGCGCCTTGCAGCTGAACATCGAAGGGGCGCAGTCCGATCGAGCGATCCGCGGCCTCGCGGACGAGCGCCAGGAACTTGGCCCGGTCGCCGGCCTTCGCCCCGAGGTCGAGCTTCTCGGCCTCGCCGACGAAGGCGTCGTCGTCGAGTTCGGCTGCCCAATCGGTGTGGGCTTCGGCCTCCTTGATCACACTCAGCGACTTCGACTGATTGCGAGTCGACTGGGCACCCAGAAGTCGCCACATGCTGTTGGTCAGCTTTCCCACCGAAACACTTCTCCTGATCGTTTCCCGGCCACTACACGACCCGTCGCGCCACTCGGCCCCGTCAGGTCAGCAACAACGGTACGCGGCCCCTGGTAGAGCGGGGTCGCCGACATTATGATCAGTCCACCTGTTCCGCCCCGCCCGCATTTCGCCCTCTGCTTCCCCGACCCTAGGACGGCCGATGAGCGTGACCTTCCCGAACAGGACACGCCTGCGTCTGGTCCGGGCCGTTCTGGCCGGGCTGGTGGTGGCGACCGGCGTCGGTCTCGGCGCGTTCAACGCCTGGTGGGTCGCTCTGTCCGTCGGCGTTCCGCTGGTCTTCCTGGGTATCGCGATCGGTCCGCGCGCGTCACGGGTGTCCGAACTGACGGAGTTCCGGCGCGGTGTCACCCGGGACGCCCCGCAGATCGAGGTCGAGGCACTGACCCGCAGCAGTCTCGGCGCCGACGATCTGCAGCCAACGATGGT
The DNA here is from genome assembly GCF_024733855.1 of Gordonia sp. GONU. Lineage (NCBI taxonomy): Bacteria > Bacillati > Actinomycetota > Actinomycetes > Mycobacteriales > Gordoniaceae > Gordonia > Gordonia sp. GONU. The sequence goes on from NZ_JANRHB010000009.1 coordinate 155,892, forward strand.
CACCGCCACCGTCAGCCCGCCGAATGACACCTCCTACGAGGCGCGGTGGATCACCTCCATGGGCAAGGGCCACTTCCAGGCGCTGGCATCGAGCCCGTTCACGACACTCGCACCCGATCAACTGCCGCCCCGCGACCAGACCGGCACCCCGGAGTTCGACGACCATCCCGGCCGGTGGGCGGTCATCTACCCCGCGGTGACACTCCTGGTCGCTCTCGCCCTGATGTTCGGCGTCGCCGGGAGTTGGAAGATCTCCGGCCCCTCGCTCCCGTCGTTCGGTTCGGCCGTGGACGGAGATGCGCACGAGAACGAGGCCGCACTCGCCGAGCGCCACCAGCGGCTCCTGGACGAGATCGTCGACCGCCTGGGGCCCGATGCCACCCGAAACGTGTTGCGCCTGAACTACAACCTCGACTCGTCCTCCGACCAGGCGATCGTGTTCGATCCCACGAACGGCCGCGCGACGAGCATCAACGTCTGGGACGGCGGTTCCAACGCGTCGGTGGTGCCCAACATGGACCGGGCGGACAAGACCTTCGACGCCGCGACCATCAATCCCGGTTCGCTCGGTGACCTCACCCACTCGATGTCGGCGGAGGTCTCCCCCGCGGTGGCCGAGACAGAACTCGACCGGGTGCAGATCCAGCGACCCGTGCCGAACGAGCCGGTGGTCATCACCGGCACCTTCGACCCCGGCGACGCCTTCGTCCGCGACGTCGAGATCGAGGCCCACACCGACGGAACCGTCGCGGAGTTCTTCGACCCTGCGGATTTCGACACCGCCTTCACGATCGCCCGCGACGCACTGTCGCTCGCCGGCATCGCGCCGGACGCACCTGTCCTCGACGAGTTCGTGGTCCGCGGCATCGCCGACAACACCCCGATCATCAGCGCCAGCAGCATCCAGAACAGCGGCGGTGTCCTGATCCGGTACACGACCCCGACCCGCAGCGGACAGGTGGTGATCGCGCCCGGGAAGTTCCCGGAGGTCACGGGCAGGGTGGGACGCCACCGGCCCGACGGCTTCGACTTCGACGCGATCTCACCGCAGCTGTTCGACCGCGTTCGCGACGACGCGATGAAGCGCGGCTCGGTTCCCGAATACGATCGCGGGGCCGTCGCCATGGATGTGTCCGAGCCTCGGCTCCACGACGACCCGGGTCACGTGGTCCGCATCGAGATGGCCCGGGTCGAAGCATCGAAGGGCATGTACACACTCGACGGAGAACTCATCAAAGCCGCGCACTACTGACGCTCACACCTGCGGCGTACCTGCCTCCAGTGCGCGCCGCGTGACGGCATGCAATTCGGCGACCGCAGCCTCCGGCGGATGGAGGACCCCGCGATCGGACATCGTGGTGACGATGTCGCGGACGCGACCGTAATAGGTCGCCTGCTCGGCGGGCGTGCTGCTGGCCTCGGCGTGGTTGTACAGCTTGAGGGCGGTGTCGAGGGCATCCCGGTCGGCGGGTTCGAGATAACCGGCCCCGATGCGTCGTCCGTGCTTCTCGCATGCGATCCACGCCCGCCGGAGCGCGGCCACGGACTGCTGGTAGGCATCGGCGCGACCGCGGTTGCCCGGGTAGGCGTCGGTGCGCAGCGCGGTGGCCTCGTCGAGCGCGAGATGGAAGGTCTGGGTCTGTTCGACGGTCACATCCGTGACCGCCGGATACTTCAGCAGCAGGGCCGGGTCGAGTTCGTAGTTGCCGTAGACGCCGAGGATCTCGTCGTGGCGCCGCGTCGCCTCCTCCCACAACCGCTGCGCGGCCTCATCCGATCCGGCGTCGGCGATACGGGGACGGCGCAGATCGACGGGTGAGTGCTCGTCGGACGAGGCGTCGTGGTCAGGCGGCACCGACGCCACCGACACCTTCTCCCGCTGCTCGGCGGCAGCTCTCGGTCGCGTCGAACCCTTCTGCGTCGAACCCTTCTGTGTCGAACCCTTCTGCGTCGAACTCTTCTGTGTCGAAACACGTTGTGGCGCATGCTGTTTCAGTCGATCGATGACGACAGCGGCCGCCGGATCGCCCTCGATGATCGCGACCCTCCAGAAGTCGGAGTCGAGATCTTCGTCCACCCCCGTGCCGACGCGCGGTTGTTCACGCGCGAAGGTCAGTTTGAGGTATTTCTGCCCGAAGACGGTGAGGTGCTGGGCCCGCTGTCCGGCCATCGGCGAGGTGTCGTCCGCCGGACCACCGATCGCGAAGGATCGTAGTGCGGTCAGCGGGTAGGACACCAGCGTGCGGTCCTCGTCGCCGAAGTACACGGTGTCGTCGTCGACGGTCAGCAGCACCGCCCCCCGCTCGCCAAGTCGGCCGTACGCCGCGGCGAACAGAGACAAGGCCAGCAGTCCGGCGACCACTGCCGAGATGACCAGACCGTCGACGCCGGCGATGTTGAGCCCCACGAGCCCGACCAACGCGACCATCATCACGATCCACGCGGCGCTCGCGGAACGGTGATGGCGGGCCGTCAGATACTCGGTCCGGCACGTCACCGGAACCACATCTCACCCCCGAAGGCCATATCGCATCCCCCATCCGGTCGGCTACCGTAAGGATCGTGAGCTCCGGGTATCGCCGTCAGACGGCACGCGTACTCCACCCAGCCCGCGACCATCGCATCAGCTTACGCATTGTCGCGCTGGTCAGCGCGGTGTTGTTCGTGTCAGGTATCGGCGCATTCAGCGCCGGTCCGGGTGTCGCCGCGCCGGCAACTCCACCATTTGTCGGCAAGTCGTACTCGTCCACGGCGGTCACCGGCCCCCAGATCCCGGGCGGAGGGCCGCTGCAGGTGACCTTCCCCGCCGCCAACCGCATCTCACTGTTCGCCGGATGCAACCGGCACGTCGGCGAGATGCAGGTCGACGGTTCGGTCCTGCGCCTCGCCTCGCTCGCCTCGACGATGATGGCGTGCCCCGGTCCCCGCTCGGGCGCCGACGACTGGATCAACACGTTCACGAAGGAACCCCTCACCTGGTATTCGGTGGGCCACGCGCTCGTGCTCACGGCAGAGGGCACCCAGGTCCTGCTGATGGAAAAGTACTCGTGAGCACCTCCACCCCGGCGGTCGTCACGGTGACCGGTGCGGCCGGGAGCATCGGATATGCCAGCGTGTTCCGTATCGCCGCCGGCGCGATGCTCGGTCACGACCAGCCCATCGCCCTCCGGCTCCTCGAGTTACCCCAGGCGGTTCCCGCCGCCGTGGGCACCGCGATGGAACTCGACGACGGCGCCTTCGGTCTGCTGAAGTCGGTCGACGTCTTCGACGATCCGCGAAAAGCGTTCGACGGCGCTGGTTTCGCGCTGCTCATCGGCGCTCGTCCACGGTCCAAGGGCATGGAACGCGCTGATCTGCTCGCGGCGAACTCCGACATCTTCGCCGTGCAGGGCGCGGCCATCAACGAGGTTGCCGCCGACGACATCCGGGTGATCGTGGTGGGCAATCCCGCCAACACCAACGCCGCGGTCGCCTCGGCACACGCACCCGAGGTGCCGCCGCAGCGATTCACCGCGCTCACCCGACTCGACCACAACCGCGCGATCGCCCAACTCTCCCACCGGGCCGGGGTCGAGGTCGGCGAGATCAGCCGGGTGACCATCTGGGGCAACCACTCGGCGACGCAGTACCCCGACATCTTCCACGCTCGTGTCGGCAGGCGAAGCGGCGCCGATCTCGCCGCCGATCGCGAGTGGCTCGTCGACGATTTCATCCCGACCGTTGCCCGCCGCGGCACCGCGATTCTCGAGGCACGCGGATCGTCGTCGGCGGCGTCGGCGGCCAACGCGACGATCGACCACGTTCACGACTGGGTACTGGGGACCCCTGCCGACGACTGGACGTCCACCGCACTGCCGTCACCCGGCGTGTACGGCGTGCCCGAGGGCATCGTCTGCTCGTTCCCGGTGCGTTCGGTCGGCGGCGAGTGGGAGATCGTCGAGGGGCTCGACATCAACGAGTTCTCGCGCGCCCGGATCGACGCGTCGATCGTCGAACTCGAAGCCGAACGCGATGCCGCTCTGACCCCTTGACCGGTCAGCAGCCCGTACTCTCTTCCCATGGCCAAGAAGGACACGCGGAAACCTCAGAAGATCTCCGACAACGTCTACGAGGCGGAGCTGTTCCGGCTGCAGACCGAGTTGGTCAAACTCCAGGAATGGGTGCGTGAGACCGGCACTCGCGTGGTCGTGGTCTTCGAGGGACGCGACGCCGCGGGCAAGGGCGGCACCATCAAGCGGATCAGCCAGTATCTGAGTCCTCGCATCGCGCGGGTCGCTGCGCTTCCGGCACCCACCGACCGCGAACGCGGGCAGTGGTACTACCAGCGCTATGTCGCGCATCTGCCGGCGCCCGGCGAGATTGTGCTGTTCGACCGGTCCTGGTACAACCGTGCCGGAGTCGAGAAGGTCATGGGTTTCTGCACGCCCGAGGAACACACACGGTTCCTGCGGCAGACGCCGATCTTCGAGCAGATGCTGATCGACGACGGCATCATCCTGCGCAAGTACTGGTTCTCCGTCTCCGACGACGAACAGCTCAAGCGATTCCGCCAGCGCGTGAAAGATCCCGTGCGGCAATGGAAGTTGAGTACGATGGATCTCGAGTCGGTCTACCGATGGGAAGACTACTCGCGCGCCAAGGACGAGATGATGGTGCACACAGACACTGCGCTGAGCCCCTGGTACGTGGTCGAATCCGACGTGAAGAAGCACGCGCGGCTCAACATGATCGCACACCTGCTCGACAGCATCGACTACGGCGAGGTGCCCCGTCCGCGGGTGACGTTGCCGAAGAAGCCGGTCGACACGGGCAACTACCACCGGCCGCCGCGTTCCCTGTCCAAGTACGTGCCCGACCACGTGGCGACGCTGATCCGCACCGACAATTGATCGGGTTCTGATGTGGATCGGGTTCGCCGAGTTCGACTATCGCCTCGGTGATGTGCACTCGCTGAAGCAGAAGCGTTCCATCGTCCGGCCGATCGTCGCCGAACTACGCCGACGGTTCGCGGTCTCGGTGGCCGAGGTCGGGCACCTCGACATGCATCGCCGCGCGATGATCGGCACGAGCGTGGTGGCGGCCGACCGGACCCACGTCGTCGATGTGCTCGACGCGGTCGAGAGATCCGCCGCCAACCATCCGGAGGTCGAACTCTTGTCGATGCGCCGCCGGATTCTCAATTCCGAAGACCTCTGAGACCGAACTACATCCCGGCGGAAGCCACAGCCGGAAAGCGCCCCCTTTTCCAGGGTGCTCTGCTCACACCACGCCGGCCGCGACCGCCGCCTCCCGGTACGCAGCGGCCAGCGAGTCGACGGTCTCGTGCGCATTGAGTCCGCTGGGGTTCGGAACCACCCAGAGCTGCGCCCCGTCCCAGGTCTCTTCCTGGCGGCCGGTCACCGCGTCTCGCCGCCCGAAGGCACTGCGGTAGGCGGTGATCCCGGCGACCGCCACCACCCGGGGCCCGACCTCCCGCACGCGCGCCCGAAGCCGACGACCACCGTCCCGCAACTCGTCGACCGTGAGTTCCGCGGCGGTTGCGGTGGCCCGGGCAACGACGTTGGTGATGCCGATCCCCCGTCCGGTCAGCAGTTCGGCGTCGGCCTCGGACATGCCGCGCGACGCGTCGATCACCCGGTCGACGATCCCGGCGCGCGCCAGTGCCGGGTAGAAGCGATTTCCGGGCCGCGCGAAATGGGCTCCGGTGGCGGCGGTCCACAGTCCCGGGTTGATGCCGACGAACAGCAATCGGCAGCCGTCACCGACCAGGTCCTCGACGGTGCGGTCCCGGTATTCGAGGAGTTCGGCCCTGGTGAATCCCATCCCCCGAGGCTAAACGGCCGGCCTTCGGGACCGTGGCCTGGTGCCGACGGCCCACCGACAAGGTTCGCGGCACCCGCAGATGTCGGACGAAGAATCGCACCTCCCCCCGACAACCCCGCGCCAGAGGTGTCCAGACCATTACACTCACGCTGATGCTCGGACTCTCGTACACGGTCTTGGGCGGGCTCGGCGCTCAGATCGGTTCCGATCCCGTCGAACTCGGCACCCGCAAGCAACGTGCCACACTCGCGCAACTCGTGCTGGCGGAGGGCGCGCCGCTGCGTGCCGACCGGCTGGTCGAGGGAATCTGGGGCGACTCGCCGCCCGACCGTGCCGAAGTGTCCCTGCAGTCCTACATCTCGGGGCTCCGCAAGGCCCTCGAACCCGACCGCAAACCGCGCAGTCCCTCGACCGTGCTGCTCACCCACGGCACCGGCTACAGCCTCCCGACGGCACCTGAACAGGTCGACCTGCGGCGTCTGACCACCGACCTGACCTCGGCGCGGACCCTGATGCAGCACGGCGACACCGCCGCCGCGGCCCCGCTCCTGCAGAAGGTCCTCGACTCCTACCGTCCCCTTCTCCCGGAATTCGAGGGGCTGGCGTTCCGCGACGAGGCCGCCGATCATCTCGACCGCATGCTCGGCGCGGCGGGGGAGATGTCTTTCGAGGCGCGGATGGCTGCCGGGGACCATCGTCTCCTGGTCACCGAACTCGACAGCGCCGTCGAACGATCGCCGCTCGACGAAGGCCTCTGGGTCCTGCTCGCCACCGCGCTGTACCGACTCGGGCGGCAGTCCGATGCCCTCGGGGCGATCGCCAATGCGCGCCGCATCCTCGCCGACGAGATCGGCGTCGACCCCGGACCGAGACTCCGCGAACTGGAACGCGACATCCTCGACCACGCCCCACATCTCGACGCGCCGACCGCACCGCGCGCGGCGATCACCATGAGCGAGCGAGCCGGCAGCGGCGTCGTCGGGCATCCGGCGAGCGACGACGCGGAGAATCGGACGTCCGAAGCCGATCCCCTCGACCCCGCGGACGACGCGCCATCGCTCGTCGGGCGCACCGACGAACTGGCCGCGCTGCACCGCGCCGTACTCGCCTCGATGACCGGACACGGCGGGGTCGTCGTGGTGGAAGGCGAGCCCGGAGCGGGCAAGACGGCCCTGATCGACGAAGCCGGCCGTCGTGCGGCCGGTGCCGCCGACCTGCGGGTGCTGTGGGGTCGGTGCGTGGACGATCCCGCGGCACCGTCGATGTGGCCGTGGGTCCAGATCCTCGGCACGGTCCTCCCCCAGCTCGATCCGGCCGACCGTGAGCGGCTCCTGGACAGCTCACTCGGCCGTATGGTCACCGAGGGCGTCAACGTCATCCCGCCACCGCGCCAGATGCCCGACGCCGCAGCACGTTTCCAGTTCTACGATCAGGCCGCCGATCTCCTCGACGGCGTCGCCGAGACCTCGAAGCTGATCATCGTCCTCGACGACCTCCAGTGGGCAGACGGTGCCTCACTGGAACTCTTCGCGCACATGACTTCTCGACGGACCCCGGGCGTCACGTTCTTCGCCTCCCTGCGGTCGCCGACCCACCGGCCGGTCGTCGCCTCGACACTGGCGACGCTGGCCCGGCTGCCCGAACACCGCCGTATCCAGGTCGGGCCACTCCGCGGGGACGACATCTCCGAGCTGATCCGCCGCGAGACCCAGCAGTGGCCGGAGGTCGCCACGGTGAGCTCGATCGAGCGGCGCACCGGCGGTAACGCCTTCTTCGTCCGCGAACTGGCCCGCATCCTCGCCGCCCAGGGGTCGATCGCGGGTAACGCCGTGCCGTCCGGGGTGCGCGACGTGGTGCGTCAAAGGCTGCTCGGATTGTCCACGGAGACAACCGAACTCCTCGACATCGCGGCGCTCATCGGCACCCGGGTGGATCTGGTGTTGCTCGCGACCGCAGCCGGACGGCCGGTCGACCAGGCGCTCGACACCCTCGAAGCCGCCTCCGCCGCCGGGGTCATCGATCTCGGACCCGACGATCCGTTCGGATTCAGTTTCAGCCACGACATCATCCGTGAGGCGATCGCCGACGCGATCCCCTCGATGCGCGCCCGACGCATCCACCTGGCCATCGCCGACGCACTGGCCGGCAATTCCTCACCGCACGCGGTCACCCGGGTCGCTCGCCACCTGTGGTCGGCAGGTCCCCTCGCCGACCGCGAGCGTACGACCAGCGCCCTCCTGACGGCGGGCGACATCGCTCTGCGCACCTACGATTTCGACGGCGCGAAACGCCATTTCGGCGATGCGTCGACGCTGGCGCGGGCCACCGGGGACCAGCAGGCCGAACTGCGGGCGATCGCCACCCAGCTCGCGGGTGAGGTCTCCACTCACGGGTACTTCGCCGCCGACCCCGACCTCCAGGAACGCGCCCGCACACTGGCGACCGCACTCGACGACCGGCGACTGCTGGCCGCCCTCGACTACGCCCGCTGCGCCGCGCACATCCAGGTCGCCGACGTACGCACGGGGCACCGGCTCGCGAACGATCTACGTGCACGTGCCGATCGGTCGGACGACGCCGTGGTCGTTCACCTCGGCATGCAGGTCGCCGGGATCGACGAGTTCACGCGCGGCAATTTCGGTGCGGCTCATCGCATCCTGGACACCTACGGCCCCTTCGACGACGTCGACGGGCTCCGCGACGACCAACTGACGATGGCGCGCGGCTTCCGGATCTGGGCGGCGACGATCCACGTCGGCGGTGATGCCGGCCGCGGGCTGTTCGCGACCATGTCCGACGCCCGCCCGGACCCCAGGTCGCGATTGGGTACGGCGATCTTCGCGGTCGGCGCGGCGGCGATGATCGGTGACGCGGAGTGGGCGCTCGACGCCGGACAGATCATCGACTCCGAGGTTCCGGGTCCGCTCGCATATCTGCGTCGCGGCGGCGAACGCATGTACTGGTGGGCGCGTGCGATGACCGGTGATCTCGACGACGCCCTGGTCCGAATCGACCAGCTGGACACCGGCGGACCCGCGACCGGCGAGCCCGGCAGTGCGGACCCTCCACGCACAGGTGAGGGATTCTGGCTCGGGTTGCACGCCGAGGTACTGGTCACCGCGGGCAAGCTGACCGACGCGGCCGCCCTCCTGGACCAGGCGGACGACTTCGCTGAGCGGACCGGTGAGCGCTACGCGGACGCGCACCGTCTTCTCGTCCGCGCCCGCTACGAGTACGCCAACGGTCGGCCGGCATCGGTGTTCGGTGCGACGCTCGGACGCGCTCGGGACGTCGCGATGGTCCAAGAGGCACAAGCCCTGGTCGGGCGGATCGACGCGCTCGCCGCAGAGTGGGGCGTGTCCCCCTCGGCGTGAGGCTCAAGTCCGCCTCAAGTCGCCTCCAAGCCCCGTCGGGAAATCTGGTCTGCGAATCCGGGCCGACCGGAGACCAGAAGAACGCCCGCGCCGGCCGAGCCGGCCACACCCGAGGACTCACCGAATGACCCCGACACCCACCTCACCGACCGGCCGACCCGAACGGTTGATCGTCCGCACCCGCACCTCGGTGCTCGCACAGTTGCGCCACCGGATCGCCGGCGAGGTACTCGGCCCCGGAGATGCGGGTTTTCGCGAGGCCCGCGCCGGTTTCAACCGGCTCGTCATCCACCGACCATCGGTGATCGCGATCCCGGAGAACCATTTCGACGTGGTCGAAGCCGTGCGGTTCGCCGCCGAGGAAGATCTGCGGATCACGGTCCAGGCAACCGGTCACGGGACCGGCGTACCGGCCGACGGCGGTCTCCTCATCAATACTTCCCGCCTCACGTCGGTGACCGTCGACCCCGTCACGCGGACCGCCCGGGTCGCCGCCGGCGCCACCTGGAAGATGGTCCTCGACGCCGCGGTACCGTACGGACTCGCACCCCTGATGGGTTCGGCGAGCATCGTCGGCGCGGTCGGCTACACCCTCGGGGGCGGTTTCGGCTGGCTCGGACGCCGCTTCGGTCTGGGGTCGGACGCCGTGCTCGCCTTCGATCTCGTGACCCCCGACGGCACCCCGATCCGCGTCAGCGACGCGAGCTTCCCGCACATCTTCTGGGCTCTGAAGGGCGGTGGGGCCGGCAGCCTCGGCGTCGTCACCTCGATGGAGATCGCCCTCGCCGACGTCGCGACCGTGTACGCGGGCAACTTGTTCTACCCGGTCACCGAGGCCGAGGAGATCATGCGCCGGTTCCGGGACTGGGCACCGGCCCAGCGCGAGGAACTGACCTCGGCGGTCACCATCCTGAATCTCCCGCCCACCGACGACGTTCCGGAACCGTTGCGCGGCGGCAGTTTTGCGGTGGTGCGTGGCTGCTGGTCCGGTGACACCGCCGCCGGCCGCGCGATCGTCGACGAGTGGCGGGATTGGCGGACACCCCTCGTCGACCTGTGGGACGAGATGCCGTTCGCGGCAGCGGACGCGATCAGCATGGACCCCACCGAACCGATGCCGGTCATGGTCACCACCGAATGGTTCGACCACCTGCAGGACGAGGCGATCGACGTCATCGCCGGACGCAGCCGGCCGGCACCGGGTTCGGCACCGCTCATCGTCTCCGCCGAGATCCGCCACGCCGGCGGCGCAATCGCGCGCGGAGCCGCCCGGGCGGCGAACGATCGGGCACGCTCCGGACAGTTCCTCCTCGAACTCATCTCGATCGTCCCCGATCCCCATGTGGCGTTGGCCGTCGAATCGACGCTGCGCGTCACCCGCACCGAGCTCGCGCCCTATGTCACGGGTGCGACGTACCTGAACTTCACGTCGGGAGCCGAACGCGCCGGCCGCGCCGCGGAGTCCTACAGCGTCGAGCACCGTCGTCGGCTCCTGGAGATCAAGGCGACGGTCGACCCGCACGACAGGTTCTGCCACGGCGACATCGTCTGACACCCGGGCAGTCGGCCGACGGGGGTTGCGCGACCACGCCGATCCGTGGACTGATGGGGTCATGACCGATCCGACGCCGTCGCACCTCGACGTCCCGCTGCTCGTCGTGGACGGTGCGAATGTCGTCGGATCGGTGCCGGACGGATGGTGGCGGGACCGTCGGGGTGCGGCGGAGCGGTTGCGGGATCGTCTCGCTGAACTCGCTGCCCCGGGTATCGACGCGTTGACCGGTCCGCTCGCGATCATGCTCGTCGTCGAGGGCAGGGCTCGGGGGATCGCATCGGTCCCCGGGGTCACGGTGGTGGAGGCGCCGGCGGTCGGCGACGACACGATCGTCGACGTCGTGGGCCGGCACCCCGACCGTCGTCGAGTGGTCGTCACCGCCGACCGCGAACTCCGCGCGCGGGTCACCGCGCTGGGGGCCGAGACCCTCGGACCGTCGTCGATCCCGCGCTGAACCCGGTCGGTCCGCAGTTCCGGACATCCGACAATGCAGTGCCGAGAATCGAAGCTGTGCCACGTTTTTCCAGTCCCACGCCCGAGCTCGGCCGCACGGCGAATAATGCCTGCGAGCGTCGGCACTCGCCGACCGACGAAAGGGGTTCGGTGTGAATGACGTAGACGTACTGGTCGCGGGCGCGGGCCCGATCGGTCTGACCGCTGCCATCGAACTCCGCCGGCGAGGTGTCCGGGTCCGGATTGTCGACCCCCTTCTCGACCCTCCCCAGTACGCGAAAGCCGTTGGGATTCAGCCACGGACCCTCGAGGTGTTCGAGGGCATGGGGGTGCTCGAGCCGATCCTGGACGCGGGTATGGAGATGCGCGGGCAGTTGGTGTTCGTCAATGGTTCTGAGGTGTCACGGATCGACCTGTCCACGCCGGACGATGTTCCCTTCCGCTTCCACCTGCTGCCGCAATATGCCACCGAGCGCGTCCTGCGAGACCGGCTCACCGACCTCGATGCCGAGATCGAACGCGGCGTGCGGGTGTCGGCGTTCGAGCAGGACGTCGACGGCGTCACCGTCACGCTGGCCGACGCGGACGGTGGCGAGACCCAGGTCCGCGCGTCATATCTGATCGGCGCCGACGGAGCGCACAGCACGGTTCGCAAGGGTCTCGGTCTGAGCTTCGAGGGCGGTGCATTCGCCGAGCAGTACATGCTGGGCGACGTGGCCGTGGACTGGTCGATGCCCCGTGGTTACGCGATCCGCGCGATGCATCAGGCCGACGACGGCACAACCGACGACCTGCTGGTGTGCATCCCGCTACCGGGCCGCGGACGGTATCGCATGTCGATGCTCGTGCCCGACGAACTCGCGATCGGCGAGACCTCCGGCGGGGACGGTGTCGCGCATGGTTTCGAGGGCACCCGCACGCCCGAGCTGTCCCACATCCAGGCGGTCGTCGACCGGTTGTCACCCGAACCCGCCACCGTGTCGGACATGCGCTGGTCGTCGGTGTTCCGCATCAGCCATCGGATCGTCGACTCCTACGGTCGCGGAAGGGTGTTCGTGGCCGGCGACGCCGCGCACATCCATCCGCCCACCGGCGCTCAGGGGATGAACACCGGGGTGCAGGACGCCCACAACCTCGCGTGGAAGCTGGCGCTGGCCGTCGACGGCGTGGCGGCACCCGGCCTGCTCGACAGCTATGACCTGGAACGACGACCGGTCGGTGAGGAGGTTGTCGGACGTACCGTCCGCGACGCTCGGGAGGGCATCGGCACCGATTCCACCGACGTCGACTTCGTGACGCGCCGCGAAGCCCAGTTGCTGATCTCCTACGCCGACAGCCCGATCACCGCGGGTTCGACGGTCCCCAGCACGCCGTCGGCACCGCGGGCAGGGGAACGGGCCCCGGACGCCGCAGGACTCGGTCGCGAATCGGTGAATCACCCGCTCCGGCTGTTCTCCTTGCTGGGCGGCGTCGACCACTCGCTCGTGTTGTACGCCGACGCGACCTCGGGTGCCGAGGACGTCGCCGTGCTCGAAGGCCTGGCCGCAGAGATCACCGCGACGGCACGCGGGCACATGACCGTACACGTGGTGGCGGCACCGACCGCGCAGGTCGGCAGCACCGACCTGCCGTTGCTCCGCGACACCGAAGGCCTCTTCGCTGCCGGATACCGACCGGACGGTTCGACGGCCTTCGTCATCCGCCCGGACGGCTATCTCGGTTACCGCGGCCCGCTCGACGACGCCGCCGCGGTCCTCGCGTACCTCCGCGCCACATTCGCGTGAACCGGGATCGCCTCTCGCGAAGCGCCGAGTCGCGCCGCCGCCCCGCCGCCGTAGTCTCTCACCATGAGGGAATGGGGGCAGGCGCCGCGACTTCGGGGGCTGGCGAGCCGCGTGGGGGCATCGGCACGACGCCGGGCCGCTGAGTCCTACCTCGGACGCGCCCGCGGGGCCGGCGAGGTCATCTACCTGATCGCACCGACCGGATACCCCAACTACGGCGACGAACTCATCGCGCGCACCTGGCTGCGCCACCTCACGCGCATCCGTCCCCACGCGACGGTGATCCTGGACTGCCACAACCCCGGGTCGGCGACCGCCTTGATGGGCGACGCGCACCCGAACCTGCTCGTCGTCGACACGCTCTGGCAACTCACGAACCACGCCGCCGGCATCGAACCCGACGCCCCGTGGGCGTGGGTCGGCCGGGCTGTCCTCGACTCCGGCCTGGCACCGCGGCTGAGCGCCGGTATCGACCTCCTCCACACGGCGACCACCATCCACCTGCTCGGCGGCGGATATGTGAACACCGTGTGGCCGCATCATGTTTCGCTGTTCGTGGGGGCCGCCGCGGTATCGGGCAGATCGGGAGCGAGGGCCGTGGCCACCGGGCAGGGACTGGTGCCCACCGTCTCCGAACCCGCGTGGACCGCCCTGGCCACGGCGCTGGGCACCTTCGACATCGTCGATGTGCGTGACACGCCGTCGGCGCAGGCGCTCGATGGGGTCGTGGGCGTGTGGAACTCCGGGGACGACGCCTGGCTCGCACTCAACCGTCCGCAACCGGCGATCTACCGCGACGAGACGGCCGCCGACGCACCGGGTCACGGTCACGGTGTGGTGCTGTGCCTGCAGTCGGACCTCACCGAGAAGTTCACCGGCTCACGCGGAACCGGCGCGGAGGCGCTCGCCGGGTTCGTGCACGACACCCTCGACGCCTGGGAGGTACCGGGAACGGGGGTCACCGTCGTCGAGGGAATCCCGGGACACGACTACGAGGTCCCGTTCCGTCTCGGGTCTCGACTCGACGGCGCACGCATCCTCAGTTTCCGTGACGTCTGGCTCGACGGGCTGCCCGCAGGGCAGGGCAACACCTGGATCAGCACGCGATTCCACCCCCACCTGATGGCGGCTGCCGCCGGGGACCCGGGCGTGGCGATCGTGCCGATGCCGGTCTACTACTCGATCAAGCACCGTTCCCTCGTCGAGGCCGGATCGTCCTGGAGTGTCGTCGATTCGGGAGACACGATCCCCGACCGGCCCACCGCCGGCGGTTTCGGGACGATGCAGCGGCAACGGGCCATCGAGGCCAAGGTCGCCACCGCACTCGACATCTACCCGGTGGCGGCTCTCTTCGCGCATCGGGTCTGAGGTAAACCGGACAGCGCGAATTCTGCGCCAGATACGGAGATGGACTGGCTGTTCGAGTCGTCGGCGAGAGATCATCACGGGATGATCCGTCGGCCCGTGCGCTCCGCTGTCCTACGAGTCCTGGTGTTCGGCGTGACAGCGGTGCTCGGCCTCGCCGCCTGCTCGCCGTCCCAGACGGCTTCCGACGGGTCGGGCACCCCCTCATCGGTGTCGGCCGAGAGCAGCGCCGCGTTCCAGAAGGTGCTCGACGACCTCCAGTCCACCGGCGGCTTCCCCGGCGTCATCGCTCGCGTCATCTCACCGTCGGGTATCTGGACGGGAACGGCCGGCACTGCTGTCAAGGGACGGGATCGGCCGATCACCGCGTCCGATCACACCCGTATCGGTTCGCTCACCAAGACGATGACCGCGACGATCCTGCTGCAACTCGTCCAGGACGCGCGGGTCTCGCTCGATGATCCGATCAGCAAGTACATCCCCGACGCCCCCAACGGGAACGCCACCGTCCGTCAGGTCGCAGACATGACCAGTGGCATCCCGTCGTACACCCTGTCCGACACCTTCACGCAGAGATTCTTCTCCGATCCCGGATATGACTGGGCGCCAACCGAACTCGTCGACGCCTCGAAGACGTTGCCACCGGCCTTCGCGCCCGGGGACGGCTGGCAGTACTCGAACACCAACTACGTGCTGCTAGGGCTCCTCATCGAGAGGGTCCTGCGGCAACCGATCCGCGACGTCTTCGACGAACGGATCTTCGGCCCGCTGGGCATGGACGACTCGTCCTGGCCGGGCGGATCCGTCGACATCCCCGATCCCCACGTCGACGGCGTGACCAGCCAGGGTCAGCCGGCCGGGAAGACCGTCGACTCCACCGACTGGAATCCGTCTTTCGCCTTCACTGCGGGCGCGGTGATCTCGACCCTCGACGATCTGCAGCGCTGGGGCGATGCCCTGTTCACCGGTCGGGCGGTGCTCAACCCGTCCACCCAGCAGTTGCGTCGCGACTCGATCCTCACGTCTCCGCCGCCGAACACCGCCACCGCCGGGTATGGCATCGGTATCGGCGATCGGGACGGCTGGTGGGGCCACGACGGCGATTTCCCGGGCTTCAACTCGTCGCTGTTCCACAACTACGATTCCGACACGACCATCATCATCCTGGTGAACAGTGACGACGACATCACCGTCGACGGCAAGCAGGAACCACCGGTGTCGGCGATCCTCGCCGGGTTGATCGCCGCACTGCCGAAGTAGACGTCGGCGTAAGGTCGTCGGCATGGCCAGAACCGTTGCGAAAGCCGATGCCGTCGACCGTGCCGGACTGTTGGACTTCATCCGGCCCCGTCACAAGATGATCCTCAGCACCGTCCGATCGAACGGCTGCCCGCAGCTGTCGCCGGTGACCGGCGGCGTCGATGCCGACGGCCGCATCGTGATCTCGACCTATCCGGGTCGCGCGAAGGCGACGAACCTCCGCTCCACCCCGGTGGCGAGCGTCGTCGTGTTGTCCGACGAGTTCAACGGCGCCTGGGTCCAGGTCGACGGAGACGCCGAGGTCCTGGACATGCCCGAGGCCGAGGACGCCCTCGTCGACTACTTCCGCAGCATCTCCGGCGAACATCCGGACTGGGACGAGTACCGTGCCGCGATGCGCATGCAGGGCAAGTCGCTGATCCGCATCACCCCGACGCGATGGGGCCCGATCGCCTCTGGCGGATTCCCCGCCGACGTCGCGGCGAAGCTCGACGCACAGGACAGCTGAGCTCGAGTTCGACGACTCGCGCGCGACGACGCAGGACACGTGACCCGTCAGAACGGCGGCGGGTCTGCCTGGTCGGCGAGGCGCTGCTTCTTGTTGCGGGCACGTTCGGCCCGCCGGCGTGCGTGCTTGCTGGCAAGCCGGTTGGTGAGCGGCGGGGCGTCGTCCCCGGTGATCACTCTGGGTGTGGGTGGTGCCTGAGGTGGCTGTTCGTAACGGATACGCCGCAGGTTCGGGAACAAGTCTTCCAGGGTTTCGGCGTCACCGAGCATGGTGAAACCCTCCGGAGTGCGGTACTCGGTGACCAGGTGGCCGTCGTCGTCGCGGTACTGGACATCGATCCAGTCGCCGAAGGTTTTGTGCAGGTGTCCGAACCGGCATTTGGCGTTCAGGTTCTCACTCGACGTCGCCCCGCCTCGGGTTGGGTTGGTGTGGTCGTACTCGGTGACGTGGTCGAGGTCGCTGTCGAATGACGAACCCGCGCAGCCGGGTTCGGTGCAATAGCCGTCGCGCACGCGCACGAAGTCGGCGCACGCGGTGGTGG